>JBGPDH010000071.1:0-14516 GCA_041482195.1 Verrucomicrobiia bacterium
ATCCGGATAGCGTGCCGGATCGAATTGGTGCGAACCCCAGCCGTGCTTCGGCCAGTATTGCCAGTCCTGTATGATACCATCCAACGGCACCCCAAGTTTACGGTATTCCACGACCACATTCGTCAATTCCTCCTGGCTGGCGTAATGCTCCTTGCACTGCCAGAAACCCCAAACCCATTGGCCCATCATCGGCGCCGCGCCCGTCACTGCGCGATAATCCTGAATCACATCGTCCGCTGTCGGACCGAAAAGGAAATAATAATCCACTTCATTTCCGGCTTCGGACGTCCACGACAAAATTCCCGGATCTGTCTTGCCCACGTCCACATCCGTAACAGCAGGATTATCCCAGAGCACGCCATAGCCTTTGGACGAAACCAGGACCGGAATGGCCACCTCCATGTTCTTCTGCTGCAGGTGCACCATCGTGCCGCGATAATTCCAGAGGCCGCTCTGATGCTGGCCAAGGCCGTAAAAGGCCTCGCCTGGAGCCAGGACAAAGGACTGTTGGGCACCCGATTCACCTGGTCGAGCCGGGACTTTTGTTCCAGCCGGCGTCTCGTACAAAATCCGACTGCCCTGTAAATCGAAAAATCCGACGGCGCCGGTCTTGCGGTCTACTCGCGCCTGCACCGCACCCGTCTGCAATTTTATGACATCAGGGGTCTCGGCCAGAGACCATTTCGTCGGCACGGGTTGACCGATGACGCACAGGCTCTGTTTCGGCGGCAGTCGCTTGCCCGGCGCGAACGTCACGCGGACAATGCGGTCCGACCAGACCTGCAACCGCGTCACTCCGGTCGGCGTTGCGAGGGTCACGCCGTCCGATTCCTTCCGCACGTCGGACATGGGCGTTAGGGTGCGGCAGGCCGGCAGGAGAACCGTGGCGGTCGCGGCAAGAGCGACGGCGAGTGGTTTATACCATGGTCGTTTGACAATGGAAATTCGGCCCGCCGGAACAGTTTGTTTGGTTTGCATGAACGCCAGTGTTTTCGCGACCTGTGGGGGGAAGCAAGCGGGAAAATTCAAACTCGCGCTTTTCTGCCCGTAAAATGTTGCCCGGGAAATGGGATGTCAGTCATCGGGATTACAGGATGTTTTTTTGTGGACGGTGGGCGTGAATCGGCTTTGAATTTGTTCAGTCATCCTTTAGCCGATGAAGAATTGTTCCTGTTGCGGAAGGGAATACGCCGACGACGTGGCTGTTTGCCCGATCGACGGCCATTCGGTCATTGGTTCGCAGACAGGGCAAGGGAAGGCTGTGGCCTCGCCTCAATCCGTCCGTCCGGCATTTGATGTCAGGCTGGTTACTCCCATTTTGTCCGCCGGAAAATATCGGGTATTTGTCGAACGCAGCGACCTGCTTTTCATCCAGATCGAAGGCGGCTCAAAGTCCATTTTGGCGGCTGCAGCGCCTTTGTTGGGTCCGCTTGGTTTCGTTGTCCCGTTGGTCTTATGGCTGTTAACCCTGGGAAAAGCCCACACGAAACGGCAGCGCCTGGAAGCAGGAAATCCGGAGGAGTTGTTACGCGAAAGCGAGTCCAATTTCAGGCTGAATCTGGCCGAAATTCGCAATGCCGCCATCGAAGCATCTAGCCTTTTCGCCACCGCTGGAAAAGCCGGACGGCTGAATCTTTCTGTGCGGCACGGAGAAAGAATCAAGTGCGAGTTTGAAAATACCGGCGAAATGAACAAAGCCATTCATCTGCTCGTCCCGCTGTTGGATTCCAACTTGCGGATAAACGTGGCATGGAACGGAGAAAAACAACGATTTGAAAAGAAGAAAAAGGATTTGACCCGGTAAACACAAGTGGTTATTCTTCTTTCGTGAGCCGTAATTTGAATCTGAATCTGCTGCTGAACGCGCTGCTGTTGTGCCGCGCGGCGGTTGGGTTCTGATTCATTCACCAAATTTATCGAACCCCACTGCCAACCCGGCGGTGGGGTTTTTGTTTTGCCAAACGGAAGCGCCACTGCCACAACTGAAAGATAACATGCACAAGAATCCGTCGAAAAAATACCGTCCGTTCCCGCCGGTCAGTTTACCCGGCCGGCAATGGCCCAACCGTGTCCTCAGCCAGGCGCCCCGCTGGTGTAGCGTGGATTTGCGCGACGGCAACCAGGCACTCGCCGTGCCGATGAATGTCAGTCAGAAGCTCGAGTTATTCCAGACGCTCGTGAAAATCGGTTTCAAGGAGATTGAAGTCGGCTTCCCGTCCGCATCGAACACCGAGTTTGCGTTCAACCGCCGGCTCATCGAGGAAAACCGCGCACCGGACGACGTTTGGCTCCAGGTATTGGTGCAGGCGCGCGAGGATTTGATCGAGCGCACCGTGGAATCGCTCATCGGCGCAAAGAAGGCCATCATTCACCTTTACAACTCCACTTCGCCCGCGCAACGCCGCGTCGTCTTCGGCAAATCGAAGAAGGAAATCGTCGAAGTGGCTGTGCGCGGCGCCCAATGGATCAAGGACCGCTTGCCGCGGCTCAAGCATACGGAAGTGATGCTCCAGTATTCCCCGGAAAGCTTTAGCGCCACCGAAGTGGAATTTGCGAAGGAGATTTCCGAGGCTGTTATGGACGTATGGCAACCCACGCCAAAACGGAAAATGATTTTGAATTTGCCGGACACCGTTGAGGTGGCGATGCCGAATGTTTATGCCGACCAAATCGAGTGGATTTGTCGGAATATCAAGAACCGCGATTCGCTCATCGTGAGTGTGCACACACACAATGACCGTTGCACCGGCGTGGCGGCGACTGAACTCGGCTTGTTAGCGGGAGCTGATCGTGTCGAAGGCACCCTCTTCGGAAATGGCGAGCGGACGGGCAATCTGGACATCGTGACTGTGGCTTTAAACCTTTACCAGCATGGGATTAATCCGAAGCTCGATTTTGCCGACCTCAATTCGATTATCGAGGTTTACGAACGTTGCACCGGCATGACGGTTCCAGCGCGCCAGCCGTACGCGGGCGAACTGGTCTTCACTGCGTTCAGCGGCTCGCACCAGGATGCCATCCGCAAAGGGTTGAACGAATGGAAAGAGGACGGCCGCACCCATTGGGACGTGCCCTATCTCACGATTGACCCGACCGACATCGGGCGGGAATACCGCGAAGTCATTCGTGTCAACTCGCAATCCGGCAAAGGCGGTGTGGCGTACCTGCTCGAAAGCCAGTTTGGTATCGAGTTGCCCAAGGACCTGCAACGCGAATTTGGTCCCATCGCCAACGACGAAGTCGATAAACTGGGCCGCGAGGTCAGCGCCACCGAGTTAAAGCAGATGTTCTGGCGCGAATACATCGAGCGTTCTTCGCCCTGGCAGCTCAAAAAATTCGAAACGGAGAGTAAAAACGGTGTCGTCAAGTGCCGTGTGAAATTGTTACGCGATGGCAAACCGGTGGCATTGGCCGGAGAGGGCAACGGTCCGCTGGCGGCGCTCGTTCATGGCTTCAGCAAAATCGGTGTGCCGCGTTTCGAAATCACGGCCTACAGCGAGCACGCGCTGGGTTCCGGCGAGGAGGCCGCGGCCATTGCCTATATTCAGATCAAGCACGGTGACGGCAAAACCCGCTGGGGCGCCGGGGTGGACACGAATATTGAACTGGCGTCGGTGCGCGCCGTACTCAGTGCGTTAAACCGGTCTTGACGGCTTCATTCGGCAATTTAGCACTCGTCAAACGGGCGCGGGTAATCTACTATTCGTTACCATGATGAGTCTGAGTCGTTTCCTTTGTGGAGTGGCGGGCGCTGTTCTTGTCGGTGCGAGTCTGCAGGCCGCCGAGGTCATGTCTTCCAACGTCACGGTGGCGACCCCGCCGGTCTATGTCCCGAGCCTGTCCCAGGCGCAAGGGCCCTTGCCGGATGGAGTATTGGCCTGGGACGCAACCACGAAAGCCACCAATGTTTCGGATGACACCGCCTTGGCGAATTTCGTTTTCAATTTTTCCAACGCCTCCACCAATCCCGTTGTCATTTTGAATGTCCGTCCTTCCTGCGGGTGCACCACCACCAAACTGCCGCCGCTGCCCTGGACTCTCCCGCCCGGCGCCAAGGGGCAAATGGAAGCAACCGTGAACCTGGCCGGCAAAAGCGGAACGTTGTACAAATCACTCACGGTCTACACCGACAAGGGAACCAAGATGTTGCTGCTCAATATCACCATCCAGCCGTTTGTGATGCCGGTGCTCTCGGACGGCGATCGCGCGCGCAACGTGCAAATGACTCAGGCGGATCGGCAAACAGTCTTCAACAATGCAAGCTGTCTCACGTGTCACGTCCGAAGAGGTGAAGGCAAATATGGCCAGGAACTGTACGCAGCGGATTGTGCCATTTGCCATGACAGTGAACGTCGCGCGACTATGGTGCCGGATTTGCATGCCCTGAAGACTCCGACCAATTATGAGTTCTGGCGGATTTGGATTACGCACGGCAAACCGGGATCGCTGATGCCGGCGTTTGCCACGACGGACGGGGGTCCATTATCGGACATGCAAATCGCTTCGCTGGCCAGTTACCTTAATGAATCTATAAAGAGTCATTAATTTCAGAAAAGTCGTTTTTCCGATTGGCCTTTATAAACGGTTTATTAAGATTTTATCGTTAAGGGAGTTACTGTTTAATTTTTAGGCAAATTCGCTGTTTTTCCTTGCAAGATTGTATCAAATTGGTACAGTTTAAGTGTAGGTATGACGCATTCTGGCTTTAAGAAATTCTCTGAGGTTCTTGCCCTAAATTTCAAGATTTGGCGTCTGCAGGTGTCGTGGCGATGGTTTTTCCGTCATTGTTTCAGTTTGGTAATGCTTTTGAGTCTGTCGCTGGTCGGCTACATGCTGATCAGCCGGTTTGTTTTTCAATCCGTTCAGGTGGTTGGTGTCAGTATGTATCCGACATTGATCGATTCGGGACATTATTGGCTGGATCGATACAGCTACATCGTCGAGAAGCCGCAACGTGACGATATTGTTGCCGTCCGGGATCCGCAGGATAACACGCTATTGGTCAAACGCATCATTGCCATACCGGGCGAGTCCGTTTGTTTGAAAAATGGCAAGGTCTATGTCGATGGCAAATTGTTGCGCGAGCCGTATCTGCTGCCCGGCACGCAAACTTACGCCAACGATAGAACCGGGGACGAGTTTATCAGCTTTGGCGATAAATATTTCGTCATGGGCGACAACCGTAATAACAGCATGGACAGCCGTTATTTTGGGGCGGTTTCCCGGCAGGACATCCTCGGTAAACTGGTCGAGTAACCGGTTGGCTTCCCGGTTTCACCGGGCGGCCTAATCCAATGAATCCCCGCTTGCAAAGGTTTTGACCCCCGTTTAGGTTGTCAACCATGATAACGAAATCGGTTGACGTAACGGACCACGGGCGGATTGCCGGATGGGGACAGCGCGTTTTAGCTGGTGGCGAGATTACCCGGGAGGCGGCGGCGGGATTGTTCCAGCTGGAATCGTCGGCCGCAATTTTTGATTTGC
Source organism: Verrucomicrobiia bacterium (assembly GCA_041482195.1). Classification (GTDB taxonomy): domain Bacteria; phylum Verrucomicrobiota; class Verrucomicrobiia; order Limisphaerales; family UBA11358; genus UBA11358. The sequence goes on from JBGPDH010000071.1 coordinate 5,485, forward strand.
TGTCGTGGGCAAACCGGATTCGAGAACATTTCAAGGGCAACAAAATTCACCTTTGTTCCATCGTCAACGCCAAGGCGGGCGCCTGTTCCGAGAATTGCAGTTTTTGCGCGCAGTCCTCCTTTTACCAGACCGGTTCGCCCCGTTACGGTTTTGTTGATCCCGAGCCGGTTCAAGCCGCCGCCGAGGAAGCGGGTAAAAATGGTGTCACCGCCGTCGGCCTGGTGGCCGCCTGGAAAGGTTTGAACGAAGGCCCGATGCTGGACGAGGTCTGTGATCGCATCCGGGAATTGAAAGCCAGCGGTAAAACCCGTCCCGACGTTTCATTGGGCATCATCAAAAGTCAGCGCGTGGCCGATCGGTTAAAGGAAGCCGGGGTGGAATGCTACGGCCACAATCTGGAAAGTTCACGCCGGTTTTTCCCGAAAACGTGCACCACTCATACCTACGATGACCGGCTGGAAACCATCGGCCATTTGAAAAAGGCCGGCATCAAAATTTGTTCCGGCGGCATCATTGGCATGGGCGAGACGCGCCAGGACCGTTGCGACCTTGCGTTTACCCTAAAGGAGATCGGCGCCAACGTCGTGCCCATCAACATCCTCAATCCGATCAAAGGCACCCCGTTTGAAAACAATCCGCCGCTGCCGGTCCTGGAAATTTTGAAGACCATTGCCTGTTTCCGGTTCATTTTACCGCGGCAGGAAATCATGATCGCCGGCGGGCGGACGGTGAATTTGCGCGATGCGCAAAGCATGATTTTCCTGGCCGGCGCGAGCGCTCTGATGGTGGGCAACTATCTGACCACTCTCAACCAGCCGGTGGAAAAGGATTTGCAAATGATCAAGGACCTCGGCCTGGATCCGAGTTGGGATAAACACGGGTTCAGCGATCAGGAAACCGGCGGCTGCGGCTGCGGCAAGACTGGCTGTGAGGCAGAAGCTGTGGCAGTTTAGTGGCCACGAATGGAACGACTGGGCAGAAATCACGGAGGTTACCACGGCGAAACGATCGATATTCGAGCCGTATTACACGATATAGAAATCGCGGCGCAGCAACGCGGCTGGACTTCGGAAATTTTCGGTCAACAAACCGAATTCCGCCTGTTTGCCCTTCATCGTGCGCCGGTTTCAATCTGCAATCCGCAATCCGCAATCCACCTTTACCTTTCCGCCGGCATTCATGGTGACGAGCCGGCCGGGCCGCTGGCGGCCTTGCGCTTGCTTCAGGAGAATCGATGGCCGGCGAATACGGAGCTTTGGTTCTGTCCCTGTTTGAATCCCATGGGCTTTGTCTCAAACCACCGCGAGAATCCTGATGGCAAGGATTTAAACCGTGATTACCGGCATTGGGAGACGGCCGAAGTCCGTGCCCACATTGCCTGGCTGGAGCGACAGCCCCAATTCGATGCGTACCTCTGCCTGCACGAGGATTGGGAAGCACACGGCTTTTATCTCTACGAACAAAACCCGGATGGTCAACCTGCGCTTGCGGAAACAATCGTCGAAGCGATACGGGATGTTTGTCCGATTGACCTCTCGGAAATCATCGAGGAACGACCGGCTCGAGGTGGCATAATCCGGCCCAATCTCGATCCGAGCACACGTCCGCAATGGGCGGAAGCGTTTTATCTGATCATGAACAAATCGCGGCTGGGTTGTACGCTGGAAGCGCCATCGGATTTTCCGTTGCAAACACGTGTCAACGCACTGGTTACGGGTGTGACTGCGGCCTTGAATCGTTTAATCGGGTTTTGAAGCAGTTTTGAGGTGGAATAGATTCAGAGAAAAGGCGGGGCGGAAACGGGGTTGATTTTGCTGGAGAAAAAATTATCATCATGGGCGAACCGGGTGTGAAAGCCAATGTAGCTCAGCGGTAGAGCAACGGTTTCGTAAACCGTCGGTCGCCGGTTCAATCCCGGCCATTGGCTCCATTCTAACTGCAGATGCAGTAAGGAATTGCAGGTCCAGGATGCTGCCGGCTCCAGTAAAATCTCCAGTGGTTCCATTTCACTGTCCAACCGGGCAATCTCCTTAGGCGACATACCAGTCTTTTTTTAGCTCGTCCGGATTCGCCAATTCATCCTTGGACGCCTTCAACTGGTCACGCGGTAAACCAGGAACGATTGGTGCCAATCGTGAGGCCTCCAATTTGACGGTCGCTGCCATGCCCGTTGAAATGATATTGGGATTTGCCTACTGTGCCAGGCCGGTTGTCGTGGCCGGCATCGTTGAACGATACAGCCGCAGCCTGTGACGGCACGTAGGAATTGAGGCATTCGAAGACCTTAGTCGGACTCGCCCGGCACCTGCGCAGCTTTAAAAATCCTTTCATCAAGATACAATGATTGAAGAATTTCTACACATCCATTCAAATATAACTTGACTGTAACCATACTCCTGTGGTATCCGTCTTCTCGTTCGATGAAAACTTGCATGAACATATCAACCATGAGTTGGCCGACAATGTCGGTCGCGAAAGCGACACGTCATAATCGGTCAAGCCAGGGTTGTGTGTTCAGCCTTGGCCTATCCAATACGTATTTAGGGCAAAAACCCGAAATCAATTTGGATAGACTTATGGTAAGCGGGTAACAAATCGAAACAGAATTTCTTCACCCTGCTTACCGCGTGTAAGCAGGGTTTTTTGTTTTCCCTGCGGAACTGAAAGAATGAATGGTAGTTAGCGAAAGATGAACAATCTGTGAACCGGAAAAGCACGACGTCTAGATGATGTCTTCTGGCGACAAATTGATTTTGGCGAGGACGAGCTTTGAATCGTCACCGACGTGGTGTGCCCACGAACGGGAGATCGCATCGCCGGAAAGAGAGAAACGAGTTTTACATTTTAAGGGCTTCGGAGGAGGTGTGCCCCTAAACACCGAAAGAACCACCGTGAAACCGTGGGTTGGTATCGCAAGATAGCAAGAGGTGTTTGTTCTTTGTTGAACCCCGACAACAAGTCGGGGTGAAATGGCATGGGCCGGAAGTGCAATGACACTTCCGGCCCTTTTAATTTCCGCGGTTGTGATTTAACAGCAGAATGGTTCCTTGCCAGGGAGCATGTCCAGGTGCGATTCCCGGCAACCGCACCATTTCATTTACGATTTTGGATTTACGATTGATGATTTTAAACAGGCTGCGCGTCAGCACGCGGCCAAGTCCCCAAAACTCAGCTTACTCCAGGCGGCACGGAGGCAGCCTGCCAAATCGTAAATCTGAAATCGTAAATCGTAAATCCAACGGGGTCGTGGCAGACAAGCAATGCACTTGCCCTGCAAGCAAGCCGATGTGGGAGCGTTACCCACCGACTCCACCAGCCTTCGCCCGCTGTGCAACGGCGGGCGAGGGCTGTCGCGTCGAAGCGCGAAGCGCGAAGACGGACAATCACAGATTTGGCAGGCGGGCTACGGCTCGGCGAGCCAACTTCACTGCGGGAAACTCGACCAATGCACAGAGGGAAGCCTCATAAACTTCCTCAGGTGGGTGTGACTCCCACTCCCGCTACCAATTTCCGGGAAGTGTTCCGGCTGCCCGACTGTAAATCGGGTGTCGCAAAACAAAGTCGGAAGTGACGAACTGGAGCGTTTGAACTCCCGGTTCCGCCACAAGTTGGTTGCCCCAGATCACGACGTTCGCTTCGCGAATCGTGGTCCAGCACTTCCCACCAGTCTTCGCTCGGAGCGCAGCGGAGTGCGAAGACTGCCGCGTCGAAGTTTAACGAAGACGGGCCGGAGGTTGTGAGCATGGATAGAGAAAGCGCTGCGAGCTACGACCCGGCAAGCCAGCGATCATGCTTTGCTCTGCGAGCTTCGGCTCGGCAGGCCATTTCGCTCTCGTAGCTGAATAGAAAAGCAACCCGTTGTCTGCGGGAAGATTGTGGGTGCATTACAGTTCGCGAAGCGAACAGCCCATTTGGGGCATCCATCCAGTAAGGCTTGGGAAGCCCACTCCCACCGGGAGCGCCAATTTTAAATTCTTACCAAGGGACCGTTGCCAAGGTTTGCGGCCTTCTGATCCGTGTGTCCCCAACGACTGCTTCTCAGTTCGTTGGGGCAATCAGCGCGTGGTGTAGCAGCAACATGCTCGGCCTGGAACCGAGGGACCGCAGGTGCAAGTCCTGCCGCGCTGACCAATTTCAAAATGCTGCCGTGGCCGAATACATGAGGCATCCGTCTTCTAAACGGTACGATGCAGGTGCCCCGAACGCTTTCGGGGCTGCCGGCAGTGCCGTTGCCAGGTGGTGTCAAAGTAGCACGACGGTTTGTTAAACCGCACGGTGTTGGTGCAAGTCCAACCCTGGCAGCCATTACGCAGCCCGTTTCCCCATTCAAACTCGTCGCAAGCGCAGGCCGAGCGCCATTAACAAGAGGACGGCAAGTGCGTCCACCCCGATCTTGAAGTACAAATCGAGAGGAAGACTTCCTATGAAACCCACGAAGCTAAGCAACATTGAGCCAAGGATGACACCAAAGAGCGTTCCAAATTGGTGCATGTCACCCCAGTCGGGATGAGCCGTCCAACGTGGTAGCAGGAAGACGATTGCGCCGGCCAGGAGAATGCCGCTGCCCATCGCGATTGCGGAGTGAAATTGCGGCGCGATGCCGAACGCGAGCAGCACCAGGACGTACCACAGCGTAGCCCAAAGACACGCGGTAAAGCCAATCAACCACGGTGGCGGAGGGTTTGTCATGGCAGCCGATTTTGTCAGCAACGCCCGAAACGGACCGAGCGCGAGGAAAATTAGCGCTAAAATGGCAATGCCCGTGACCAGCATGTACTTCGACGGAGGATTGTAAACCGGAACATGGAATACTTTGGGTCGTGCTATCTGAGTCCATGAAAACCATGCGAGAAAAGAGCCCAAAGCAAACAGGAGGGCTACCGCAACCATTCCAACCCGATTAAGCCAAAGACCAGTCCGGCGAGAGGAAAAGATCAACTCGGTGAGATAGATCGGGGCGAAGACGACAAAAACAGTTTCATAAACCAGCGCCCACAAAAGATAGACGTAATTTACGCCAAAGGCCCGGGCATAGACTTGACCCTTGATCTGAACGACCAGGGGCGCGAGCGAAGTTTGCTGGATGATGCATTCCTCTGCGATCGCCAGTGCCAGCGCCAGCAGCAACATGTTACGCCAGCCCAGCCGCCGTCTGCGGATCGCATAGCGGATAAGTATCGCCCCACCGCCCCACACGCAAATCTCGACCGGCAGCACGAAGATTGCGCTAAAGCGCGTCGCGCCCGGCAGAATCTCGGCAAGGAGCGGCGCCAGTATCATAAGCGAAAGCCCCGGCGCAGCCCTGCTCCAGATCGAAGCGTGTCGAGCACCCTGCGGAACCGTAGCAAGCGTCGCGTTCGTCTTTGTATTCATACCGACCTGATAGTCCCTCAACCGCCGCCCGAGGTGACAGGAAATTTTAACCACACAGCTCTCATTCCAGGAAAGCACCGGTTACGGAAGGCAGAGAGATATAAGCTGGTCCCGAAAACAGGATCGGCATCGCCGAGGTCGGAGCATTACCGACGCCTTCCGCCATCCTTCGCTCTGATCCAACGACGGTTGAGCCAGAGCGAAGGATGCCCTCCATAGCCTCCTGGCGAAGGAGGGCTCGTCCACTAAGTCCAGAGCTACGGATGGCAGGCCAATTTTTAAACCACAACCAAAGGAGATCCCATGAAACCAATTATGCGTTACCAAAGCCAGTTGCTCTTTCGCAGGAGCTATAAACTAACTCGAGTCATTCGAAACCGACCGGCGCCGAGGCTGAATCTCGTATTCCGCCCTGCTCGGGCTGGTCCACAAATCAAAAAGTATGAATGCGAAACTAATTGAGTCCAAGTTCGCTGCCATGGGTGCGCGTTTGAAAATCCGTGAGTTTCCGACTCGTCAGGGCCGTTTGCCGGTTTGGCTGAACCGGGGCACCAATGCTCACGACTACGCCATCGACATCCGCCGTGACAATCATGGGGAGTTCTTTGAACTTCGTGTGCCGGATATCTTGCGCGATTCGGTTGACGTAACAGTGATGCAGGCCGAACCGAAGGAGCGTCATCTGCTCCTGCTGGTGCGCAAGGCCGTGGCCAAGCCGCAGCTCGACCGCTTCCTGTGTGGACACGACGAACGTGAATGGTTCGTCGCTGCCGTGCCGGGCGGTGCATCCAGCGTGCGTCAGGCGATGGAAGCACTCCAGCCGAAGGATGTTCGTGATGCGCTTGCGCGTAATCACGTTTCGTCCCGTAAACGCTACGCTCGCAAGAACCGGGCATTTCGTCGTCAGGGCGAATGGTTCTTCGTGCCGGAACCGTCGTTCGTGGTGAACGAGAAACTCGTTCTCAGTAATGAACCGCTCCGTCGCGGTGGCGGCAAACCACATCTGGTGGAGCAGCTCTTCCGCAGCGGTGGCGAGACGGTTCACGTGTGCAGTCGGCATCCGAACCGCGTCACGCCGGACGAGTATCGCTCGATCCTGCGGCGCAATCCGGACGCGGCCCGCTGGGGTTGGCAGGTGATGCGCCGCAACCCGGGCGTCTATGCCCGCGGCGCGGTACGCCATAGCGACCACGAAACCATTACGCTGCCGGTCTGGCATAGGGTTCTCATGAACACCGAAACCCAGAGCCGCACGATGGCCAACGTGGCCTTCCTGGACTAAACAAAAACATCGGGAGGCGTTCAAATCGAGCGCCTCCCGATTCAATTTCTCCGTCCTGTAGCTCAATAGTAGAGCGCCCGGTCGATAACCGGAAGACCGCGGAGCGTTACCGCGCGGGACGACCAGCTTTTGCCTGTCGGGCTGCGGCCCTGCAGGCCATTCCCTGAGTAGCTGAGGTAGATTAGCGCCTCGCTGAAGACGAGGAGACGTCGGCGCAATCCCGAACTCAGGGGCCATTCCGTCGTAATTGTGACAAGTGACAGGTAACATGAATTCCCAATAGCTGCTTGTTAGTGGCCGTTTCGTGCCACTTGTCACGCGTCACCTGCCACTCTTTAAGTCCGTGAATGCAAAGCAGCTCAAGCCTCCAGCCCTTCAAGCTGGTCCTAGCCGGTGCGAGTCCGGCCACGGATGCCAGTTCCATTTACGATATCAGATATACGATTTACGAGTAGCCATACATTAGGAAAGTGCCTGCGTAGATCGTCATTCGTAAATCGTAGATTCCCAACGCTCTCAAGGTGTAATTAGTTCTGCACGCCGCTCTGCGAAGGCGGAGGCTCGTGGTGCAAGTCCACGTGAGAGCACCAAGCTTATTGGTGATTTAACATTGTTGATTTGGGGAACGGCCTATCGGCAGCGCCGTCGGTGCCGTCTTCAAATCGTAAATCGTAAATCAAAAATCATAAATGCCTTGCCCCTGTGCCTCAGCAGCTACAGGAGTCCCGCAGGCGCGGGATAAACCGCTATTCGTCGGTGCGAGTCCGACCAGGGGACCCATTCCCAATCAGGATTGTGGTGTAATTAGCAGCATCTCTCCCCGTGAAGGAGACGGTCCGGGTGCAAATCCCGGCTTCCTGACCAATTTTCGGCGGCGCATGTGCGTCGTCGTTTCACAACCACAACCCACAATCCGGAGGACGTATGGCAAATCAATCGTTTGATCAGGACAATCCATTTTTTCGAGATCACCAGCAAGCGTCGCAAAGGTTTCCCATCCGAGACACGCGTGAAACGTGGTTTCCGCGTTGTGCATGGCGACAAGGAGCTCCAAGAGAAGCTCGGTCGCAATGATCCCTGTCCGTGCGGTTCAGGATTTAGGTTTCAAAAACTGTTGCCTCCGCACTGGTCGCTATGATGGCAGTCAGCGAAATCATTACATCCGTGAGTAGCCGTCGAGATCATTTCAGACTTTGAACCAGTTCGCAGCGAATCTGACCGTCCGTCGGATTTGTCCTGCGAAGCTGGTTCAATCGCGGTTCGAATCCGCACTCGGCTCATAACCGATCCATTGGCTGGAAACGGGAGAAATCCCGCAACGGTTCGAGACAGCAAGACCGGCGCGCAAGCGCAGCCCGAAGTCGGCCCAGCGAACCCCGAAGGCTTTCGGGGTTCCCGCCGCCGAAGGGTGGTCTTCTGTCTCGGACTTCTGATTTATAACTAACTCAAGAAAGGAAATAACCATGAACTACACAATACTGTTAATCATCAGCATCACCATAGTTGGCATTGCCGTTCTAATCGCCCTCCCAGTCATCAAGAAACTGCGACACGCGTTTGACGTGCCGGAAGGTTGGGTGGGACTCGTATATCACCACGGCCTGTATGTGCGGCGCAATAACGCGGGCCGTCACGTTATCTGGGGTTTCGGCTGGACGGTAAAATTCACAGACCTCCGCAAGGCCTCGTTGCTCGTAGCGGGTCAGGAGGTCCTCACGGCTGATAATGTTGGCCTCAAGCTGAGTCTGCTCGTTACTTACCAGGTGACGGAGCCGGTCAAGGCCGCACACGATACGCAGAACTGGTTGAGCGATCTCTACAATGCCACCCAGCTTGCAGTGCGTGCGGTCGTAAGCGGTGTCGCTGTGGAAGCCTTGCTCAACCAACGGTTAGAAATCGGCGCGCAGCTTCTGGCGCGTGTGCAGCCGGAGGCGGCCAAGATTGGCATCACTGTACTCGCTGTCGAAGCAAAAGACGTGATGTTTGCCGCTGACCTGAAGCGCGCGTTCGCCGATGTGTTGAAGGCGAAGCAGGAAGGTCAGGCCGCGCTCGAACGTGCACGCGGGGAAAGCGCTGCGTTGAGGAACCTGGCCAACGCTGCACGGCTGCTCGACGGCAATCCGGCGTTGCACAACCTGCGCCTGATGCAGTCCCTGGCGGCAGCGCACAACACCGGCAACACATTGGTGCTTGGCGTGCCCGGTGGCTTCGTGCCGCTGAAGCAGACGAAGTCCGCATCCGGCAGTGAAGTAAACGAAACCGGCGGTGCGGGAGTGTAAACGTCGAATTTGTCCGCAACCAGCGGACGGTTCACCCCGACATCCGATGGCGGGGTTCAGGATGCCGAAAGGCAAACAAAGCGGGCGGAGGCGAAAGC
>JBGPDH010000072.1:0-14484 GCA_041482195.1 Verrucomicrobiia bacterium
ATTCAGACTACAAATCAGGACACTATCTGTTGCTTTTACGCTTTGCCAGGAAGCAAATTATCTGACAAAATGAGGAGTTCAGCCATGTAGCCGATTTATGCGACTGTTAAATCAGGTATCAAATGCTAATCTAAAACAAGCATCCGGTTATCAGATTTTAATTGAGTGCCAGCAGAATCGATCGTGAAAAAATATTATGAATGGCGAAAATATTACTGAAGTGAGCGGGCCCGGCAAAAAAAGTGTCGCGGGCCGGCATGGGTCGCCGGCTCACAATTATTCGGAATCGGGAACTTTGAAATCGGCTTTTACCTTGATTGAATTGTTGGTGGTCATTGCCATTATTGCCATCCTGGCGGCCATGCTGCTGCCGGCCTTGAGCAGCGCCAAAGACCGTGCGACGGCCGTGGCTTGCCTGAGCAATACCCGACAAATCGGGCTGGCCATGACGATGTATTCCGGTGATAACAAGGAGTATTTTCCGCTGCCGCCCGTTTATCATGCCGGGCCGCCGTACAAGAATAAATACGGACTGGCCTGCGGCGGGGAATGGCTCTTAAGAGACCAGGTTACGCCGAACACGCCGGCCCCGATCCTGGCGACATATCTGCCCAATAACAAGGTGTGGGTCTGCCCAAAACGCAAGCGGGGTTTAACCTATCCGACCGCGAGTGGAGTTTGGGATCCCAGCATTACCGGTTTTCTTTCCTACGGCTTTAACTTCTGCGGTGTTTTTGGAACCGTGGATCCCAACGACGGCAATATGATCAACGCCAAACCATTCAAGGCTTCCTCGGCGCCGAAACCGTCCGAGCTGGTGGCCGTTACCGATGTGAGCGGTTCCATCAGTCCGGTCAACACGGCGACCGCTGCGGCCTGGCTGGATTCGTACTGGGCCGGTAATTCCGGTCCCTCACTCCCGCCCACGGGTAACGACAATGCCCGCATGCAGACGGCTTATGCCAAGCACAGCAACCGGGTTAACGTTGTTTTTGTGGACGGCCATACGGTGGCCACGTTGCCCAGTGCTTTAACCTGGGGCCAGTTTTACGGAGTTTTTACACCGGGCGTCGCCCTCAAAACATCTCCCAGCACCCCGGTGGGGACTGTGCGCTCGGACGCTTCGATCAGCCAGGTGAGTTATGATAAAGTGCAATGGTCGGGCGCAGCGGAATAACCTCCTTGCCGGCGCCCAAACGATTGACCCGGCGCATGACACAGATGCCTTAAACGGGTTGTCATCGCTTCATGCGACTGTTGTCCCACGACATAACGTGTAATCTTCTTTTAATTCATAACCGGCCAATAAAAGTAAATTGTCAAACAGCAAAGTCGCATTTCATTCGATGTTCAGTCGTATCATTTAAATCACAACGAAAGCCTCCCCAGATGAATCCAGACCAAATGAAAACGAAACCCATTCTTGCAGCTTTTGTCTTTGCCTCCAGCTTGCTCTTTATTTTCCAGCTGTCTGCGCAAGTGGATATCACTGCCACCGGCAGCGGTAATTGGTATTCCACCGTGCCGAATGCTCCGTGGCCCGGGGGGATCGTGCCCGACCCGACCAATGGCGTGGATATTGAAAGCCCTAATTCGGTCATCGTCAATTCCAACGCGGCCATTGCCTATATGTACGGCAGCGGTTCGGTAGTGATGGGGACCAATACCACGCTCAACGTTCTCGACCCATCGGGTTCCATCGGGACCTACCAAATCGGAACGTTCAACACCTCGGCCGCCAGTAATACCGTCATTTATTCCGGCAACGCCTTCTGGGCCAAACATCAGAATTATTACAACCTTGTGTTCAGTAATACGGTGATCACAAACGGGAATTCCTTCTATAACGGATTCGTGAATGCGCAAGACCCCGCCGCGGCGATGACGATTGCCGGAGACATGAAGGTGATTGGACGCACTCTGGTGCAGGAAGGCGCCGATTTCACAGTTTTGGGCAATCTGGTCCTGGGCACCAATAGTTCCTGGGATTGCTCTTCGTTCAACCTGACGGTAGGCAGCAACACGACTATCGGTGGTAAGATGACGGACCTGAACGGGGCGCTGGGCAACGCCTACTTCAATGGCAATGTAACCGTGATCACCAATACCATCGGGGGGACCATACCGGGCCTGGCCAACGGTTACTGGGACATTTCCGATGTGACCAATTGGAACGTCGGCGGAAACCTGACGAATCAGGGCAATATCGTCGGTCACGCCTTCGGCAGCATTAATTTCAACGGGACCGGCACTTTGACCGGGCAGCCCATTACGGTTCCGACCCTGGTGATCAACGGGACCTATACCATCGGCACGACCGTCACCCTGCTGACCAATACCCCGACGCTCAGTGGGACCCTGGTATTTGACCTGGCCAATACCAACCAAATGGTTTTGCGGTCCTATCCCACCAATCAACTGACATTCTATTATAACGGTGGATTGAACGTGATCAATTCGGGTCCGCCGCCGCAGTCCGGCAACACGTATACCCTTTTCAACGCGGTCAGTTATGGCGGTGCTTTTGCGACCGAAACTTTCCCGGGGCTGGCCACCGGCCTTAGCTGGGTCGATAACCTGGCCACGAGCGGGTCCATCATGGTTACCGGTACGGCCTCGGTTTCACCCGTGATTACGCAGTCGCATTATAACCCGGTTACCCGGCAATTTACCCTCACCTGGACATCGGTAAATGGCGCTCTGTATTCCGTGCGGGAGTCGCCCCTCCTGAACATTCCGAGCTGGACGATATTGCAGAACAATATTCCCTCCGGCGGAAGCACCACGACGACCACGGTGACCATGCCAGCCGGCAGCTCAGGGTTCCTGCAAGTCTTTCAACAGTGATAAAATCAGGATGGCTCGTTGAGTTGACATTTTAAAGTCGTATCGGGAGCCGGCGAATTGAGCTCGCCGGCTTTCACTTATAAATTTAATGGAAATGAGAACAGAAAAGAATTTGTTGGTGTTGTTGCTCGGTTTGTTGGTTCCGGGGATGTTTGGCTACGCCCGCGCCCAGTCCAAACCGGTGATGGTTCACTATATGCCATGGTTTCAATCCCAACCCTATAGCGGTTATTGGGGATGGCACTGGACGATGAATCATTTCAATCCCGTCATTATCAACACCAACGGCACCCGGCAAATTGCCGCCTGGTATTATCCGCAGGTGGGTCCTTATGATTCAGCCGACCCGGCGGTTCTGGAATATCACGTGGCGCTGATGAAACTGGCGGGCATCGATGGCGTGATCGTCGACTGGTACGGCATGGATAATTACAATGATTACGCCCTGAATAACCAACGGACGCTCGCTTTGTTCAACTATACCCGGAAGGCCGGATTGAAGTTTTGTCTTTGCTATGAGGATTCAACCATTCAGCAGGAGGTCAACGGCGGATTCATAACCGCCGCCAATGCCATTCCCCATGCGCAACAGACCATGCTTTACGCCCAAACCAATTTTTTCACGGACCCGGGTTATCTTCGCCGGAACAATCTGCCGGTCCTGTTGAATTTCGGTCCGCAATATTTTACCGCCAGCTCGAACTGGGTTTCCATTTTTTCCGTACTCAATGCCACCAATCAACCGGCTTTCTTTACGGAAGACAATCGCCTCGCGGTCGGCCAGGGGGCTTTCGATTGGCCACCCATGTGGATGAGTCAAACCAACGGCGGTATTCTCACCGACGCCATGCTGCAAAGCTATTTGTCCGGTTTTGAGCAAAAAGCCCTCAAAGCTCCGGCCTGGCCGGCTTTTGTCAGCACCGCGTTTCCGCGTTTTCACGACATTTATCAGCAGGCGCTAGTGGGTTCTTCCTACGGCTACCTTGACGATCAAAACGGTAATACCCTGCGCGAAACACTCAGTCGGGCAATGACCAACGCTTCAGCGATGGTTCAGGTTGCCACCTGGAACGACTTCGGCGAAGGTACCATTGTCGAACCCACGCTCACGGGAGTCAGTGGCTGTGCCCTGGTGGACACGAACGCGGCTACGACCAGGTATGGTTACGACGATTTGGGGATTATTCAGGATTTACGACGCCAATATTTGGATGCCGGTTTTCCCTGGCACACGAACGATCTCGCCCTGGCCTTTCGGCTCTTTAACCTGCGTGGCTCGTACGGAAAGTCAAACTCCATTGTTTCTGCCGAGTTGGACCGGGTTTTCAGTAATATTATCTCCGGTAACTTGACGCTGGCCGGCTTCCAGTTGACCGGCGTTGAAGCCGGCGTCCCCATTATTTATAATCTGTCGCTTACCAACAGCCAGCTTCAATTTTTTATCGGCGGCTTTATGTCGACCAACGGCATGCAAATTGAGACGTCCTCAAATCTGCTGGCCTGGCAAACCATCAGCACCTTGCCTGCCAGTACCAATCAGGCCGTATTCCAGGCGCTGGTCTCGCCAACGGCCACGCCGTCGTTTTATCGGGTTCAAAACAATTGAACGATACCGGCTGCCGGCTTACCCGGGCGGAAGGTTGGGAAGAGTTATTTGCCTGCCTTGCTCAATCGACTTTCGGGCGGCATCGAGGATCTCCGTCGTAATCAGGTTCACCTGCAACGAGGATGGTCCGTTGGGCTTCACCTCGCCCCGGACAATTCCCGCAAAATGCGAGATATCATCCGTCGACGGGTCCGGTTCGGGTTTGGCCGGGAGATCCAGGTCACTTTCTTCGGTATCCGCCAGGCGGATTCGCAGTAAATCCATTCGCGGTGCAACGACATATCCCGTATTTCCATAGATTTTAATGCTTCTTTCGTCAAAGGGGAGGGCCCAGGAAGCACGGATAATCCCCTGACCGTGTGGATAATTGATGATGATCGTCGCTTCATCCTCCACTTTGGGATAGACCTCCGGTTTGAGATGCTGGGCTACGGCGAATACGGAATCGGGACGCTGTCCGTTCATAAACCAGGTAATCAAATCGGCTCCGTAACAGCCAAAATCCGCAAGGGCGCCTCCATTAAACGCCGGATCCGTCAACCAATTCAAAAAGGCTTCAGAACAACCGGCCTCCTTGGGGCCTTGATTCCCCGCCACGACCGTAATGTCCCGCAAATCGCCGAGAGCGTGCCGGTCATGCGCGATCGTATGCGCGGTCTGAATACTTGGATACCAGGACGTCTCGTAATCCACCACCACCTGAATCCCGTTTTGCTTTGCGGCGGTGGCCATGGCCAGGGCGTCGGCCAGGTGCAGGGCCAGCGGTTTTTCCAGCATGACATCCATTTTATGAGCCGCACAGTTTTCGACCACCCGGCGGTGATCGAGTGTGGTCGTAAAAACCGCCGCCGCTTGTACGTTGGTCCTGGCCAATAAACCTTCGAGGCTCGAGTCGAAAAAATTGGTGCTCAGATTTAAAAGCCGGGCGTAACGCGTCACCAGGGTCTGATTGGATTCAACAATCCCGACTAGTTGAACCTCCGGATGGTTGCGCGCCCGCGAAATAAAATCGCCCACGGCGTCATGTTCGAGACCGACAATGGCCAGGTGAACCGGAGGTTTGGGATCTGCTGCCTGAATCGGGTTGATAACAAATAAAAGCAGGATGCCGCCGATGATCGCTTTCATTGCCGTTCAGTTAAACAGTTCAGGGCCGGTTTCGCAATCAATAGCAAGGCGTGGCCGTGTCCTGAATCGGAGTCCGAATTGCCGGCAGAGCGCGAGTTGTCTCAACTCGCAGCCGGTTCGACAGCTTCCCCGAACGCTTTCGGGGCTGCGGATTGAGGACAATCCGCCCTCCCGGCAAATCAGGATACTACCAAGGCGTCCCACCCGTCCGGGCAATCGCATGATTATGCCTGAGGTTTTTGCTGACAGCCCGGGGGCGATTGGCAACAGTAACAGGCTCATGAAACTGACCTTGCGATTGCGTTATCGTACCCGGTTTGGGCAATCGTTATGGTTGACGGGCAACCATCCTTCGCTGGGCGGCGAAACGAAAAAGGCCATTCCGCTCGAGTACCTCAATGAAGAATTCTGGCAGGCTTCGATCCCGTTGCCGCCCGACATCCTGAAGACACCGATCAGTTATGACTATATTTTACAGAACGCCGATGGCTCACAGGTCACCGACTGGGGCGCTGACCGGCGGCTGGTTCCTTCCGAATTTGGCGGCGCTGAATTGCTGGTGATCGATTCCTGGAACGACACCGGTGCCATTGAGAACGTCTTTTCAACCGAGCCATTCAAGAACACACTGCTGGCGCCAAATTTCACCGAAGTTCGTCCGTCGTTTCCGGTGGGTGCAACCTATACATTCCGGGTCAAGGCCCCCATGCTCGCCCGGGGGCAAACGCTTTGTCTGCTTGGCGAAGGTCTGGTGCTGGGACAATGGAGCACCAACCGGCCGATTTTATTGAGTCGGCTTCGCGGTCGGAATGACTTGAGCGTAAAACTGGATTTGCGCGGCCAATCGTTTCCGTTTGCCTACAAATACGGTGTTTTCGACGTCGAGAACCACAGCTTCGTGCGTTATGAAGAGGGCGTAAACCGCGTGCTGGTCGATACGGCCGCTCCGGATCGGCACACGCTGGTCAATGACGGTTTTGTCCGGTTACCCGCGGACCTTTGGAAGGGGACGGGCGTGGCGATTCCGGTATTCAGCCTGCGGAGCGAACGCAGCTTCGGGGTGGGGGAATTTGAGGATCTCAAGTTGCTGGCCGACTGGGCTCAGGAAGCGGGATTGAAACTCATTCAAATCCTTCCCGTCAACGAAACCACCGCGACCCACACCTGGACCGACTCGTATCCGTACGCCGCCATATCGGCCTTTGCGCTGCATCCGCTTTACCTCAGTCTCGCTGCCGTTGCCAACGTGAAGAATAAAAAGCTGCTCGCGGCGCTGGAACCCGAACGCCGTCGATTAAATGCGCTCGACACGGTGGACTACGAGTCCGTACTGAAGGCCAAGCTCAGTTTCATCCGGCAGATTTTCCCGTCGCAAAAGGCCACCACCTTTCGAAGCCGGGGTTACCGGAAGTTTTTTGCCGACAACCGGCATTGGCTGGAGCCTTACGCGGTGTTCTGTTATTTGCGCGACCAGTATGGGACCCCGGACTTCAACCAGTGGCCTGCGCATCACCGTTACCAGCCGGCAGAGGCGGATGAATTGGCCGCCGAACCCCCCCCAGCGCGCGACGACATCGCGTCGCACTATTTCATCCAATACCATCTGCATCTGCAATTGAAGGAAGCCGCGGAGTACGCGCACGGCCTCGGCATCATTCTTAAGGGTGACATTGCCATCGGCGTTCATCGTCATGGCGCGGACGTCTGGCAGGAACCGGAGTTGTTTCACACGGACATGCTGGCGGGCGCGCCGCCGGATGCTTTTGCCGCGAAAGGACAAAACTGGAGTCTGCCGACTTACAACTGGCCGCGCATGAAGCTGGACGGATTTGCCTGGTGGAAACGCCGCTTCGAGCAGATGAGCAATTATTTCGACGCCTTCCGCATCGACCATATCCTCGGCTTTTTCCGCATCTGGAGCATTCCTGCGCACGCAGTGGAAGGTATCCTGGGCTGTTTTGTTCCCGCGATTCCGGTCGAGGAGGACGAGTTGGCCGCGTGCGGCATCGCGTTCGACCGCAAGCGCTTCACCCGGCCGTTCATCACCGACGCCATATTGGCAGAAATTTTCGGCAACGACACCGGAACTGTCCACCGCGACTTTCTGGATGTCGATGCCAGCGGCATTTACTCGTTAAGACCGGAACTCGCGACCCAGCGGCAGGTGGAAAGTTATTTCGCCACATTGGAGAAAAGCGAACGCAACGCCAAAATCAAAATCGGGTTGTTCGACTTGATCAGCAACGTGATTTTATTCGAGGTCGAAGGGAAATATCACCTCCGGTTCGGCATGGAGCAAACCACGTCGTTCAAGTATCTGCCGCCGGAGACGCAGACAAAGTTAAAGGCGCTGTGCGTGGATTATTTTTTCCGCCGCCAGGATGATTTCTGGAGGAAGGAGGCGATGCAGAAACTGCCCACCTTGAAGCGCTCGACCAACATGCTGGTCTGTGGCGAGGACCTGGGTTTTGTGCCCGCCTGCGTACCGGGCGTGATGAAGCAACTGGGTCTGTTAAGCCTGGAAATTCAACGCATGCCCAAGCAGCTGGGCCGCGAATTCTCCCGGCCGGCGGACGCGCCTTACCTCAGTGTCGTCACACCCTCTTCGCACGACATGAGCACCATTCGGGGCTGGTGGGAGGAGAACGCAAAGGTCACGGAGACATTCTACAACCAGGAACTGGGTTTGTCCGGCGCCGCGCCACAGGAAGCGACGCCGGAAATCGTTCAGGCAGTCGTCCATCAACACCTCGCGTCTCCGGCGATGTGGAGCATCTTTCAGTTGCAGGACCTGTTGGGCATGGATGAATCCCTGCGACGCAAAGATGTCGCCGCAGAGCGCATCAACATACCCGCCATTCCCAATTATTACTGGCGCTACCGGATGCATCTGACCCTGGAGAAACTGCAACGGGCGGATGCGTTCAATCGGGGACTTCGACAGCCAATCGAACAAAGCGGGAGATAGAGCGTTTATGGTAATGATGTAGCGCAGGCTTTCCAGCCTGCGAGTTTGCGGGACATTCCTGTCCCGTGTTTCGAGCGACTGGCCGCCGTCGCGCCGGAGCGGCGCTATGGCGCGCCGCGAAGGCGGAAAAGTCGTGGAACCCGCAGACAAGAATGTCCGCGCTACATGGAAGAGGGAACCGCTCCAGGCTGAATCGGCACGGATTTCGGGGCCGGCGAGGAAATAAAAAAGCCCCGTTGAAAAACGGGGCTTGTCGGTTGTCGAATCTGACTTACTTACGGCGAAGTTTCGTCCAAAGCATCGATACACCAGTCAAACCAAACAGCATCAGGCTGGACGGTTCCGGAACCGCAGTGATGCTGAGATTATTGAAATACTGGTTGTTAGCCGTGTTGGCGTCAGCCAGGGTGAAGCTGGCAGTGTTATAGGCTGAGCTGTCAAACGTGCCGCTGGCACTGTAAAGCGCCGGGCCTCCCGCAAACGGGCTGATCACGAGCTGGTAGCCTTCGCTGCTGCTGTTCAGGGGACCGGTCACCGTCAAGGCCACGTTGATGCCCGCCGCCATTTGAGCGTAACTGACCGGGATCGCATTCGCGGCCCCGCCGTCCACACTCAGCGTCATATTGTCGGGGCCACCCCCGGCGTAGCTCAGGCTGAAAGCCGTGCCGACGATTAAACCGGCAGATTGACCCGTACCACCGATACCGGAAGAGTTGAACGCAACCGAGAACGTCTGATCAACCAGGGAAGCCGAACCTCCGCCGGTGTTGAACGCACGGGTTATGTTGATGAACGCGTTAGCGGCGCCATTGGCGTAAACGCCCCAGGAGGACCCGGCGGTCAAAACCGTATCGGGGTTTAAGTACGAAGCCAGGTCAAGATAAGTGCCGGCATACGGCGCACTACCGCCACCGTCGTTGTCCACGAAGCTCCATGCGCCAAAACCCGAGCCGAGATTTGGCGAAGTCGCGGTGCCCCAACCGCCCGTGTAATTCGCGGAGGTGTCGTAAGCCGTCGCGGCGGCAAAGGCGCCCGAAGCAAATAGTCCCACCGCAAGCGCGATGGCCGAGATTTTAATGGTGGAGTTCATGATTCGATAATAACAATTATTTCCTGCTGATTTTTAGATTAATCATTGCTGAACGGCTTTGATTATATCATTTCAGATAATTAATGCTACCGCATATTCGTGCGGTAGGGTGTCAAAAACCCCTTGATTTTATTGGATAAACTTCACCCGGAAATGCCGCATTTCGTCGACCGGCAGATTTTCACCCGAGTTTTCGACCCGCGGTCATGGACTGGCCCATCAGGGCACTATTTCAATGACATAGAACTTCTGCGGCGCGGGTGGCGAGGTGTCGGCCATGGAGGCCGAAAACCCGTTGGTGGTGACAACGGGACCGAGGGGTTGAAACGGCTGGGCCAGATTTGTGGTGACCAGGACCTGATAATTGACGCCGGGCGTGCTGCCCCATTCGATCAGCGGATTGGCGCCGGCGTTGGCCAGACTGGTGATTTGGAACGGCGGCGCGACAATGAGGGTCTCGGAATCGCTGAGCATGAGGCCGTTGGTATAGGCGGCTTGGATCAGGTAGGTGCCAACGTTGGTGATGTTCCATTGAAAAAGCAGTGAGTTCATGCCGGGGCAGCCGGGATAGTTTATCGGACGGATGATATAGGAGGCTTGCGGTTGCAGGACGCCGTTGATGGTCAGGTTAAAGTTCGAAACGGCGGAGGCCAGGCCGGTGCCGAAGCAAGCCTGAATCAGATACACCAGATTGCTGCTGTTCAGCGTGATGATGGTATTGTTGGTGGCCGGGCTGGAGAGGAGCACCGTCTGCTGCGGTGCGAGCGTGTTGACCGTGCGCGTGAGCGTCGTGAACTCGTTGGTATAAACGCTGGTGGCGTAATCGTTCAAGCGCACAGAGACGGTGGCCGTGCCGCTCGGCGGCACATAGGCGAAATTAAACTGAAATTCCTTCGGATAGTTCGGGTATTGCAGGTTCAGGCTGGGGTTGGCTGTGACCGGGCTGGCGGCGGCAAAGACCGGGTTGCCATTGGTGTCGTTTCCAATGCCGTTGGCCTGGTGGGTGTAAATATCCCACGTGTTGGTGTCGGTATCCTGGATATTGAATTGAACCGAGCTCACCGTGTTGTCGGCGCGGAGGTCAAAAATGTAGCTGAAGTTCGAAATTGAATAGCCATCGTTCGGCGGATTGATAATCACGCCGCCGGGCAATCCGCCATCATAATAAAACGTCTGGGCGAAGGTGTTATAGACCTGTGCCTGGTTGGCATAGACATAGTTCTGATTGGTGTAATTAATCACCGGCAGGAAGGTCCGGGCGCGGAGGATGTGGAAGCCGGATTGCAGACCGACCGTACTGTTCGCCGGATTCAGATCGTTGTGCAGCCAAACCACGGCGTTGGCCGGGTTGAAATTCATGATGCCCGCCTGCGTGAGGCCAAAGAGCTTGGAGCGCGAGACCTCAGCGTAGGAAATCGGCGAAATGTTCTGCCCGGCATTCCCGCTGCCGCCGCTGAACAGACCAACCTTGTAACGCACTTGGGCGCCATTGATCTGGCCTGGAATCGTGCTCCGCCACCAGTCAACACTGGCCAGCGAACTGTCCGAATTCACCCGTTGCGCCTGCGCCACCTGGGTCGTGCCTTTGCCCATGCCGAATGCACCTTCGGGGTTCGACCCGTCGGTAGTGTAGTAAATGCAGCAGTTACTGACTTGTTGCGAGTACCCGACCTTCACCCAGATGTCCACCGACTGACTCGGGGCGGGATTGGTTGGCGACATCTGATTGGCCGGATCCACTGGCACGTTGGCGTTGGTCAGGACCGTCACTGGCGCGGACGGATCGTGATAAACCCAATTCGCCGTTTGGTTGGTGATCCCCTGGCCAAAACCGGAACCGAAGATGACCGTGTCCGTGCCGCCGACAGTGTAATAATACGTCTCCGCACCGAGGGAAACGATGTTGTTGCTCAAAACATTCCGTGCAGCAAACTTTTCCGGACCATTGCGGAACTGGAACGCCGTTTGTTCGTAGCCCAGGAACCGGTCATCGGCATAACCGGGCTTGTTGTCACGCAGATCGAGGAAATTGGTCGGCGCAATGCCGATCTGGAAATTCGTCGGGCCCAGTCCCATCTGGCTGTTCAAGTCAGTGCCACCGTCCAGTCTGACTAGCGTGTTGGAGGTCGAGGCATCGCTGCGGACAAGGATGTCGAACAGCGCATTGGTCACTACCGGAATGTTAATCGCATAGGTAAGATTGGTGACGTTGCCCTCGCCGGCAGCAACCACCGGTTGGCCGGTGTAGGGGTCAACACTGCCGCGCATTTTGAAGGGGAACATCGGATTGTAATTGGGATCACCATTGGTGCCGTCCATGCGATAGACCGTGATGTTCGGCGCTTGGACGCCGCCCTGGCGGAAAACGATGGCGTTAGTGGCGGGGTTGGCGCGGCTCGGTTCCGGCCATTGTTCACCGTACATCACCCAGCCGTCGCTCGGGACGACGAGTTCAACGGCACCGCCGCCCGCCGGCGGGGTCGTGTTCACATAAATCAAGCGATTCACCGGGTTCGGGTCACTGGCCGTGGCCAGGGCTGCGCTCAGATTGTTAGTGGCACCATGGACCAGCAACCGATGAAAAGCGCGATTGCCACCCACAACGTCACCCGCGCTCGAAAGTTGCGTCAGCAGTGTGCCCGGCGGAAAACCGACAATCAGTCCGTAACCGCGTGAATTGGGAATCGAAATGTCCGCGGTGTTTGCTCCATTGGCGGTGTTGGTGCCCACCAGGTAATAGCCGTCGCTCGTCTGGCTGACGCCGTCATCGAAGGCGATATCCCCGGAACTGCCGCCTCCCTTGTCATTCATGGCGTAGAACACCACGGTGGCCGCGGGATTGGTATAGGCATTCCCGTAAAGCGACGGCGGGTCCACGTCGCGGTAATCGTAGCGCTCAAAGGCAATAATGTTCTGGTCGCTCCAGCGCGAACGCGTGCCTCCGCGTGACAGTTGATTGTGCGTGTACATCGTGTCCGGCATGGAGTTATCACCGAATTCGCCGAGGTAATTGGCATAGGAAACAATCGGCGTGCTGCCATTGGTCAGGCTGGCCAGGTTATGGTTGTACCCATCGGAATAAACCATCGGTAACCCTTCGTGCGTGAAGAAATAAGAATTTTGCAGCGTTTCATTTGCCGGGCAACAGGTGCCGTTGTCCTGCGTTTGCGGCATATTAACGGCCTGAGCCGCGCTGAAATTCCCGTTGGCGTCGCAATTCCCCCCCGGTGGGATGTAATCTCGGCCGTCCATGCCATAAAGTCCCGGGCTGCCCCCATAATTGTTGATCGCGTTATTGAACTGGCTGAAAAACGGGAAGTTGCACAAGCGCATGCCCGATTGCAGATAATCATTGAAGTCTTCGCCTGCATTCAGCGCTGACGGCTCATATTCGCCGAACAACATCGCGTCATTGCGCGATGCCTCGGAGTCAAACAAGCTGTTCCGGTTGCCGTCCGTTTCCACATAGCCGTTGTGGACATCGTTGCTGCCGTAGCCATGGACGTAATCGTACATCGCCTGAATGCCGCCGAGGTAACCGCTGAAGGACGGGTCATCCGTCTGACCGGTTTGCGCGCCAAAAAACCTCACCGGCACATGCTTTACCGCGTCCAGCCGGAAACCGTCGCACTTGGTGGTATACAGCGTCCACATCACCGCGCGGTCCAGATAATCCTGCACATATTCCGGAGTGGGCTGGCCGCTGCCATCGAAGGGGTGCCAGTTGCCGCCGATGGCCGGCAGATTGGTGTCCATGTACAAATCCGTCCGGCCCGGGAACCGGATAAAGTTCGGCTTGATAATCGTGTTACCGACGCTGGCGCCAAAATTCAAATTCGTGCTGCCCGGTTCCTGCGCCAGGTCGGACAAACCCAACAACGGCTGGTCCTCCACCACGGACGTCGTGCACCAGTACGGATCGCCGATGGACGGCCAGTTTTTGAACCCGCCTGAGACAACCTGGAAATGAAAGTCCTGCGGCAGCAGACCGGGATAATAATTCGTCGGCGTGCCCGAGCCGGGAAAGCCGGGCACGGTGCTGGACCGATGATTCATGATATTGTCGAAATAGACGCGGATGCCAAACCGGTGCGCCGTCTGGACCATTTGAACCAGTTGATCCTGCGTTCCGTACATCGTGGCAATTGTCCCCTGCTGGTTGGTGCCGCCCAGGTCAAACGGATCAAACTGGTCGTACCCGACCGAAAAACTGCCGCTGTTCCCTTTGGCCGGGTTGGGCAGCCAGAGACTGTCATAGCCGGCCTCGGCAATCTCCGGCATCTTTTGGGTAATCTCGGACCAGGGCGTCTGGAACAGTTCGAGCATTCCCTCAGCACGAGCCTGGTGGACGGCCAGCGCCGACAAACCGGCCAGTAGAATCGTCCCGACCCGCCCGACCGTAGCGGCGTCTCGGAAGAGCGCCGCACACTCCCGAAGACCGAAGAGTGCGGTTTTCTGCCGAAAACCGCTACGCCTGTATTGGAGAGGCTTCAAATGATAAAATTCCGCTGTCATGGAGAGTTGGGCCGGGGAATCCCCACAAGCTTTTTTGTCACTGGCAAGACAAGACATGTTTCAAATGTACATCGGGTAAACTACAAACCACCGCTCGGGCGCTTCGATAACAATGGTAGCAGACTTTGCGGTGGCGTAGGAGAATATCGGCCATTCCTGCTGGTATTTCTACCACATTTTTGTGCGGTGCATGCCACGTGGCGCAGCTTTACGGGGTTCACCGCGTGGCGCAGCTTTACGGGGTTCACCACGTGGCGCAGCTTTACGGGGTTCACCGCGTGGCACCGCTTTACGGGGTTCACCGCGTGGCGCCGCTTTACGGGGTTCACC
>JBGPDH010000073.1:0-14316 GCA_041482195.1 Verrucomicrobiia bacterium
CCCAGACTTCCTTGGTCTGGCGTTCAATCATCTTCTTGGCCGAACGAACCGTGTGAACGTAACCGAGTTCCTTCAAGCGGCGGATGATGAACGGTTCAAACAACACGAGCGCCATCTTCTTCGGCAGACCGCACTGGTTGAGCTTGAGCTCGGGACCGATGACGATGACCGAACGGCCGGAATAATCCACGCGTTTGCCAAGCAGATTCTGGCGGAACCGTCCGCCCTTGCCTTTGAGCATGTCGGACAGCGACTTGAGCGAGCGATTGCCCGCGCCGGTGACGGGACGTCCATGGCGGCCGTTGTCGAACAGTGCGTCCACCGCCTCCTGCAACATGCGCTTTTCGTTGCGGATGATGACCTCAGGCGTCTTGAGCTGGAGCAGCGTCTTGAGCCGGTTGTTCCGGTTGATGACGCGGCGATACAGGTCGTTCAAGTCGGACGTCGCAAAGCGGCCGCCTTCGAGCGGCACCAGCGGGCGCAAGTCCGGGGGAATCACCGGCAGCACCGTCAGAATCATCCATTCCGGGCGGCTCTTGGAAATCATCAAACCCTGGAGCAGCTTAATGCGCTTCGCGAGTTTCTTGCGGATTTGCTTGCTCTTGGTCTCGGTCATCGCCTGCTGCAAATGGTCCACGCCTTTGGAGAGGTCCACCTTGGCCAGCGCATCGCGCACGGCTTCGGCGCCCATCTTGGCCAGAAACGCGTCGGCGCCGTAGGTTTCGCGCGCCTCGCGATATTCATGCTCGTTGAGCAGCTGGTTCTGCTTCAACGCCGTGTTGCCGGGATCAATGACGAGGTAATCCTCGTAATAGATCACGCGTTCCAGGTTACGCGCCGTCATGTCGAGCACGAGGCCGATACGCGACGGCATGCACTTGAAGAACCAGATATGGCAGACAGGCACTGCCAGTTCAATATGGCCCATCCGCTCGCGCCGGACGCGGGCGAGCGTCACCTCCACGCCGCAACGGTCACAGACGATGCCGCGGTGCTTGATGCGCTTGTACTTGCCGCAGGAGCATTCCCAGTCCTTGACCGGGCCGAAAATGCGTTCGCAGAACAGGCCGCCTTTTTCCGGCTTGAATGTGCGGTAATTGATGGTCTCGGGGTTCTTAACCTCGCCTTTGGACCAGGAACGGATAGCTTCCGGTGACGCGACGGAAATCGCGACGTAATCCACCTGGTTCACTTTGTCCAGCCCGAGCAATTCACGGGCGCTTTCTTTGGTGCTGATCATACGCGTTTGGGTTCAGCGATAATTTTTATTTCAACTTAAACGGTGGCCAACGTGGCGGCGGTATCATTGACGCCATTGCCGCTGGCAGAATGTTCAATCGGATTGGAATAACCGACTTTCACGTCGAGGCCGAGCGATTGCATTTCCTTGACGAGCACGTTGAAGGATTCGGGGATGCCCGCCTCCAGCGAATTGTCGCCCTTGACGATGCTCTCATAAATGCGCGTGCGCCCTTGCACGTCGTCGGACTTGACTGTGAGCAATTCCTGCAGGGTGTAGGCGGCGCCATAGGCCTCCATCGCCCATACTTCCATTTCGCCGAAGCGCTGGCCGCCGTACTGCGCCTTGCCGCCCAGCGGCTGCTGGGTAACGAGTGAATACGGCCCGACGGCGCGGGCGTGGATCTTGTCGGCCACGAGGTGACCGAGTTTCATCATGTAAATGTAACCGACCACAATCTCCTGGTCGAACTGCTCGCCCGTGCGGCCATCAATCAAGTGCGTCTTGCCGTGTTCCGGCAACTTTGCTTCCTTGAGATAACCACGCACTTCCTTTTCTTTGATGCCATCAAAGACCGGCGTCGCAAACTTCATCCCCAGGATGCTCGCGGCCCAACCGAGGTGCGTTTCCAGCACCTGGCCTACATTCATGCGCGACGGCACACCCAGCGGGTTCAATACGATGTCCACCGGCGTTCCGTCCGCGAGGAAGGGCATGTCTTCTTCCTTCACAATGCGGGCGACCACACCTTTATTCCCGTGACGGCCTGCCATTTTGTCACCGACGGACAGCTTGCGTTTCGACGCGATGTAAACCTTCACCGACTTGACGATGCCGGCCTCCACTCCCTCGCCGGCTTCGGCGCGCTCCATTTCCTCGTCGTATTGCATCTGCAAATCGTCGAACTTCTTTTTGAACTGTCCGATGATTTCATTGATCTTGTTGCGGATCGGTGACGGGTCAATTTCGATGCGGTCATAGACTGTCGCCAGCTTGCGCAACAGCGTCTTGGTAATTTTGCGGTTGGCCGGGATGATGATTTCGCCGGTCTCGCTGTTGACCACGTCGAGCGGGATTTTTTCGCCGAGCAGGATGTTGCTCAACGCTTCGGTCAACTGGTCTCGTAATTCCTCTGTCTTTTTCTTGTGGTCGTCCTCGATTTGCTTCGAATGGCGGCGTTCGTCGGTCGAACTGGCGGCCTTGACCCGGTCGCTGTCCTTCTTGGATGAGACTTTCACATCCATGACAATGCCGTAGGTGCCGGACGGGACCTTGAGCGAGGTGTCTTTCACGTCGGCGGCCTTTTCACCAAAGATGGCACGCAACAAACGTTCTTCCGGCGCGAGTTCGGTCTCGGATTTTGGCGTAATCTTGCCGACCAGGATGTCGCCGGGTTTTACCTCAGCGCCAACGCGGATAACCCCATCGGTGCCAAGGTTTTTCAGCGCCTCGTCGCCGAGATTCGGAATGTCGCGCGTGATTTCCTCGGGCCCCAGCTTCGTATCGCGGGCGCTGACCTCAAACTCGTCAATGTGAATACTCGTGAAGATATCGTCTTTCACGATCCGTTCGCTGATGAGAATGGCGTCCTCGAAGTTGTAGCCGTTCCACGGCATGAACGCGACCAACACGTTGCGTCCGAGCGCCAACTCGCCTTCGCGCGTGCACGGACCATCGGCAATCACCTGACCCTTTTTCACGTGTTCGCCCTTGTGCACCAGAATCTTCTGATTGATGCAGGTGGCGGCGTTCGACCGCATGAACTTGCGAATGGGATAAACCCAGATACTGTGTTCGGGGTCGTGTTTGATCTTTTTTTTGCCTTCAGGCAATTTGCCGTCATCAGTAATGATGATCTGGCATCCGCTGACGGACGCCACCTTGCCGGCTTCCTCGGCCACCACCACGGCACGCGAGTCGCGGGCCACGCGGTCTTCGAGGCCGGTCGCAACGAGCGGCGCCTCGGTCACCAGCAACGGCACGGCCTGGCGTTGCATGTTCGAACCCATCAAGGCACGGTTGGCATCGTCATGCTCCAAAAATGGAATCAGCGAGGCGGCCACCGAAACCAGCTGCTTGGGTGACACGTCCATGAAATTCACCCTTGCCGGTTCGACGTCCACGAAATCACCGTTACGGGCGCGGCAAACGATCCGATCGGCCAGAAAATGGCCCTTGTCATCAATCAGCGTGTTCGCCTGGGCAACGATAAATTGCTCCTCGCGATCGGCGGTCAGGTACTCGATCTTCTCACTCACCTTGCCGTTTTCGACTTTGCGGTAGGGCGTTTCGAGGAATCCGAATTCGTTGATACGCGCGAAGGTGTCCAGCGACGCAATCAAACCGATGTTCGGGCCTTCGGGCGTTTCAATCGGACAGATGCGCCCGTAGTGCGAGGGGTGCACATCGCGGACCTCGAAACCCGCGCGATCACGACTCAAGCCGCCCGGTCCCAGAGCGCTCAGGCGGCGCTTGTGGGTCAATTCCGCGAGCGGATTGATCTGGTCCATAAACTGGCTCAATTGCGAACGGCCGAAGAAATCACGAATGACCGCCGACAGCGCCTTGGGATTAATAAGCTTCTGCGGCGTCATCGCCTCGACACTTTGGTCGAAGAGGGTCATGCGCTCCTTGACGAGGCGTTCGGTACGGGCCAGGCCGACGCGGCATTGGTTGGCCAGCAATTCGCCGACTGTGCGGATACGGCGGCTGCCGAGATGGTCAATGTCGTCGAGCGAACCTTCGCCTTTTTTAAGACGAAGCAGATACTTTGTTGCGGCAATCAAATCTTCCTTCGTCAGAATGCGCGACTCTTGCTTGTCCTTCAGCCCGAGCTTCTGGTTGATTTTGTAACGGCCCACGCGGCCCAGATCATAGCGTTTCGGGTCGAAGAACAGTCGCTTGAGCAAGGCGCGGGCATTCGCTGCCGTCGGCGGATCGCCCGGACGTAGACGTCGGTAAATATCCTTGAGCGCTTCTTCCTCGTTCTTGGCCGGGTCTTTTTTGAGGCATTTAATCAAAACGCCCTCATCCACAGAGGTATCCACGACTTTGATCTTATTGGTACCCATTTCGGCAATCTGTTTGACAATGGCCTTCGATAGCGGCTCGAAAGCACGGGCGACGACGAGGCCTTTTTCTTCGTCGACGGCATCACGAATCAGAACGTGGTTTGACAG
Source organism: Verrucomicrobiia bacterium (assembly GCA_041482195.1). Taxonomy (GTDB): domain Bacteria; phylum Verrucomicrobiota; class Verrucomicrobiia; order Limisphaerales; family UBA11358; genus UBA11358. The sequence continues at coordinate 4,420 of JBGPDH010000073.1, forward strand.
TTCCTCGAGTTTCTCGGCTTCCTTGACCGTGAGCTCCTCGATTTCATAAAACAGCTTGATGATATCCTCATCCGTGCCGCGGGTCTTCTCGCCGTTGTCCTTCTTGCTGCCGCCGTCCGGAGCGTCCAGAAAGCTCAACGCGCGAAAGAAGGTCGTCGTTAAAAATTTCCGGCGGCGCTTTTTGCGGTCGAGATACACGTAAAGCAGATCGCTGGTATCAAACTGCGCCTCATACCACGAGCCACGGTCGGGAATGACCCGGAAGCTGTGCAGGATTTTGCCGTTGGGATGCTGCGTGGCTTCAAAGGCTATGCCCGGGGAACGGTGCAATTGGCTCACCACGACGCGTTCGGCGCCATTGATGACAAAAGTGCCTTGCGGCGTCATCAACGGTAATTCGCCCATGAATACCTTTTCTTCCTTTGCACCTTTGTCTTCTTCCATCAATTTGAAAGTGACATAAAGCGGCGCGCCGTAAGTCAAACCCTCGCGCAGGCATTCCAGCCAGTCCACCTTGGGTTCGCCAACCTCGTAGGAATCGTAAGCGAGTTTGCATTTGCCGTCGTAGCTCTCGATGGGAAACACTTCCTGAAAAACCGATTCGAGGCCGGCGTGCTTCTGGCGGCGTTTGGGCGCCGCATCCGCCTGCAGGAATTCCCGATAGGAATTGGTCTGCAATTCAATCATGTTCGGCGGCACGACAATCTCTTTAATCTTGCCGAAGTTGATTCGTTCCGTGGTTCGCGATGACATTTTGACTTTCTGGTTTGGCCGGCAACAGCGCCGGACCGACACTCATTATCCAACGACACAAGGCAGGCGCGCCGCGTTCAACGGCTTACCGCCCAATCCAACTGCTGTTTGCACCTGTTCGTAATTCCTTAACTCATCTGCCCGCACTATTGCGGGAGCAGGCGGCGGCCTTCCGGGGCCGCCGCCCAATATAATTCAACTTTACTTGACTTCCACTTTGGCGCCCGCTTCTTCGAGCTTTTTCTTGGCCGCGTCCGAATCCGCCTTGTTAGCGCCTTCGAGCACCGGCTTGGGCGCGCCTTCCACCAGCGCTTTGGCTTCCGCGAGGCCCAGTCCGGCCTTCACTTCGCGGACCGCCTTGATGGTGGCGATCTTCTTATCCGCCGGAGCCGAGACAAGAATCACGTCGAACGTGTCCTTCGCGGCGGCAGGCGCAGCAGCGCCACCGGCCGGAGCGCCAGCAGCCGCAACCGCAACGGGCGCGGCGGCGGTAACGCCCCACTTTTCTTCCAGTTGTTTCACCAGGTCGGCGGCTTCAATTACCGTCAACTTGCTCAATTCCTCTACGAGGTTTCCAATGTCAGCCATATTACCTTTCTTTCGTCTCGTCGTTGCCGCGGCCGCGGCATTTTGAGTTCACGGCCTGTAAACCGACGATTTACGTTGTTGTTTGTTGTTCCTCCAATCCACCAGCCTGGGTGAATTGGAAATCGTTTCAGCTTTTCTCGGACTTCGCCTTGATGACGCGAGCGAGCTGGGTCGCAGGCGTGTTGATTAAAGTCACCAGCTTCGTTGCCGGCGCATTCAGCAGGCCCAGCAATTTGGCGCGCAAAACGTCCAGGCTCGGCAAATCGGCCAGCACCTTGATGGCCGCCTCTTCGAGCCGCTGGTTATTCAAAAAGCCGAATTTGACCTTCGGCTTGTCGAACTCCGCACTGAAATTTTTCAGCGCTTTCGCGGTGGCGGAAATGTCCTTCTGCCCGGTCACCACGGCAATCTGTCCGGCCAGCGAGCCGTTCAATTCGCTCACGCCGGCTTCCTTGGCCGCGATCTGGAAGATGGAATTTTTCACCACGTGAATTTCCGCCCCCGCCTGGGCCAGACGCTTCCGTAGTTCGGTCAGATGGAGAACCTTCAAGCCCCGATAATCCACGACGATGAAGAACGGCGAGGCGTTCAGCCGCGCCACGTATTCCTTCGTTAAAATTTGTTTTTCAGCACGCATGGTTCAAATCCTCTTTAATTGGTTGAAAATTCCCGGACGTCCACCCGCACCGGCGGACTCATTGTCCCCGAAATCGTGCACGAATGAATGTAAACACCTTTGATGCTGTGCGGGCGGGCCTTCGCCACAGCTTCAATCACCGCCCGGGCGTTTTCCTCGATCTGGTCCGCCGCAAACGACACTTTGCCGACGGCGACGTGCACGTTGCCCGCTTTGTCAATTTTGAACTCGACGCGGCCGGCCTTGACTTCCTTCACGGCCCTGGCCGTATCGTCCGTCACCGTGCCCGTTTTCGGATTTGGCATCAGGCCGCGCGGGCCCAGCACCTTGCCGAGCTTGCGGACTTCCACCATCGCCTCCGGCGTGGCAATCGCCACATCAAAGTCCGACCAGCCTTCATTGCATTTCTTGATCATGTCATCGAAGCCGACGTACTCCGCGCCGGCGGCCTTGGCTGCATCGGCGGACGCGCCGCTTTTGGCGAACACCAGCACACGGACGGTCTTGCCGCTGCCGTGCGGCAATGGAACCGTCCCGCGAACCATCTGATCGGACTGCTTCGGGTCCACACCGAGACGGAACGCGAGGTCAACCGTTTCGTTGAACTTGGCTTTCGGGAATTTGGCCAGAACACCGACCGCTTCCTTGAGTGGATAGGCTTTCTTCTTGTCCACCACTTCGAGCGCTTTCTTGTAACGTTTGCTGGGCATTTTATTGGGTGCGGTGCATGCGAGTTCCGCACACGGAACTCTCCCGCGGTTTTCTAGTTTGGATTAAGATTGGAATTAAGATTAGGAATGGAGACTGGCGAATTCGCCGCCTGCATCATAATCTCGATTTTCATCTTAGTCGTGTTGTTAAATTTATTCGACGACGTCTATTCCCATGCTGCGCGCGGTGCCGGCGACCACCCGGAACGCCGCCTCGGGTGAAGTCGCGTTCAAATCCTTTGACTTCATCTTGACGATGTCCAAAACCTGCTTGCGCGTGACCTTGCCCACCTTTTCCTTGTTCGGCGTCTTGGAACCGGCAGTGATCCCGGCGGCTTTCTTTAACAGCACGGACGCCGGCGGTGATTTGGTAATAAACGTGAAGGACTTGTCCTGGTAAACTGTGATCACCACGGGGATGACCAGGCCCGCGTCGGCTTTGGTTGCCGCATTAAATTCCTTGCAGAAACCCATGATATTCACGCCGTGCTGGCCGAGGGCCGGGCCCACCGGCGGCGCCGGGTTCGCCTGCCCCGCGGGGATCTGCAATTTGATGATGCCTGTGACTTTCTTTGCCATGTTGTTCGTTAAATTGTTAAAATTGTTAAATCAGTGACTGGTTAAACGAGCCGCCAACCGCTCATTTAACGAATCACTCATTCAACTCATGTAACCAGTTACTCTCATCACGCCTTTTCCACCTGCCAGTATTCGAGTTCGACCGGCGTGTTACGTCCAAAAATATTCACCGTGACTTTCAATTTGCCGCGCTCCGGGTCGATTTCCTCGATAATGCCGCTGAAATTCAGGAACGGCCCGTTGTTAATCTTGATCGTTTCACCCACTTCAAAATTGACCTTGGGTTTCTCGGTTTCCTCGGACGCAGAAATCTGCGCCTTGATCTGCTCGACTTCTGCGCCTGGCGTCGGCGTCGGCGGCTCACCGCCCACAAACCCGATCACGCCCTGCGTTTCCTTGATGAAATACCAGGGCTTCTCAATGATGCGGTTGCTTTCATCCAGCAACACCATGTCCACAAATACGTAGCCCGGCCATAGTTTGCGGCTCGACACGGTCTTTTTCTGGTTGCGCACCTCGACCACTTTTTCCATCGGTACGAGGACTTCTTTGACAAAGTCCTGCATCTCGTCGGTCTTGACGCGTTTCTCGATGCTTTCCTTGACCTTTTGCTCCTGGCCCGAAAGCGTATGTATGACAAACCACTGGCTGCGCATGTTGCTCAGAGTTTAAAGAAAATTGCGAAAAAGACCTGGTCCACGGCATAGACAAACATGCCGAGCAGGGCGATGGAAATGGCGATGACCGTGGTCGAACCTTTCAATTCCTCCCAGGTCGGCCACGAGCATTTCTTCATTTCTTCCCAGGTTAGCCGGCAATAATTGGCGAAACGCCGTATTTGTCCCTGCCACCATAAGTAGGCAAAGATCGCCCCGATTACCGCCGCCCAAATCAAAATTTTATTCCAACTGCTCACGTTAAATTAAATACGAGATTAAGTGTATGATTAAGATTCAGAGCAACGGAGTTCCCTGTTTCCCGGCTGCTCAATCTTCATCTTCATTTTAATCATAATCTTGCTCATAATCTTTCTGGCGGAGAGGGAGGGATTCGAACCCCCGTTGGGCTTTCGCCCAAAGCGGTTTTCAAGACCGCCGCGATAGACCACTCTGCCACCTCTCCACGAGTGACGAGGGTCGGGTGACGTATGACGAGACTTTCACGTCACCCGTCACTCGTCACCCACCACCGGTTGGCACGGCAGGAGGGACTTGAACCCCCAACCAACGGTTTTGGAGACCGCTACTCTACCAATTGAGCTACTGCCGTTTCCGCCCAATCTTGTTCATTTCGGACAAAAAAGGAGCCGCGGGGACTCATCACCCCGCGCTCCATGGTTCGAAAACCAGTTCAGGCAACGACGTCGGTCACGCGACCGGCACCGATGGTGCGCCCGCCTTCACGGATGGCGAACCGCTGGCCCTTCTCCATTGCGAGCGGCGCGATCAACTTGATCTCCACCGAAACATTGTCACCCGGCATGACCATCTCGACGCCCTGGGCCAAGGTTACCGTGCCCGTCACGTCGCTGGTGCGGAAATAAAACTGCGGACGATAGTTCGTAAAGAATGGCGTGTGCCGGCCGCCTTCTTCCTTGGACAACACGTAAACCTCCGCCTTGAAATGGGTATGCGGAGTGATGCTGCCCGGCTTGGCCAGCACCATGCCGCGCTCCACCTCTTCCTTCTTGGTGCCGCGCAGCAGCACGCCGACGTTGTCGCCGCATTGCGCCGAATCCAATAATTTGCGGAACATCTCGATGTCCGTTGCCACCGTCTTGCGCGTATCCTTGATGCCGACGATTTCCACGTCTTCCATGCGCTTGAGCAGCCCGCGTTCCACACGACCGGTTACAACGGTGCCACGACCTTCAATGTTGAACACGTCCTCGATGCACATCAGGAACGGCTTGTCCACTTCGCGAGCCGGCAGAGGAATGAAAGCGTCCACCGCATCGAGCAATTCCTGAATGGACTTCGCGGCTTCCGGATCATTCGCCAGCGCTTTCTTGGCGCTGCCGCGGATGATCGGCGTCTTTTCGCCCGGGAATTGGTATTTCGTCAGCAAGTCGCGCACTTCCATCTCGACCAAGTCCAGCAGTTCCTTGTCGTCCACCAGGTCAACTTTGTTCAGGTACACGACAATGGCGGGCACGCCGACCTGGCGCGCCAGCAGAATATGCTCGCGCGTCTGCGGCATCGGGCCTTCCGACGCGTCCACGACGAGAATCGCGCCGTCCATTTGCGCCGCACCGGTGATCATGTTTTTCACGAAGTCGGCGTGGCCGGGGCAGTCAATGTGGGCGTAGTGGCGCTTGTCGCTTTGATACTCAACGTGTGAAACCGCAATGGTCACCGTCTTGGTTTCGTCACGCACCGTGCCGCCCTTGGTGATGTCCGCGTAGGAAATGGGCGTCGCCAGACCTTTCTTCGCCTGCACTTCGACAATCGCCGCCGTCAAGGTGGATTTGCCGTGGTCAATATGTCCGATCGTCCCGACGTTGACGTGGGGTTTCGTTCGTTGAAATTGCTCTTTAGCCATTTTTATCTCCTGCGTTGGTTTCGTTATTTTTTATCAACAAATTGTCTGGAGCCCATGATCAGGATTGAACTGATGACCTCATCCTTACCAAGGATGTGCTCTACCAACTGAGCTACATGGGCACATTGAAATCATTAGTCCAATCAAATACGCCAAACGACAAAAAACCGCTTCCCCTCGCCTGTTTTCTTTCGAAAACCCAGGGGCAACCGGCTCATTATCTTTTTACCGCTCCGACGCCGTGCAAACTAGCAATCCCCGCCGCGCTGTCAACACCTTTTTCAACGAAATTTTACTTGCTGATTCCCCGTTCGCTGGATTGGACGAATTGGATCAAAAACCGGATTTCCTCGAGTTTCGGCAGCTTTTTCTCCATCTGGGCCAATGCATTGCGGACGGTCAAACCTTCCCGAAATAATATTTTGTACGCCTGACGCATCGCGCTCTGGGCCTTTTCGGAAACTCCATTGCGTTCCATGCCGATTTTATTAATGGTGCGGGTTTCCGCGGGATTTCCGTCGGCCATCATGAACGGCGGCACATCCTGGACAACTTTCGAGCAGCCACCGATCATCGACATCTTGCCGATGCGACAAAACTGGTGGATGGCCGCCAGCCCCCCAATCACCGCATGATCCCCCACCGTCACGTGCCCGGCCAGCGTCGCCACGTTCGACATAATAATATGGTCGCCGAGCAGACAATTGTGGGCTACGTGGCTGTAAGCCAGAATGTGATTGTGCGAACCGACCCGCGTAATTTCCCCGTCGCCCGTCGCGCTGTGAATCGTGACACATTCCCGAAAGGTGTTGTGGTCACCTATTTCCAACCGCGTGACGCCGCCCTTCCATTTCAAATCCTGCGTCCTTAATCCAATGCTCGCAAAGGGGAAAATTTGATTCTCCCGTCCCAACCGGGTGTGCCCGTCAATGACCACATGGGAATACAATTTGCATTTATCACCCAGGGTGACGTGTTCGCCGATGAGGCAATAGGGGCCGATATCGCAACCGGCGCCAATCCGCGCGCCGGGATGGATGATGGCAGAAGAATGAACCGTGGACATTTACGATATTTGATTCACGATTTACGCGCGGCGTGAAGTACGCGCGGTTATTACTGATGAAACGACAATGGCAAGGATTTCGTCGGCTTCTTTTATCAGTCCGGTCAGGCGAGCCGGTTTGATGAAATGGTTGTCCATCAGTAATTCCATCCAGACCCATGATTCATCGCACTCTTCTTCAACAATGCGGAGTTTGTTGATAAAGTCGGAATTTGATTTGGCGCGGCAAACGGCGCGATGGTTCGCGCCCACGGAAGTTCCGCTGCGAAGAAGTTGTTTGCCCAACGTTTCTGCAATCCAGTTGCCGGGTAAACCAGAGCAAAGTTTCACGATTCGATTGGCGTAAGCTTTTGTCCGGGCCTTCATTTCTTCGCGAGTCATAAGGGTTCAGAATTCCTGATTTGTTTGGGTGCGCGTAAATCGCATATCGTAAATCGTAAATCACTGGGTTTCGCGTACCATAAAGGTGACTTCTGCCTCGCTCACGATTTCGGCGCCCACCTTGCAAACGCCTTTCGCCTTGCCGATCCGCCCGCGTATCTTGGTCATTTCCACCTCAATGATCAGAGTGTCGCCGGGCAGGACTGGCCTTCGCCATTTCACGTTCTCGGCGGACATGAAATACGCCACCTGATCGGCCACTTCGACCTGCTTGAGCAACACCACTCCCGCGACCTGCGCTATCGCCTCCAGTTGCAGCACCCCCGGCATGATGGGATGGCCCGGGAAATGACCCTGGAAGTATGCCTCATTAACCGTGACATTTTTGATGGCGACAACTTTGTTGCCGTCAATCTTCACAACCCGGTCCACCATCAGGAACGGCGGCCGATGGGGTATCAACTTCATAATCTGCTCGATGTCCATGGCGCCGTCCTGGGAAACCACCGGTTCGGGTGCCGGCCGGCTCACCGGTGGGGGGGCGAACGTCTGCGCCGCGCGCAACGGTTTGCTCATCTGCGCAAAAATCTGCCGGACCATCTCGCAATTCGCCGCATGGCTCGGCCGGACGGCAATCAAATGTCCACGCACCGGGCGTCCGAGCAGCGACAGGTCGCCCACGATGTCGAGCATTTTGTGCCGGACAAATTCCTCGGGATAGCGTAACGGCTCCGTCGTCAGCACGGCGTCATCGCGGATGACCACCGCGTTCTCCAGGCTGCCGCCCTTGATCAGATTATTTTTAATGAGATGCTCGATCTCCTCGTAAAAGCAAAATGTCCGGGCGTGGGACAGCTCCCGTTCCCAGGTTTTGGGCGTGATTTCCGTGCTGTAAAACTGCGTGAAGCGCCCTTTCTTGTCCGCACTGGTACACGTGATTTTAAAGCCCTCGTCGGGAAACAACGTCATCACCGTCTCGCCGGACTCCAATTGAATCGGTTCCGTCGGTGAATACGTCTCGCGCTTTTCGGCCTGCGGCACGATACCGGCGGCCTGGATGATCTTGCAGAATTCGCGCGAGCTGCCATCGGCGATGGGCGGCTCATTTGCATCGAGTTCAATGATGGCATTGTCAATACCGTAACCAGCGAGCGCGGCCAGCACGTGTTCGACGGTGTGGACTTTCACATTGCCCTTGGCCAGCGTGGTCGAACGGGTGGTCTCGGCCACATTTTCCACACGCGCTTCAATTTCCGGGCTGCCTTCAAGGTCCACGCGGCGGAACCGGACGCCGCTGTTCGCGGGCGCAGGCAGAATGGTCATGTTCACCCGGTTGCCGCTATGCAGGCCGATGCCGGAAAAGCCGGCGGGACGGTTGAGCGTCTGCTGATTGAGCACGGACTGATTGAACAAGACGCAGGCGAGCTTGGCAAGATTGCATTAAGGACACCCATCATTTCTGCCCATATTTGCTGACGACCCACTGCAAGGCAGCGATTTCCCCGAAGGCCCGCCGCCGATTCTCATAATTGAGGATGTCCTGATTCGACATCGTTGGGAGCAACGGTACGGCCTGATCGCAAAGTTCTTCAATCGCTGCTCTTTGTTGGGTGATTTGGTTGAGCCGATCCTGAACGGTCTGGCCGTTGTTGGCAAAAGGACCATTCGGGTCCATCGCGCTGAGCGCAATTTTTTCGATGGCCATGCCCACCAGCTGGCTGATCAACATCGGGTCGGTTGATGCGTCCCCGTAGCGCTGGCCCAGGTTAATGGCCATTTGAAAGGCGGCTTGGGCGGAAGCCTGGTCACCGGACTGGCTATAAGCCTTCGCCAGATCCACCAGGTTCACTCCCAATTGTTTCATTTGCGAAAGCGCAGGCAACATCAGCCAACTGTCGGAAATTCTTATGGCTTCTGCCGCCGAATAACCGGCCGAGAGATAGGCTTCTTCGTCAGCCTGGGCGCGATCCAACGTGTAATCGCTTAGAGATTTGCCGGACGCGGCGGTGAGTTCCTGCACGGCTTGATCCGTCTGGCCGGCTTTGAAGTAATTTAACGCCGAAAGATAATTCGCCAGCGCATTGTCGGGCGCAGACTTCTCGAACGTGTTCAACCATTGACGCTTTTCTTCGGGAGACAAATTCTTGTCGAGAATCGCCTCGAAGGCCACTTGCGGGTTGTTAGGATATTTTTCCATCGCTTCCTTTAACAGCGCCGGGTCTCCACTGGTGCGATAGGCGGCAAGGAGGCTTGACGCATTACGACCATTTGCTTTGAGGTAAGCTTCGACCTGCGCGGAGGTCAATTTCGGCTCCTTGTCTTTGAACCGGGTATAGATGTTGAGATTAGTGGCTTCTGCATCTTCCATCGAAGGTTCAGCTGCCGCGCCAGATTGTATGTGGGGCGCGGGCAAACGGAGCATGAGCTTCGCCACCGCCTCGCGCCGGGAAAGGCTGAGGTTGTCGGACTGGAGTTGCGTAATTTGCTGCCGCAACGATTCATTTTCAACGCGCATTTTTTCCTGCGCCTGATGTTGAATCACCAAAGCCGTTACGGCACTGACTACCACCAGCGCGCCGATGCCGAGTTTCAATTGGGTTGCTGTCATAAGTTTCAAAAGGGTCAACGTCGTTCCCGTGCCC
>JBGPDH010000074.1:0-14298 GCA_041482195.1 Verrucomicrobiia bacterium
CTGGCGCTGCCCGCCGGAAAATTCATGTGGATACCGCTGCGCATAAATCGGGTCCAGGCCGACCGCCTTCAATAATTCCGCGATGCGCTTCTGCCGCGCGGACGAACTGTCCGTCAGCTTATGAATATCCAGTGCTTCGCCGACGATTTGCTCAACCGTCATGCGTGGATTGAGCGAGCCATAGGGGTCCTGGAAAATCATCTGGAACTTGCGCCGCCGCGCTCGCAACAACGAACCGCTCATCCGCGTGATATCCTCGCCGTCGAGCAGCACGTTGCCGGCCGTCGGCTCGACCAGCCGGACAATGGCGCGGCCGAGCGTGGTTTTACCGCAGCCGCTTTCGCCCACCAGGCCGAGGGTTTCGCCCGGTTCGAGACTGAAGCTCACATCATCCACCGCCTTGACGGATTCGCGGGCACGGCTGAACATCCCGGCTTTGACCGGGAAATGCACCTTCAGATCTTTAACTTCGAGCAGGCTCATGGCGTTTTCCAGAACGGACAGCGCACCCAGCGTCCGGGTTCGGCCTCGACCAGTTGCGGGATTTCCTTCGAACACTCCGGCCGGGCAATAACACAGCGTGGTGCGAAACGGCAGCCCGGCGGAAAATTACCGATGCGCGGCACATTGCCGGGAATCGCCGAGAGCCGGTCGGCATCACCGCCCAGTTTTGGCACGCTCGCCATCAGCGCCCTGGTATAAGGATGCAGCGGGCGGCGTAACAGTTCCTTCGCGGGCGAGAGCTCGACAATCTGTCCGGCGTACATCACCGCCACACGGTCAGCCATGTCACCGACGATACCCAGATTGTGCGTGATGAGCAGGATCGCCATGCCCAACCGTTGCTTGAGCCCACTCAACAGGTCCAGAATCTGTGCCTGGATCGTCACGTCGAGCGCGGTCGTCGGTTCATCCGCCACCAGCAGTTTCGGTTCGCTCGCCAGCGCCATCGCAATCATTACGCGCTGCTGCATGCCACCGGACATCTCGAAGGGATAATTCCGAATGCGCGATTCCGGCGCCGGAATGCCGACGAGTTTCAGCAGGCGGATGACCTCCTCGTTCGTCGCCTTTTCCGGCCGGTGCAACTTGAGTGATTCCTTGATCTGGTTGCCGACGCGGAAAACGGGGTTCAGCGCCGCGCCGGGCTCCTGAAAAACGTAGCTCACCACGCCGCCACGAATATTGCGCAGTTCACCGTTTGACATCGTCAAAACGTCCCGCCCATTGAGCAAGATTTCCCCACCGACGTAATTGGCCGGTGGCGTCGGCACCAGCCGCGCGATGGACAAGGCGGTAACAGTCTTGCCACAGCCGCTTTCGCCGACGAGACAGACCGTTTCGCCGGTGCCGATGTGGAAGGACACATCATCAATCGCCCGCAAGGCCCCGGCGTTCCTGCCGAAGTCCATCTTCAGGTTCTTGATTTCGAGCAGGTTCATGATCAGAAAGGCAGAAGGCGGAAGGCAGAATGAAGAAATTCATTTTCGTCGTGCCTTTGCCTTGTTTCTACCTTCTTCATTCTTAATTCTTCATTGTGCTTTTGTGTCCGCCGCGTCTCTTAAACCATCGCCGAGGAAGTTGAAAGCGAGAACGGTGATAAAAATCGCCGCACCGGGCGCCAGCAACCACGGAAAACTCCGCAGATACTCGGTGTTCTGGGCAGCCGTCAGCATGTTGCCCCAGCTCGCGTTTGGTTCCTGGATACCCACGCCGAGGAAGCTCAACACAACTTCGCCGAGGATGTAATACGGCACGCTCAACGTTGCCGCCACGATGACATACGAAAAAGTGTTCGGCAAAATGTGGCGGGCGATGATTTTCAGATGCGACTGGCCCAGGGAACGCGCCGCCAGGACAAACTGTTGCTCACGTAGTGACAGCGTCATACCGCGGATGACCCGCGCCATACTCGCCCAGCCGATAAAACTCAGGATGATAATAATCATCGCATAAACCTGCGCGGAACTCAGACTGGGCGGGAAGGCAGCGCGCAGCGAAATGATGAGATACAGCGCCGGAATGGACATGATGAGTTCGCACAACCGCATGATGACGGTGTCCGTCACGCCGGCAAAATAACCGGAAATTCCGCCAATCATCATACCAAATGTAAATGACAGCAAAATACCGATGACGCCGATAGAAAGCGAAATTTGTGAGCCGTACAGTAATCTGGACAAGACATCACGTCCGAATTGGTCCGTGCCGAACAGATAAACCGGATAATTGGGGTCGCGGGTGCCGAAGAGATGAATCGTCGCGGGTATCAAACCGAACAATTTGTATTCATCGCCATGAATGAAAAAATGGAGCGGTTCGGTATCATTTGGGACGAGGTGGTAAGCGAAGGCGGCGTCACCTGGCGCATAACGCGGTACCACCAGACGGAATCCCTGGATCCGCGGCCAGATCGGCGGATGAAAGAATCGGTCGCGGTCTTGCCGCTGATAACTATAAGGTGCAAAGAAACCGGCGAGCAATGCCACCAGATAAAGCGCGATCAAAATCGCGCCGCCGACCATGGCGATGCGTCGCTGTTTCAACCGCCGCCAGAACAATTGCCACGGCGACAACGGTTGTTGCGCGGCGGCATTATGGGTTGGCAAGGTTGATTCCATTTTATTTCAATCGGATGCGCGGGTCGCTCCAGGCCAGCAGCAGATCGGCAACGAAATTTCCAATGACGAGCAGAGCCGTGGCCATCACGACGCAATCCACGACCAAATACGAATCTTTGGCGAAAAACGCCTCCATCGTCAGGCGGCCGAGTCCGGGCCAGGCCATGATGTTTTCGACGATGAACGCACCACTCAGCAGGGCGGCCAGCGAGTAGCCGAAAATCGTCAGTATTGGGTTGATGGCATTGCGCAGCGCGTGTTTATAAATTACCCAGCCTTCGCCGAGACCGCGGGCGCGGGCGGCGGTCACATACTCAGCGCGAAGGGTATCGAGCAGGCAGGAACGCATCCGGCGCATGATGCCGGCGAGGTCGGACGCGGCGAGCACGATGGCCGGTAAAATCAGATGGTGGGCACGGTCCCAGAATTGTTGAGTCGGCGCCATAAAATCGTAGAGCGCACTTTGCGCGCCGCCGACGGGGAACCAGCCGGTGGCCGCGGCGAACCACAAGGCCAATAGCGACAAAAGCACATCGGGCACGGACAAACCGACGAACGCGAATAACGAACAACCACGATCCACCCACGAATCCTTTTTTACGGCCGCCCAGATGCCGAGCGGCAAGGCAACGGTCCAGGCGATAATGAGCGCGCAAAACGACAGTAAAAACGTATTCCACAACCGCGCGAAGATGAGGGACGTAGCGGGGATTTTATAGGCCATCGAGTAACCGAAGTCACCGTGTAATACACTCTTGAACCAGAAGAAGTATTGAACATACCACGGTTGGTCCAGGTGGAATTGCGCCTTCAGATGATTGATGGTTTCCTGCGAAATTTGCGGATTTTGCGAGAGCGCGGTGAAGTAATCACCAGGCGACAAAGCCATCAGCAAGAACGTCAAGAGCGACACGCCCAGCAGGAGCGGAACCATGTGCAGCAGCCGCTTGAATAAATGGGACCACATCGTAATAACGCCCGAAACGTCGCAAAAGTCGTGCCGGTTTGGCGAGTGAATTTAAAACCACCCGGCAACCAGGAAACGAAGGGTTGTTCAATTTACCTGCCTTGGTTACTTTGTTTCTTCGTGGTTAATAACCAAAAGAAAATGAAAAACACTGCCTGGAGTTATCTGCTCTTAATCGCCGTGATTGCCGGCCTTTCCGGCTGCGGTAAAAAGGCCGAAACCACTTCGTCGGCGGGTTCGACAACGAATTACCCGCTGCCGGAGCCGCCGCTCGTTGCCGAGTGCAATCCCGGAATTCCTGGCGGCCGGTTCATCATGGCCTTGTATGGCGACCCCAAAACCTACAATCCCATCACGGCAAATGAACAGTCGTCCGAAGAAGTTTACCGCAATCTATTCGCCGCGCTCATCGGATTTGATTGGCCCACGCAAACGGTCACCCCGGGCCTGGCGGATTCGTGGACCAATTCGCCGGACGGGAAAACGTGGACTTTTCATTTGCGTAAAAATCTGCGCTGGAGCGACGGCGCGCCGCTGACGGCGGATGACGTGGTGTTCACCTGCAATGATTTGATTTACAACACCAACTTCAACCCGGTCATGGCCGATGCCCTCCGCGTGAAAGGGAAGGATTTTCAGGTGACCAGGATTGACGATTTAACCGTTCAAGTCGTCACGCCGGAAGTGGTCGCGCCGTTCCTGGAAAATTTCGGCGGTGTGCCGGTCATGCCCAAACATATCCTGGAGAAAACCGTTGCCGACAAAACGTTCCTGTCCGCCTACGGCGTCAATTGGAACCCAAAAGACATCGTCTGCAGCGGGCCGTATGTCATCAAGGATTACCGGCCGGCGCAATATGTCCTGTTTGAGCGCAACCCCTATTTCTGTGAAGTGGACAAGAAAGGTCAGCGTCTGCCGTATTTCGACAATATCATTTACACCGTGGTGCCGGACCTGAATGCAATGTCACTCCGGTTTTTGAGCGGCGAAAGCGACGCGGATGATTTCATTTATCCGTACGAATACGACCATTTCAAGGCGGAATCGGCGAAAGGAAGATTCAACCTGCTTGAACCGGGCATCGGTCTGGAAACCGCTTTTATCTGGTTTAATGAGAACACCAGCGTCAACGCGAAAACCGGCCAGCCACTGGTGGATCCCAAAAAATTGAAGTGGTTCAGGAATGTAAAGTTCCGGCAGGCGATTTCGTATGCCATTGACCGAGACTCCATCATTAAATCGGTTTATTCGGGCCGCGCCATCCCGAACTACGGCTTCGTCACACCCGGCAACAAGAAATGGTTTAATCCGAACATCAGGAAGTACCCGCATGACCCGGACAAGGCGCTGGCGCTGCTGAAGGAAATCGGGATTGAGAAACGGACCGGCGACGATTTCCTGACCGATGCCGATGGAAACAAGATTGAATTTGTGCTCAACACAAACGTCGGCAACGGCGCGCGGGAAAAGACCGCCGTGCTCATCAAATCCGATTTGGAGAAAATCGGCGTTAAGGTCATATTCCAGCCGATTGAGTTCAACACGCTCGTCGCAAAGATTGACGACACCCATGATTATGAGTGCGTCCTGTTAAGCCTCGGCGGCGGCGGCGCCGACCCGTCCTCCAGCATGAACGTCTTGAAATCAAACGGCTACACGCATCAATGGTTCCCGCGCCAGAAAACACCTTCGACCGACTGGGAGGCGCGGATTGACCATTTGATGGATGAACAGAACACAACGCTCGACTACGCGGCGCGGAAAAAGGATTTCGACGAGGTTCAGGAAATCCTGGCCGAACAGCAGCCGATGATATTCACGGTCACTCCGATTTATTATGCTGCCATTCGTTCGGACGTCGGCAACGTTCGGGCGACGCCCTTAAGCGGCTACCGCGCAACCTGGAACGCCGAGGAGCTTTATTTCAAACACTGATGTTGAAGCGTTGAAGCGTTTATGAGTTGAAGCGGACTGGCATTTTCCCTACGCTCCGACGCTTCAACGAACTTATGCCATTACTTGACGGAAAAATCGGGCTGGTTTTTGGCGTTGCCAACAAACGTTCCATTGCCTGGGCCATCGCGCAGGCCTGGGCGGCCGCAGGCGCGAAACTCGCGTTCACCTACCAGGGCGAGCGCGTTAAGGACAACGTCACCGAACTCGTCACTACGTTCGGCGTCGACACGCTCATCCTGCCCTGTGACGTGACCAAGGATGACGAAATCGCCCGCGTGTTCAGTGAAGTCGGTACTAAATTCGGCAAATTGAACCTCCTCCTGCATTCCGTGGCTTTCGCGCCCAAGGACGCATTGGAAGGCGAATTTGTCAACACCAGCCGCGAAGCGTTCCGCGTGGCGCACGATGTGAGCGCTTATTCGCTCGTGGCGCTGGCCCGCGCCGCCGCGCCATTAATGACCGAGGGTGGCAGCATTGTGGCCATGAGCTATTACGGCGCGGAAAAGGTCGTGCCACACTACAATGTCATGGGCGTGGCCAAGGCCGCATTGGAAGCCAGCACCCGTTATCTGGCCTATGACCTCGGCCCGAAGAAAATTCGCGTCAACTGCATCAGCGCCGGACCGGTGAACACACTGGCGGCACGCGGCATCGCCGGTTTCGCCGAAATGCTCAAGCATTACGAAGTCCGGTCACCATTGAAACGGAACGTGCTGCCCGAGGAATTGGGTGCAACCGGAGTTTTCCTGGTGAGCGACGGTGCCGCGGCCATCACCGGCCAGACCCTCTACGTAGATTGCGGCTACCAGATCATGGGCATGTAGCCGCGTTCGTGAGAACGCTGATGGCCGCGTTTCGACAAGCGCGGCTACGATTTATTCACTCCGGCCGGACCATTTCAAAACGATCGCGGGTACGACAATACCAGTTCGGCGCGGCCATGCGGCCAATCAGGAACAGTTTATCGGTGTTGATTCGCTTCTTCTCCGCGTTAAACAATTCCTCACGCAAATGGAGCCGTTTCACCACGCCAATGACCACCCGATTGTTGCCGATTTGCAGCGTGCCCCACTCAACGCATTCCAGGCTCGCCGGGGCTTCAGCGATGCGCGGTGGTTTCACCGAGGACGACGGTGCTGCCGTCAAACCGGCACGCACCAGTTCATTTTCGCCGTAGGGCAACGACGCGGCGCATTGGTTCATCGCCTCGGCGATGTTTTCGTCCACAAGATTCACGACGAATTCGTGCGTGGCGCGGACGTTCAAGGCAGTGTCCTTGGGTATGCCGTTGTCGCGGTCGCCGGGCGCAAAAGCGACGATGGGCGGCTGCGCTCCCAGCACATTGAAGAAGCTGAACGGTGCGGCATTGATTTTGCCATCCGGGCTGATGGAGGTCACAAACGCGATGGGCCGAGGCGTAACGAGGCTGACCAGCAATGGATACGCACGGTCTGCAAACTGGCCTTCAAGATCAAGTTCCATGGGAACTAAAATGCCACAGGTTTATATCGTGGCAATGGGATTGAAGCCAACTCCGGGCGTAGCCGTCCCGAGTTGCGGGATGAGAACGCGGATTACCGCGCTTTGACAAGCGCGGCTACAAACGCACCGTCCACCTTGTCCACGAACGGCAAAAGCTCGCGTTCGAATTCCAGTTTGAACTCCTTGTGCCCGCGCAAAAATTCTTTGACGACTTCTGCGTTTTCCTCGGTTTCCAGGCTGCACGTGCTGTAAACCAGGACGCCGCCAGGTTTTAGTTTCATTGCAGCTTGTTCCAGTAAAGCAAGTTGCGCCTTCTGCAATCGTGAAATTTCCGGCAGCTGAATCCGCCAGCGCAAATCCACGCGACGTCGCATCACACCGGTATTCGAACAAGGAGCATCGACCAGGATGCGGTCAAAACCGGCCGAAAGTCGAACGGCGAGGGTCGAGGACAAAACCGTTTCGACGCAGGTTATGCCAAGTCGCTGGCAATTTTGCCGAACCAGATCTAATCGTTCTTCTGAAATATCCTGTGCCACAATCCGGCCCTGGTGGTTCATGAGCTGTGCGAGAAATGTGGTTTTGCCGCCGGGCGCGGCGCAGAAGTCGAGAATTGTTTCGCCGGATTGCGGGCTCAATTCCTTCACCGCCAGTAGCGTGCTGGGGTCCTGAACATAGCACCAGCCGTCCTGAAAACTGGCGAGCGACGCCAGCGACGGATGCGATTTCAGTTCAAAAACCAGATTTTCCTCCAGCCAATCACGGCGGACAAAGTCGTAGGCGACATTTTCGTCGCGCCATTTCTCGAGCAATTTGTCCGGTTCAATTTTCAGCGTGTTGACCCGTGCAAAAGTTTTCGGCGGTCGGTTATTCCACTCCAGCAGTTGGGCCGCCTTTGCCGTACCCCAACATTTCTGCCAGCGAGTCACGAGCCAGTCCGGATGCGACCAGCCGATTGCGGGTTGTGAAATTCTCAGTTCCGCCAACAGCTTTGTGGTCGCCCCGGCTTCGCGCAAGTAGCCGCGCAAAACAGCATTCACGAAGCCGGTCTGCGAACCAAAACCGCCTTGTTTGACGAGTTCGACAGTTTCATGCACCGCGGCGTGGTCGGGGACCCGGTCGAGCCAGAAAATCTGGTAAAGTCCAAGTCGCAGTAGATTTTGCAGCCCGGGTTTTTGCTCCCGGCCATCCGTTTTCCGGGCGATGAGCCAGTCGAGCGCAGCCTGCCAGCGGACCACGCCATAGACGAGTTCCAGGCACAACGCACGATCCACGGGAGAAAGCCGGGTCTGGACCAGCGCGCGGTCGAGTAAATCCTCTGTAAAGCTGCCCCCGGGGCGCCGTTGCAGCAAAACTCCCGCTGCAATTTGTCTTGGATTTTGGTCGTTCACCACGTTTAATGGAGACATTGTGCTTCCATAATGCGATAAAAACGATGCTTTTATGAGAGAGGAATTTGAGAAATTGGCGGCCGCGGGCAAAATTGAGGGCCGGCACATCGAACCGCTGACACTGCTGTCCACCGGAGGTTTTTGCATGCACCGCAGCTGGGGGTTCGGCCGGATCAAAACGGTCGACACGGTTTTCGCGCGGTTCACCATCGATTTTCCCGGCAAAACCGGACACACGATGGATCTGGCATTCGCGGCTGAATCCCTGAAGCCGATTTCCAAGGACCACATTCTCGCGCGCAAAGCCATGGATCTGGAAGGTCTCCGTCAGATGGCGGCGCGGCACCTGGATCTGATCAAGGTGGTCTTGAACAGCTATGGCGGAAAGGCGACCGCGGACCAGATTCAGCATGTGCTCGTACCCGATGTCATTCGGGACGACTGGCGGAAATGGTGGGAAACCGCGCGCCGCGAAATGAAGAAGGACGGCCATTTTGTGGTGCCGCTGAAAAAAACCGAGCCGGTGGTTTTTCAGGAAAAAGAGACGTCGTTGCAAGACCGCTTGTTGGCGGATTTTCGCGCGGCGAAAGGTTTGAAGGCGCGCGTGGCGGTAGTCGGAGAACTGCTCAAGAACGCGCCGGATCTGGCCGATAAACAGGCGGCGGCCAATGAAATCATCCCCGCGTTGAACACGGACATTGCTTCCCATCAGCGCACCCAACCGGCCGTCGCCCTTGAAGCGGTCTTTGCGCGGGATGAACTCCGCGCCGCTGCCGGGTTGCCGGCCGCCGCGGACGAAATCACTTCCACGCAAATCTGGGCACAGGACAACGTCAAATTCGGCGTGGTGCTGGAGTTGATCCCCGCCATCAAGCATCATCGGGCGCTGGAATCCTACAAGGCGGCGAATCCCGAACGGTGGCAGGAAATTTTGCGCGGTTCGCTGAACATTGTCTCTGCCAAACTGTGCCGCGAATTCGCCAGCCTGCTGAATCAGGAAGGTAAAATGGATTTGCTCAAGGAAACGCTCGCGCGCCTCATCAACCAACACACGGCCAGCAGCGAATTGTTGCTCTGGGTGGGCCGCGACCGCAGCGATGCGTACGCCGACATTCTGGGACCGGAGGTTTTCCGGGCCATGCTCACGGCGATGGAACGCGACCAGTTCAACGAGAAACGCTCCAACCGCCTGCGCGAATTCATCCTCGATGACCACGAATTGCTGGCCGAATTGACCGCGTCCGCCGACATCGAAGTTGTTAAAGACCTCACCCGTGCCCTGCAATTTTCGCCTGTGTTCGACGACATGGACAAGCGGTCGTTGCTGGCGCGGCTGGTCAAGGCGCATCCGGCCGTGCAATTGCTGGTCAGCGGCGAGCAAACCCGGCAGGACAGCGCGCTCCTGGTTTCCTGGGAAAGTCTGGAACGCCGCCGCGGCGAATATGAGGAACTGGTGCAAAAGAAAATTCCCGCCAACTCAAAGGAAATCGCCATTGCCCGCAGTTATGGCGATCTCAGCGAAAACCACGAATACAAGGCGGCGAAGGAAATGCAAAAAATTCTCATGCGCCGCAAGGAAGAGCTGGAAACGCAGCTCTCGCGCGCCCGCGGCACGGATTTTTCCAATGCCAAAACCGAGGTGGTCGGCATCGGCACCATCGTCCAGGCTATCGATCTCGGCGCCAACCAGTCGGAGAGTTTCACCATCCTGGGGGCCTGGGATTCCGACCCGGAAAAGGGCGTCATCAGCTACCTTTCGCCCGTGGCGCAATCACTGTTGAATCGCAAGGTCGGCGAGGAAGTCGAATTTGAATTTCACGGCGCCATCCACCGGCATCGCATCGAAAAAATCGAGTCATGGAAAGTGCCGGGCACCCCGCTGGCCGACGCGCCCGCATCCGCTCCGGCGCCGCAGCCGCAGGCGTGAATTTTTGATTTACGATTGCCGGTTTACGCTCCGCCATTTTAGTCCGGTTGCGTCGTAAATCGTAAATCCAAAATCGTAAATTTGTTCAGGGCTTGCCGCCGAAGCTTACGTAATCGTCCAGGTCCAGCACGTCGAACCAGGTGGCGATGTCTTCGCGTTTCGGGGCGGCGGCCTTTTGGATATCGTTGAAATGCTCACGTGATTCGGGATTATCCGGCGCACTTTGCTCCTGCCACGCGGACCAGGCCAGAATTTCCGGCATGGTGCGTTTATATTTCGCGTTCCGGTTGATCCAATCCAGGACTTCCGAGTCGGACTGGCTCAGCTGTTTCTTCAAGGCTTCGGGATCAATGCCCACAAACTCAAGGAAGCCCTGGTCGAGCGGGCAGGCGTAATGATACTCGCCATGCTGGCCGGCGAGCGTCGCCCGGCCCTTGTCCAGCAGACGCGGCAGGATCGCATAACCGCCCAGCCGCACCCGTGGGCTGCGCGGCGGGAATTTTGTCAAATCAGGTGTGTTCAGTCCCATAATCGTTTTCCTCTGGTTCGGTTCGCTGCGCCTCCGGCTCCTTGCCGGATTTTGCAGCGTGAGCCTAAGGTGCCGTGAAAATGCCGAATTGCAAGCGGGCCACAAAATTTCTACCCTGACTGCGTGAAACACTCTGGTAAAGCCTCGCTTGCCGCCTTGCGCCTCGTCGGCCTGGCGGCGGCGGCGGTCCTCGTATTGTTGGGGGGCGCGTTTCTGGCCAAATGGACTGCGTTCTTTATCCTGCACTACTTGCCGTGGGTGCTGATCGGGCTTTGGGTCTTTTTTTCCGCGTTCACCTTCTATTTTTTCCGCGACCCCGATCCGATGGTGCCGGCCGGACCCGACCTGGTCATTTCCCCGGCGCACGGGAAGGTCGACGTGATTGACACCACGACCGAGCCCGACTACATCGGTGGCGAATGCCAGCGCATTTCCATATTCCTGTCAGTGATTGATATCCACGTACAATGCGCACCGCTGACGGGTCGGGTCGCGTTTTATAAATACACGTCCGGCCAGTTTCTCAGCGCCCTTAAGACCGAATCAGCGCAGTTTAATGAAAATCTGCTCGTGGGTTTTGATGCCGGAGAGCCGCGGGGTGAAAAAATTGGGGTGCGGCTCATCGCCGGCCTGATCGCGCGCCGCATCGTGCCCTGGCTCAAGGAAAACGATCTCATCCAGCGCGGTGAGCGGATCAGCCTGATTCAATTCGGTTCGCGCGTGGAGGTTTACCTGCCGCCTCGTGCCAAAATCAAGGTGAAGCTGGGTGACCGGGTAGTCGGCGGCCAAACCGTGATAGCCGCTTTTGATTGAACTCCATTTATGAGCACGCCGAATCCCCCGACTTCGCCAGCCAACCATCATGAAGAGGGCCATTTGAAAATCTATTTCCTGCCGAATCTGCTTACGGCGGGAAATCTGTTCTGCGGTTTCGTGGCGCTCACGAAAATCGTGGATGCCAATCCCGCGAGCGACCACTACTTCGCCCAAATCAAACTCGCCCTGGCGTTTATTTTGCTGGCTTGTATTTTTGACCTGCTGGACGGCCGGGTGGCCCGGTTGGGCGGCACAGACAGCCCCTTCGGGCGCGAATTCGATTCGTTGGCGGATCTGGTTTCATTCGGCATCGCGCCGGCGTTTCTGGTGCAGCGGGTCGTACTGGCGGACGTGTTTGGCGACTATCGACAAATCAGCTGGTTCATCGCTTCCATTTATCTGCTCTGCGGTGCATTCCGGCTGGCGCGCTTCAATGTCTTGTCCATGCACGCAACGGGCAGCAGCAAGGATTTTCTGGGTTTCCCCATTCCCTCGGCGGCGGGTTTGGTGGCGTCGCTTACCTTGCTCATCATTCATTTCCATGAAAATGAAAGAAGTCTGGGTCATTGGAATTATCTCATCGCCGTTGTGCTCATCTTCCTGTCGGCCATGATGGTCAGCACGGTGAGATACCCGAGTTTCAAATCGCTCGGTCTGCGTTCCAAGAGCACCTTTGCCAAAGGCATCGGCGCGGCGCTGTTTTTGGGTTGCCTGCTCGTGCTGCAGGAAAGGGTCCTGTATTATGTGTTGCCGGCGTTTTTTACCCTCTATCTCGTCTATGGCTTCGTGAGGCCAAGTTTGTCCCGCGCCTGGCGCCGGGAAATTGAAGAGGAAGACGAGGACGAAACGGGCGAAGCGCATTAATCCATGCAGGACCGGTTGAGCATTTTCATCGCCGCGCCGACGGGTTTTCTCATCGGCCTGATCTTATCCATGCCTGTCGGGCCGGTGAATCTCACCATCATCAACAGCGCCGCACAAAGGGGTTTTAAATATGCCATGCTCGTCGGCCTCGGTGCAGCCAGCATGGATGTGATTTATTGTACGATTGCGTTCACCAGTTTTTCGTCGTTCTTTTACCTTCGCATCGTCAGGACTTCGATGGAGGTGTTCACGTTTGTGTTCATGCTCATTCTGGGCATGAAATTTCTTTCGGCCAAAACGGTGACGGCCCCCACGAACCTGGGCGCCACCGCCAGCCGGATTGAAAAACGCATCGACGAAAAACTGCACCCGCACTCGGCGTACATGATCGGTTTTGCGCGCGTCCTCGGCAATATGGGAGTCCTGCTGTTCTGGATCCTGGCAGCTGCGTATTTCATGTCGCATGAGGCCTATTTCACAACTCATGAATGGGTCGAGGACACGGTCGCGGCCAAGTGCGCATTCATTACCGGTGTCGCTTTCGGCGCGATTTCCTGGTTTTGCGCATTGAGTTATATCGTGTCGCGCTACGGTTACGGACGGTTCAACGAACACACGCTCGTGATCATGCAGCGCATTTCGGGCGTTTTCCTGCTTGGTCTGGGATTATACAGTGGCGGGCACCTCGCCTGGCAACTGGCCCACCTCGCACGGCATAGAATTCAATGACAAAAACTTTCTGCGCCCGTCTTTTCATGATAATCCTCTGCGCCTCCGCGTGCCCGCGGTAATTTATGCTCAAAGCTGGAATCGTCGGACTGCCCAATGTGGGCAAATCCACCCTGTTCAACGCCGTTACGCGCACCCGCAAGGCCGCGGCGGAAAATTATCCCTTTTGCACCATTGACCCGAATGTCGGAGTCGTCACCGTCCCCGACCCGCGGCTCGAACCACTGGCCAAAATTGCCAAAACCACCGTCATCATTCCGGCGGCCATCGAGTTCGTGGACATCGCGGGCCTGGTGAAGGGCGCCAGCGCGGGCGAAGGCCTCGGCAACAAGTTCCTCAGCCATATCCGCGAGGTGGACGCCATCATTCAGGTCGTACGCTGTTTCGAGGATGCAGACATTCACCATGTCGCCGGCTCGATTGATCCCGTGCGTGACATTGAAATCATCAATATGGAACTGGTCATCGCCGACCTGGACAATGTGAAAAAACGCCGGGACAAACTGGCCAAGGATGTAAAACGCGGTGATAAGGCCGCCGTGGTCGAGGACGTTGTGCTGGCCAAATTTGAGCCGGCCCTGGATGCCGGGAAACTCGCCCTGACCGTCCGACTCACGCCCGAAGAAAAGGAAATTGCCAAAAACTTTTACCTGCTTACCGACAAGCCGACCATTTTCGCCTGCAACGTCAAGGAAGACGATCTGGCCACGGCCGATAAAAATCCATTCGTCCTGAAAGTCTGTGATTACGTAAAAACCCATCTTGCCTGCGAAGCCGTAGTCATCAGCGCACAGATTGAAAGCGACTTGATTGATTTGCCGCCGGACGAGGCGCAACAATTTCTCAAGGAACTCGGCGTGGAGTAATCCGGCGTGGGTGCGCTCATTCACGCGACCGATCATCTGCTGGGCCTGCGCACGTTCCTGACCGCCGGCGAAAAGGAGGTTCGCGCCTGGACCATTCATGTCGGTGAGACCGCACCACAGGCGGCGGGGGTCATCCACTCCGATTTCGAA
>JBGPDH010000075.1:0-14277 GCA_041482195.1 Verrucomicrobiia bacterium
CATGGGCCTGAGCAATGGCATATTCCATTTCGTTCTCAACGCCCCGGCCGGGAGTAATTGCGTCGTACAGGCCTCCACAAACCTTTTCAGCTGGTGGCCGATCCAGACCAATACCATTCCGGGTGGGGGTTCCCTGCTTATTGCCGACCCCGGTATGACAAACCACAGCCCGCGCTTTTATCGGGTGCTCATGCCGTAATGGCCGGAAACCCGAACGCTGATTCTCTGGGATGAGACTTGATTTGCGCCGACTGACGTCGGCGGCTACACGTTTTTTGGAAAAGCTCTGGGGCCAAAGGAGTTGCTCGCGCGGCCAATCCGCCCCGGATCCGTCCGGTACTCAACCCTTGCTTGTTGATATTCAAGCATCTTAAGAAATCCATTTGACTTCTTTATGAGATGGCGTTTATTTGCCCACATGTCATCCAGTCCCTCCAACACCCGTGTCCGTGTCCAGCAGTCCGTTGAACCCAAACCCGGCGGCAGCCTTTCGTCCGGTGAGCTGGCGCCGGACAAAATCCTGCAACTCGGTCTGGGTTTTTGGGGCTCAAAAACCCTGCTCAGCGCCGTCGAACTGGGTGTGTTCACCCAGTTGGCCCAGGGACCGCTGAACGCGGAATCGCTGCGCGCCCGGCTGAAGCTGCACCCGCGTGGTGCCGACGATTTCTTTGACGCGCTTGTGGCGCTGGGAGTATTGGAACGGACCGATGGGCAATATCGCAACACAGCCGAGGGCGATTTTTTTCTGGACCGCTCCAAACCGGGCTATATCGGTGGTCTGCTGGAAATGGCCAACGCCCGGCTTTATGCGTTTTGGGGTGACCTGACCACGGCCCTCAAATCGGGAGAGCCACAGAATGAAAGCAAGCAGGCCCGGGACACCTTCGCCGAGCTGTACTCGGACCCTGCGCGACTCAAACAATTTCTTTCGGCCATGACCGGTATCAGCATGGGTGCCGCCCGGGCGCTGGCGCAGCAATTTCCCTGGCAAAGCTTCAAAAGCTTCATCGACGTGGGCGGCGCGCAGGGCTGTGTGTCCGTTCAACTGGCGCTGGCACATCCCCACCTGACCGGCGGCGAATTCGACCTGCCCGTCGTAGGACCCATCTTTGACGAGTATGTCCGATCTTTCAACCTTGCCCAAAGATTGCGATTCCATTCCGGCAACTTTTTTAACGACCCGATGCCCGGTGCCGACGTCATCGTTATGGGCCACATCCTGCACGACTGGGATTTGGAACAAAAACGGATGCTGATTGCGAAGGCACATGACGCATTGCCGCCGGGCGGGGCGCTGATTGTTTACGATGCGATCATTGACGACGACCGGCGGCGCAATGCCTTCGGCCTGCTCATGAGTCTCAACATGTTGATCGAAACCCGGGGCGGCTTCGATTACACCGGCGCGGATTGCCGCGGCTGGATGCATGACGCAGGCTTCAAGGAAACTCGCGTCGAACCGCTCTGCGGGCCGGATTCCATGGTGATTGCGCTCAAGTAAGGCGCGCGTCCAGCGCGGAGTTTTGATGGGAAAGAAACGGCGGGCGTGGGAAACATATCACCGAAAACCACGTCCGCCGCATTTTAATCTCTATGTTTTACTCAGCATAACCAAGTTAGCTCATCTTAAAAATATTTCAAATTATTCATGAAATATTATCAGTAAATAATGCCGGGCACTCGATGGCCCACTGATAAACCAAGGGTTCCTGAGCTTTCGACCAATCCTCACGGCGCCGTCAGCTCAAATGCCACACTGTAATTGGGTTGTGCCAGGCCGGTGACTGCCCCCACGAATGGGTCGGAATCTCGTAACAGACCCCACCGATAGGTTCCCTGGAACGGTGCGGCCATCCGGGCCTTCTCCCCGATCATGGCATAACTGACACGCGCCCCCGGACCGGGATCGGACGCGCAAGTAATGACCACTGCATCGCCGGCAATGGCCACGGACTTGATGGCCACTTTGGCGCTACCTGCTGTGCTCACCTCAAAACCTTTGCCGTTCTTCCATTCGGTAATGGAAGGGTGCGGCGCTGCCAAGCTGGTATCCCACACCAACGGCGGCACCGGCACGTGAAAGTGGACTGTCAGGACGGCGCCATTGCGCTCCAAGGAGGTGGGCTCCAGCGGTCGCCAGTTTTTGCCGAGAACCACCCGCTCGTAATAAATCTGCCCGTATTTTTCACCCAGCTGCCGGTAGCTGTTGGCTGTCAGATGAACCCCTTCCGCCGACGGATACTGATATTTCGGGCCGGAACAGACTATGGCCGCCGGATGATCCACACCGACCTTCCATTGCGCCAAAGTGGACGCGGAGGAATCGTTGCAGGAATTCTGCTGCGAGACGATCATCTGGACCTTCTGTTTCTGTCCGGTGATGGCCGGAAGGTCGGTGTTGTAGTCGGACCACAACTGGTACAGGTCGTTTTCATAATTTTGGTTGCCCGCGTCACACTCGCCGTGGGTGACGATGATGGCGCCGACGCCGTAGGTTTTGCCGGCAGCCCTGGCCAGGCGGGTAATCGCCTTTGTTTCAATCAAGGCTGCTTCGTAGGCACGGCCATTGACCCCGACGTGATCGGCATTCTTTTTCAGATAGATCATGCATTGTCCGTTCTCACCCACCTCACTGTGAACGCCCACAAAGTCGCGGCCGGAGGCGGCCCGGACCCGGGCGGAAATTTGATTGGCCGTGGCCGAATGCGGGGTTTCGCCCGCGATGTTGTCCGGCCACGAGCTGGGATAATTGGTGGAATACCGTCCGACGGGTTCGACCAGGGGCACCATCGTCAGGTGGGTATCATTCGGGTCAATTGGCCACGGCCGATGGCCGGTGGACAGTTTAAGATTATGGTATGGCTGGGTCGTGGAAAGGACCGGGCGGCCTTGCTCGCCCACTGCCAAACTTTGGCCGGTGCCGATGATTCCTGACCAATCCCATGGGATTGTGACATTGGCTTCCGTATCAGTTGCGGCTGCTGGTGTGGTCAAAGCTGGCAACAACGTGCAAAAGATAGTCGAAATCATGAAATAAAAAAAACGGCTGCGGGTTGTTCGCATTGGATGATTTGTCTTTGGGTTTGCGACTACCATGGTAGCGGTAATTGATCCAGAAATTCATACCGGGCCCGCCGGGCATCGGGCGCAGCTTCAGGATTGGCGCTTAAATGCATGACCTGATAATCGTCACTGCTGTTGTACTGGGGCCAGTCCGGTAGTCCCGGACCATTGGGATTGCCCGTTTTCGCAAAATTGCTCCAGTAATCCGCCATTAATTCCGATACCTTCCGGTCCTCTGGCCGCCAGGGCAGGTGCCTCGAGGGCAACATCTCGAACACGAATTCGATGTCGGAAGCGTGTGGTGCGGTTGGTTCCATGCCCGGCTCGGCGCCCCGGGGCAAGGGGAGGGTCTGCTCAAATGAATAGCGATAGACCGGCGATAGACCGGTCTGCAGCTGCAACTCCAGCCATTTCCAAGTGCAATAGCCGATGAAACGGTCCCCGGCAAAATCCTGCGCCGCCCGTTTCGCCTGGGCGTCCGTCGTCGCCGCATAGACCCCTAAAAACTCCCCGGCGTTGGTGCCGAAAAAGGTGTTGGCGCGTTGGAAATAATTTTTCAGGGTTGGCGCATCATTGGTAAAGTAGGACTCGTAGCCCCCTTCGTCGCGGTTCCATCCCGCCAACAAGGGAACGTGGTTCTGCTGACCGGCCACGTAAATCGCCAGACAATTGGTTGGCAGAAAATATCCGTCGATATCCGGTTTAAAATATTCCCAGGGTCGTTTCCTGGCCGCCCGGAGCAGATATTTTGCCGGCAACGCCCGGAGGTCCTTCAGTGAATGGGCGTAAAATGCCGATCCCGCAAAGTTCTCACCGTCCGCTTCCGCTTCGGCCAGTGATGGGGTCGGCAGGGTGTCGCCAAAGAACGCGCCGCTCTCGCCGATGGCGCGCTGGAACAGGCCTTGCGACAAGGGCGACGCCATGAGCGCGCTGACCGAGAATGAACCGGCGGATTCGCCGAAGATGGTGACGTTATCGGGATCGCCGCCAAACGCGGCAATATTCGTCCGGACCCATTTGAGCGCAGCGACCTGATCCAACAACCCATAGTTCCCCGAAGCATGGGGTTCAGATTCTTGGGTCAGTTCCGGGTGCGCGAAAAATCCGAACACACCCAGGCGATAACCGAAGCTGACCACAATCACGCCCTTCTTCGACAGGTTCCCGCCGTCCTGACGCGGCTCCGAAGTGGCGCCCGCAGCAAAACCGCCCCCGTAAATCCAGACCATCACCGGCAACTTGCCCGGCGCAGGATCTTCCGGCATCCAGAGGTTCAGATACAAACAATCCTCACTGGGCCCGTCGTCGCGGAAAACCATGTCGCCGAAAATGCGCCATTGCATGGGGCGCGGTCCAAAATCAACCGCCGGCCGTACCCCGGACCAGGGTTGAACCGGCTGCGGCGGCTTCCAGCGTAACGGCCCTACCGGGGGTGCGGCATAGGGAACACCTTTGAACGTGCGCACCTGATCGTCGGCGCTGACGACGCCTTCGAGCACGCCGTCGGCAATGCGCACCTGCACATGACGCAACGGTTGCGCGGACACGACCTGCGATCCGAGCAGCACTGCCAACAACACGACCCAGTTCTGCGGCTGGCTTCTCATGGTATTTTCCCGGGTTAAATTTGACGGCTTCAGGGTGCTTTGCGAGACGACTATTATCGAAAAATATTGGGACAAAAAAGCATTTGTTTCAAATCGGGCGCAACTTGGCATCCACACGAGAAGTGCATAACTCCCTCTCCCCGCCAAAGCGGAGAGCGGGCCGGGGTGAGGGGTTTGAGCTTCAAAACAAGAGGTTGTCAGGTTGCCCCCTTTCAAATCTGAACCATCATTTGACTGTAACGAAGCTCCGTACAAACCGGTAACATGACAGAACTGTCATGATTCATTAAAATCGTGTTCATTTGTCTATTGTGTGCTATGTTCGTCGCAGGCTTCGATTAGCAAACGAAACCAATGGCTGTATGAAGTTGCGAAGCTGGAACAAGAAGGCCGTGGTTGGACTGGTCGCCTTTGGGCTGTTTATAGCGATCGCTGTTTCCACCGGCCGGGCGGAGGCACCGGGCACAAATACCGGTCCCGCTAAAGCCATTGGACCAACCCAGGTCGATCTGCCGCAGGTACCCGCCGAAGTTCTTCGCATGTCCCAGGCCGGCATGAGCGATGACGTGATGACTTCCTATATTCAGAAGTCGGACAATGCCTATACCCTCGATGCGGACCAGATTATTTATCTCCACGACCTGGGAATTTCCACCGCCGTGCTGAACACTCTGGTGAGTCACGTTGAGACGACAGCCAACAGCTCGCCGCCCGCCGGAAACGAATCAACGGACAAAGCGAACAATTCCTCCTCCGAATCACCGCCCGTGAATGGCGCCGCGGCTGACTTTTACAGTTCGCTCGCGCCCTACGGAACCTGGGTGTATGTGCCGGACTACGGCTGGTGCTGGCAGCCGACGGTCGTGCTGGTGAATTCCACCTGGCAACCCTACTGCAATAACGGCGGCTGGCTCTGGACGACCTCGGGCTGGTACTGGAACTCTTATTATTCGTGGGGTTGGGCCCCGTTCCATTATGGCCGATGGTGCCAGTATCCCCATTACGGCTGGGTGTGGTGTCCTGACCACGTCTGGGGACCGGCGTGGGTTTGCTGGCGTGGGTATCCGGGCTACTGCGGTTGGGCGGCGTTGCCGCCGGGCGCCTGCTTCACCGCCCACGGCGGATGGACTTTCAATGGCGTCGCCGTTGGCGTTAACTTTGGATTTGGCCTGGGAGCACATTGTTTCACGTTTTGTGATTTTAATCATTTCTGTGCCTCCCATCCGTTTGATCACTTTCAGCACGGACACGATGCGGAACACTTTTTCCACGGTTCTCAGGCGAACAATAACTTCGCCTTCGACGGGCAGCATCACTTTGTCAATCGCGGCGTTGACCCGTCCCAGATCGAAGGGGCGACACACACGCATCTCCAGCAGGTGCCGGTGCGGGAGATGCCCAACCAGGGCGGGCATTCCAGCGATTTTACCAGGCCTGACCGTCTGAACCACAACGGCAACGGCCAGGTGATTTATCGCCCCGGTGAGAACATTTCCCGGATGCCGGGTCCCTTTGCGCACGGGCGACACCCGCCTTCAGCCAATCACCAGGGTAATAATGCCGCGACTCACGGGGCCACGACGCCGCGCGGAAGCGGCAACGCCCCTCAATTTCAACCCGGTCCCCGGAACAATTTCCAGCCTTCAATGCCGAACGCTGCCGGGAATCATCCAAATCCGAACATGTCCAACCGGCAGTGGGGTGGACCTGGAAATTCCCCGGCGCGGAACTGGTCACCTCCGCAAGGTTACCAAAGGAATAATTCCGATCCCCGGCGCCAATCGCCGATGGGGAATCCGGCGCCGGCCTGGCATCAGGCCCCGGCTGGAAATCCCGGGGCCGGCTGGCATTCCGCGCCTTCGGGTTCGTGGGGTGGTGGCGGGCGCGGCAGTGGCGGGGGGAATACTGGCGGCGGATGGCATGGAGGTGGTGGTGGATATAGCGGCGGCGGAATGCATTCCAGTGGGGGCGGAGCCCACTCTGGCGGTGGCATGGCTTACGGTGGCGGCGGCGGTTCTCATCGGTAACCAGCCCAACTGCAAAGAACGCAAAGTCTCTTTCACAGGAGAAAACGGAGGAAACAGAGTTTTCCTGCCGAACTCGCAAAACACCCGGATTCCCTGTAGATCGTAAATCGTAAATGGAATGGTTCCCAGTGGCTAAACTTTGAACCTTGGACTTTGGACCTTAGACTCCTCTTTTGGCTTTAGACCTCGACACGAAAGTTTCTCTGCGCAAGGATGCGCGGGACCAAACATGAACGCGTTGAAGGAGAAACTCCTGAAAATTGCCGCCGACCTGATGCTTGGACGGGAAGCACGTCCCGGCAGCGGCAGCCTGGATAATGTCAAAAGCCTGGCGCAGTGCATCGCTTTCGTTCTGGAAACCCGGGCCGGACGCAACCCGCTCCATGTCGTGGGCTGCCGTTTGCAGGACGAGGAACGCGAAATCTACCCGGAAGTGATTTGGGACCTCTTCTGTGCCCGCGTCATCATTCCCGCAATCGAAGGAGGCCCGCTGGACCGGATTCGCGTTCATTCCGACGCCGCAGCCAACTGGGAAAAGTTCAAGGCGGCCGAAGGTATCTCCGGCTGAAATCCACCATTGCACGGCTCAGCAACGAGTCAAAGCCTCTAAGCAGAAAAAAAACCGGGACATACGGCAGGGGGTGGAGGTCAGAATGCCAATAACCATGCTTGAAAGTTTGTTTTGACGACCGCCCTCACCTGAAGCCTCTCCCCCAGGTGAGAGCTTTTGCTTCGGAGCTTTTGGATTTGCGCAGGACCATCAAGAAGTATTCTGCTTCTTGATGGTTAGAGTTTAAACTTGGGCTCGATTTGTGATTGCAACTCTTTGGTTCGCTTTTGCGCCGCTTTGAATTGTTGAGGCGTCAATTCCTTTCCCACCTGGTCGCGGCTCCGCGCGGCCTCGGCAAAGGTCACCGAGGCCATGCTGAACCACGCATACGCCTCGACCGCATTTTTGCCCACGCCTTCGCCTGTGTAATAACAAAGACCCAGCCGCCATTGGGCCTGGGCAAGGTTCTGATCCGCGGCCTTGCGATACATCTTCACCGCTGCCGCTGCGTCCTTCTTAACGCCCTGGCCGTTGGCATAACAGAACCCCATAAAATAATAGGCAATCGCATCATCGGGTTTGAGTTGCAGGGCCTTGTTGAAGTCCGTGATGGCGGCATCCGGGTCACCTTTGGCCAGTTTCGCCACACCACGATTCACATAAGCCTCCGCACTGTCCGGGTTGAATTCGATCGCTTTATTGAAATCAACAATGGCCGCGTCCAGGTCGCGTTTGGCCAGTTCAGCCACACCGCGATTGACGTAAGCCTCCGCATCCTGCGGGTTGGGTTTTACAACCTGAACGGTATTGGTCAGAGCAGGAACCGGCGGACTCTTGTCTTCCTTCGCCACTTCCCGGGGAGTGCCGGCCTCTGCGACCTGTGGTTTGTGTTCGACCACATTAGTGGCAACGGCAACGGGAACGGCCGCAACACTTTTGACTTCCTTCACCGGCTCAGGATTGGCTTTGGGTTCTGAGCCCTGCTGCTTCAGCTCGATGGCTTTGGTGCTGTCGGCAATCGCGCCGTCCAGGTCACCTTTCGCTTTCTTCGCAATACCCCGGTTGACATACGCGTCCGCGTCGCCCGGTTTCAGCTCGATGGCTTGGGTGAAATCAGCGATCGCGCCGTCCGGGTCGCTTTTAGCCAATTTTGCCACGCCGCGATTGACGTAGGCCTCCGCATTGTCCGGCTGGAGCTCGATGGCTTTGGTGCTGTCGGCAATGGCCCCGTTCGGGTCGCCCTTGGCTGCTTTCGCCGCACTGCGCAGGATGTAGGCCTTCACGCCGTCCGGTCTGAGTTTGATAGCCCGGGTGCTGTCGGCTATCGCACCGTCGAAATCGCCTTTGGCTTTCTTCGCAATGGCCCGATTCACATAGGCATTCGCGTCATCCGGTTTGAGTTTGATGGCCCGAGTGCTGTCGGTAATCGCGCCGCTCAGGTCGTTCTGGTCCAGCCTCGCCGCGCTGCGAAGCACATAAGCCTCCACATTATCCGGATGGAGTTGGATGGCTTGGGTGCTGTCGCCAATCGCGCCGTCCAGGTCGCCTTTGGCCCGCTTCGCAATGCCCCGGTTGACATAGGCATCCGCGTTCTTGGGGTTCAACTCGATGGCTTTGGTGCCGTCCGCGATCGCGCCGTCCAGGTCGCCTTTCTCCACCTCTGCCGCGCAGCGAAGGGCATAGGCGTCCGCGTCATCCGCTTTGACCGTTGTGGTCCCGGCTTTTGCCGCGCCGGCCGGCCCGGTGTGCGAGACCGGGGACGCCGCCCATCCCGGTTGCACCGTCGCCGTACTCAAAATTAATAACAAAAATAAATGAACTGCTCTCATCCTGGTTTTCTGAATCGTTTTGATTCACTGGCAAGCAGCCGTGGCGGTTAAGCATCAGGCGGGCTTGCATTTGATGTTCCTCGAGCGGATAAACTTTTTCCCTGATTCACCCGGCCGACTCCTGCTCATAATGAACCCCGAGAGTCATCTCAGTGCAAGAAAATTAGGTATCGGATTAAAAGTAGGGACGGCTCGTCCACCCTCCGCAGTACGGCTATGGAGGACGGGCCGAGCCGTCCGGACGCTGCGGCGCGGCACGTTTTGATTTTTTGGTGGGGCGAGCAACGGAAGCTCCTCACCGCATGGGTAACACTTTCTCCTCACCGCATGGGTGACACATTGAGTTGTTGGCTCCGCTTCGCGGCGACGCGAAGGCGAGCGTAGCGAAGCCGTAGCAAAGCCGCGAACCGGAGCGGGCCGTTATCTGCTTATCGTTTCTCCTTTTTCCGGTAAACCACGGCGCGAATTCCCCCGGCATCGCCATCGTGAAGCTCCCCTGTCAAGTAGGGTCCAAAATACACCTCCCATTTTCCTGTCGGCACTCGTTTCAACCCTACGCGTTCCTTTTCAAACGCCTCTCCCACAAACCGGCTCCGGCCATTTAAGCAAATCACGCCATTGCTTCTTACCAGCCGGCTCGACCATTCCGCCGGGTATTTCCAAGGTGGCAACCGACCTGGCATTTGGCGCCGACTTTTCCGATAATAATCTGCCGGCACCCCCATACTCAAAGCCTCGTGAGGCCGTTGGTAATTGTATTCCCAACACCATTGTCTGGTCCTGCGTCCTTGAGCGCGCAAGCTAAAGGCCGCAGGATTCAAGGTTTCAGCTTTGTAGACTCGATGCATCTGTTCATGCGCCCCATTCTGCTCAGGATGTCCCGGTTCGATAAATTCCACTTTGATGCCCAATTTCACCCACCAAGCGCTCAACCGGGTCAAACCCAAGGCTCCCGTAGCCCCAAAGGGAGAACCATTATCAACCCGGATGGCTTGAGGCATTCCGTAGGTCTTGAACAGCTTTTCGAAGGCCAAACGGGCCAGAGCCATGTTCTGCTGCGCCAGCAAATCGAAACCTAACAGATAGCGGCTGGCCAGGTCTCTGACCGTCAAGGGTTCAGCTTTGGACCCATCACCAGTACGAAACCAGCCCTTAAAATCAGCAGTCCAAACCTCATTGGGCTGCCGGGCGGCGGTCAAGGCCGACCGGAGGATCGTCGGTCCTTTGCGGACACGCCCGCGCCGGCGTCGTGTCAACCCCCAGTTCTTGAGCCAGCGGCTGATCGCCGCTTCGGAGGGCAGGCCAGTCGGGCCAAAGCGCCTTCTTAACACCCAATGGATTTTCGGCGCTCCCCAATTCGGGTGTTGGCTTTTGCATCGGCGCAGACGATCCAGCCATTTTTGCTTCGGACGGTTATGGAGCCGGTGCGCCGACCGGGCTTGATCCTGCAATCCTCGCCGCCCGCATTCCTGAAAACGAGCAATCCATTTATAGGCTGTTTTTCGACTGATTCCGGATCGTCGGCAGAGCTCCGCCAAGCCCATTGTGGCCCGCAAAGCTAATTCGACAAATCCCCAACGCTGCTCCTGCTCGGAGTCGGTTTTCCATGGCATATTTGCCAGGAAAGTGTCACCCATGCGGTGAGGATATTCTGTAACCCATCCGCTGAGCACATGCCCTGCTGACGAGCCGTCGCCAGGCTATGGACTGAACCCGGCTCGCTGGTATCTCCGCAGAGCGGGACAGGCTGCTCGCCCCACCACCAAACACACACCATTTCCCCTTTGCGTTTGGGACAGCTTGGCGTTCTAATGTCCGCTCGTGAAAATCGTTCTGGCATATTCAGGCAGCCTCGACACTCCGGTTTTCCTTCCTTTGACCAAACGAAAACGCAAGCCGGATTTAAGTTTTAACAGGTGTGGCTCCCATTCGCTCGGGGAAATGAATGAGTAGAAAATCGAAAGCCCGGGTCAGCCCGAAAATAGCCGCTGCCATGCCTTCGCGCCCGGGTGGCTTGAATAACCGTTGGCTGGTTCCTGGGGTCTGCATTTTTCTGGTGGCCATTATCTGGGCCGTTTTTGGCCAGACGCTGCGTTACGGGTTTGTGAACTTCGACGACGAAAAGTATGTCTATGAAAACCCGGACGTGACCGGCGGTCTGAGTTTTAAGGGCATCGCCTGGGCGTTCACCCACGTTCATGCCGCCAACTGGCACCCGCTGACCTGGATTTCCCATATGTTGGACTGCCAGTTTTATGGATTGAATCCGGGTGGCCATCACTTCACCAACCTCCTGCTCCACACGACAGCGACCATCCTGCTCTTTCTAGTTTTGCGGCGGATGACCGGCGCGCTTTGGCGCAGCGCGTTTGTCGCGGCGCTGTTTGCGATTCACCCGTTGCACGTGGAATCGGTGGCCTGGGTGTCGGAACGCAAGGACGTCCTCAGCGGACTGTTCTTTATGCTGACCCTCGGGGCGTACGTCCGCTATGTGCAGCTCCCGCGGTCCATCAATCGCTACTTGATGGTGGCGTTGATGCTGGCGCTGGGGTTGATGTCCAAGCCCATGCTGGTGACGCTGCCGTTTGTGTTGTTGCTGTTGGACTACTGGCCACTGGGTCGAGTTGCAACTCTCACCGGCCATCGCCACCAGTTCCCGATCCCGCGACCGATCATCCTTGAAAAATTGCCCTGGTTCGGACTGGCCGCTGCGTCGTGCCTGGTTACGATCTTTGCCCAGCACGAAGCCATCAAGTCATTCGAGACGATATCCCTGCCCTTGCGCGCGGGGAATGCTCTGATTTCCTGTGTGGCCTATGTGCGCCAAATGTTCTGGCCGGCGGGGATGGCGGTTTTTTATCCATTTTCACCCGGGGTTGTTGAGATTTCAAAAGTGATTCTCGCATCCGTTCTACTGGCCGGCATTACCACGGGCGTATTTCTCCTGCGTCGTCATCGTCCCTATCTTTTAACCGGCTGGCTGTGGTACGTGGGGATGTTGGTGCCGGTGATCGGGTTGTTGCAGGTGGGAACGCAGGCACGGGCGGATCGTTACACCTATTTGCCGCAGATTGGATTATATCTCGCTTTGACCTGGGCGGTGGCGGATTTCTGCGCCGGCTGGCGTCACCGCCGCCTGGTACTTGGCAGCTGCTCGGCCGGCATCCTGGTGGCTCTGATTTTCTGCGCGCGCGCCCAGACTGCTTATTGGCGGAACAGTGAATCGCTGTGGACCCACACGCTCGCCTGCAACTCGAACAACCTGGTAGCCCATACTGATTTGGGCTTCGCTCTGCTCCAACAGGGACGCGTGGACGAGGCGAATGTTCATTTCCAACAGGCCCTGCAAATCAGGCCCGGCTATGCAGACGCCCACTTCAATCTCGGCAACGCTCTGCTCCAACAGGGACGCGTGGACGAGGCGATGGTTTATTTCCAACAGGCCCTGCAAATCAGGCCCGACTATGCGGACGCCCACTTCAATCTCGGCGTCGCACTTTTTCGAAAGGGAAATGTGGACGAAGCGATCGCTCATTTCCAACAGGCCCTGGAAATCAAGCCCGACGACGCGGAAGCTCACCTCGCCCTCGGCAACGCGCTGCTGCAACAGGGACGTGTGGAGGAAGCGATGGTTCATTTCCGAACGGCCCTGGAAATCGAACCCGACAACGCGGAAGCCCACTGTGCCCTCGGTAACGCGCTGTTGCAACAGGGACGAGTGGACGAGGCAACGGTTCAATTCCGAACGGCCCTGGAAATCGAACCCGACAACGCGGAAGCGCACTGCGACCTCGGCGCCGCGCTTTTTCGAAAGGGAAATGTGGACGAAGCGATCACTCATTTCCAAAAGGCCCTGGAAATCAAGCCAGGCTTTGCGGAAGCCCACATCAACCTGGGCAGCGCCTTGGTCAAAAAGGGGAAAGTGGACGAAGCGATTATCCATTTCCAAAAGGCCCTGGAAATCGAACCCGACAATGTGGAGGCCCTGAATGACCTGGCCTGGCTATTGGCGACTTCGCCGCAGGCATCGGTGCGTAATGGTGATCGAGCCGTGGAACTGGCCCAACGGGCGAATCAGATTACCGGCGGAGAGAACCCGATGATTCTCAGCACGCTGGCCGCCGCCTGCGCTGAGGCCGGCCGATTTGGCGACGCCCAACAGAACGCCCGGAAGGCGGTTCAACTGGCAACGGTTGCGGGGCGACCAGGCCTGGTGGGGGAGCTGACCCGAGAGTTGAGGCTTTACGAGGCGGGACACCCCTATCATGAGTAGGCAGAGGTGCGGAAGATTGGAATCAACTGCCGCCATGAATAACCCCCGCCCATTTTGATGCCCTGTTTCTGAATTGTATTTCCCCTTTGCGTTTGTGGCCACTTGGCGTTTTAATATCCGCTCATGAAAATCGTTCTGGCATATTCGGGCGGCCTCGATACCTCGGTGCTGCTCTCGTGGCTCAAGGAAACCTATGACGCCGAGATGATCGCCTTTTGCGCGAACATCGGGCAGGCCGAGGAACTGCGCGGTCTCGAAACGAAGGCGAAGAAGACCGGCGCGTCCAAAATCTACATTGCGGATTTGCAGGAGGAATTTGCGCGCGACTTCATCTTCCCGATGATTCAGGCCGGAGCGATTTACGAAGGCCAATATTACCTCGGCACCAGCATTGCCCGGCCGCTCATCGCCAAGGGCATGATTGCCGTGGCCAAAAAGGAAAAGGCCGATGCCATCGCCCACGGCGCCACCGGCAAGGGCAACGACCAGGTGCGGTTCGAACTGACCGCCGCCACGCTCGCGCCCAATTTGCAGGTGATCGCGCCGTGGCGGGATGCGCGGTACCGCAACGAATTCCCCGGGCGACAGGAGATGATTGATTACTGCGCCGAGCATAAAATTCCCGTCCAGGCCAGCGCGAAGAAACCGTTCTCGAGCGACCGGAACCTGCTGCACATTTCTTACGAGGCGGGCATCCTCGAAGACCCGTGGATGGACGCGAGCGACAAAAAGTATCGCGGCTCGTTCACGACGCTGTCCGTGTTTCCTGAAGACGCGCCCAACAAACCGGAGTTTGTGACAATTCAGTTCAAGAAAGGCAATGCGGTTGCGGTGAACGGAAAGAAACTTTCCCCGCTGGGTGTGATGCAGACATTGAACAAAATTGGCGGTAAACACGGCGTCGGGCGGGTGGACATGGTGGAGAACC
>JBGPDH010000076.1:0-14002 GCA_041482195.1 Verrucomicrobiia bacterium
GGTGCTGATTTCGTAAAGGACTTTGCCGAGCGAATAAATATCGGCGACCTCGGTACCCGAGCCTTCCGGCGGGATGAAACCCTCGGTGCCCATCTGCGTTCGGGCCCCGGTCGCTCCCGTTACCAGCCCCACGTCGCCCAGTTTGGGAAAGCCATTGATGAAAATGATATTGGACGGCTTGACGTCGCGATGGATCAAACCGCGCCGGTGCAGGAAGCTGAGGGCGGAAGCGATGGTGGCGCCGACGCGGATACATTCTCCCACGGACAATCTGCGGTGGACGGCCGTGTCGCATTCGAGTGTCCGGGGCCGGTAGGTTTCCGGATTGATGTTCTGGCCTGTGTTGACGTCATCGGCCAATTCCATCACACAATAAAAATACCGGGCTGGCTCGTTAAATCCCACGTGCAGGATGTTCATCAGGCCATCGTGCAAACGGGAGAGCGGCTCGAAATTCAAAATACCTTCGAACTCGCGTTCAAACGGTCGTTGGTGCTGGAACTCCTGTTCCTGCACAATCTTCACAGCGCGGTAAGTACCCAGGACATTTCTCGCCAGCCAGACCTGGCCGCCGGCCCCGCTGCCGATGAGCCGGATCAGTTCATGGTCGGGAACAACCGGTGGCACGGCGATTGAAGGCGCCGCCGCCGGCTGCGGTTCGATTGGATTGACTGGCTCTGTCATGGCACACGGACTTCAGCCCTGGCCCACCATCATTCTCCCGGCAGCCGGCCGCTACCTATTCCGGCCCCGCACACGCTTCCTCGTACCATATAATCGCCAGTTTTACCACTGCCGCTCCAGGGCGCGTATTTCTCTCCGGATTAACATTGAAATCCGGTGTTTGGCCAGATAAACCTGCCCGACCGAGACGTCCAGGGTCTGGGCCACCTTCCTGACCGGCCATTGCTTTAACACGTACAGATCAAACATTTGATAGTGCTCTTCCCTGACACGAAGTTTCACCCGCCTCATCGCCGCTTCCAGCAAATTCGCCTCCCATTCCTGCTCCCAGACCGACTCCAGTCCGGCATCGGCCGCCCCGGGAATTTCCATCATCCCAGCCCCTCGGAACCGTTTTTCTTCGTCTTCCTTGCTTAATTGTGTCCGTTTGCGCAACTGATCGGCGATCCGCCACCGGGTCAGGTTCTTTAACCACCCCTTGAACGTGCCCAGGCTGCGGTCGCGCCGGAATTTTTGGATATTTTTGGCAACCGAAATAATGGTTTCCTGGACCACATCCTGGGCTTCGGCCTCCGTCAACCCGGACTTGAGAGCGTACGAATATATCAAATGCCAATAGGTATCGAAGAAATCCCGCCAACTGTCCTGGTCATCCCAGTTCTGCAACCGGCTCAAAAGGCTATACCGGGTCGTCAGCCAGTTTTCGGATGGCATCGCCATGGATAGATTCATACATAACACGCTCGGCGAAGGCGACCCGTTTCTTTCAAACGCCTTTTTTACCACCAGACACCGGACTGGGATGGAAACAAAAAACCGGGGTTCTCATTTAGAATTATTCTAAATCTTGACCCGACGGGCCGGGCGCATTATGGTGGCGGCATGAAGGATTCCGGGCGCAACCAAGCGGAACGCCGCCTCACCGAACGGCTGGGCGCCGATGGCCTGCGCGCCACGCCGCAGCGCGAGCACGTCTATGAGGTGTTGCTGCAGAAACGCGACCACCCCACGGCCGAGGAGGTCTTTATCCGCGCCAAACGGAGTAAGCCGGGCATCTCCATGGCCACGGTCTATAACTGCCTCGACGCCCTCGTCCACTGCGGCCTCGTACGCCAGGTGCAACTGGACCGCGGCGCCACCCGGTTCTGCCCCAATATGCGTGAGCACGGCCATTTTTACTGCAATGGTTGCGACACGGTGTTTGACGTGGATTTGCCGAAAAAGCCGGAACCGCGTATAGTCCTCCCTCACGGATTCAAGGCCGAACATTTTGAAGTCGCCATTCACGGCACCTGCCCGGATTGTGCGAAGACGAAAGTTAAACCAAGAACCGCTAAACGAGTTAAATGAGTAACTGGTCAAACAAGTGGATCGTTAAATGAGTTAAATGAGTGATTAAGCAACCACGGATGGACGATTTAACTGATTTAACCTATTTAACAATTTAACAATTTAACAATCACATGCCCACTGCCACTGAGACAATTGAAGGTCTGGTCAAACAGGAATACAAGTACGGCTTTATCACGGACGTCGAAGCCGATTCGGCGCCGCCGGGACTGAATGAAGACATCGTTCGTTTGATTTCCACGAAGAAGAAGGAGCCGGAGTTCATGCTCGAATGGCGCCTCAAGGCCTACCGGCATTGGCTGACCATGAAGGAGCCGACCTGGCCGCACGTTCATTACCCGGCCATTGATTACCAGAACGCCGTCTATTATT
This sequence comes from Verrucomicrobiia bacterium, assembly GCA_041482195.1. GTDB lineage: Bacteria > Verrucomicrobiota > Verrucomicrobiia > Limisphaerales > UBA11358 > UBA11358. The sequence continues at coordinate 2,407 of JBGPDH010000076.1, forward strand.
CCGCACCGAAGAAGAAGGGGGACGGGCCCAAGAGCCTGGACGAAGTGGATCCCAAACTCCTGGAGACGTACGAAAAACTCGGCATTCCGCTCAAGGAACGCGAACGCCTGGCCGGGGTGGCGGTGGACGCGGTGTTTGACAGCGTCTCCGTCGGCACGACCTTCAAGAAGCAACTGGCCGAAAAGGGGATTATTTTTTGTTCGTTCAGCGAAGCCGTGCTCGAACATCCCGATCTGGTGAAGAAATACCTGGGCATGGTGGTGCCGTACACGGACAACTTTTTCGCCGCGCTCAACTCGGCGGTGTTCAGTGACGGCTCGTTTTGCTTCATTCCCAAAGGGGTGCGCTGCCCCATGGAACTGTCCACCTACTTCCGGATCAATGCCGCCAACACCGGCCAGTTTGAACGCACACTCATTGTGGCCGAAGAAGGCGCTTCCGTGAGCTACCTCGAGGGCTGCACGGCGCCCATGCGCGACGAACACCAGTTGCATGCCGCGGTGGTTGAGTTGATCGCACTGGACAATGCCCAGATCAAATATTCAACCGTCCAAAACTGGTATCCGGGGGACGCGCAGGGCAAGGGCGGCATTTACAATTTCGTGACCAAGCGCGGTCTGTGCAAAGGGAAAAATTCGAGGATTTCCTGGACGCAGGTCGAGACCGGCTCGGCCATTACCTGGAAGTATCCCAGTTGCATTTTACTCGGTGACAATTCCATCGGGGAATTTTATTCCGTCGCCGTCACGAACAATTATCAGCAGGCCGACACCGGTACGAAAATGACGCACATCGGCAAAAACACGCGCAGCACGATTGTGTCGAAGGGTATTTCCGCCGGCCACGGCCAGAACAGTTACCGCGGCCTGGTGAAGATCCAGAAGAGTGCCGCCCATGCACGCAACTTCTCGCAATGCGACTCTATGTTGATCGGGTCGAAGTGCGGCGCACACACCTTCCCGTATATCGAGGTGAAGAACACCACTGCCAGTGTGGAGCATGAGGCCTCGACTTCGAAGATCGGCGAGGACCAGATTTTCTACTGCAACCAGCGCGGGCTTTCGACCCAGGACGCCGTGAATATGATTGTCAACGGCTTCTGCAAGGAGGTCTTCAAGGAACTGCCGATGGAATTCGCCGTGGAAGCCCAAAAACTTTTGGGCGTGAGTCTGGAAGGCAGTGTGGGATAATATCTCCTCCTCGTCATCGTTCTCGTCCTCGTCCTCGAATTTTAATTTCGATTACGAGATCGAGGAGGAGGACGAGGACGAAAATTTACAAATGACCAAACCAATTCTTGAAATTAAAAACCTGTCGGCAGGCGTCGAGGGCAAACAAATCCTGAAAGGCGTCGATCTTTCCGTTTCCGCCGGCGAAGTCCATGCCGTCATGGGCCCGAACGGCAGCGGCAAAAGCACGCTCGCCGCGGTGCTGGCCGGGCGCGACGGCTATGACGTAACCGGCGGGGAGGTGATTTACAACGGCCATGACCTGCTCGACCTTGAGCCGGAGGAACGCGCGCGCGAAGGGTTATTCCTGGCGTTCCAGTATCCGGTCGAAATTCCCGGCGTGAACAGCACTTATTTCCTCAAGGCCGCGCTGAATGAAATCCGCAAGGCCAAAGGCGAGTCGGAACTGGACGCGATGGAATTCCTGACCCTCGTCAAGGAACGGATGAAACTGTTGGAACTGAACGACGACCTCCTGAAACGTTCCGTAAATGAGGGATTTTCCGGCGGTGAAAAGAAACGCGCGGAGATTTTCCAGATGGCCGTGCTGGAACCCAAACTGGCCATCCTGGACGAAACCGATTCGGGCCTGGACATTGACGCGTTGAAAATTGTCGCGAGCGGCGTCAATAAATTGAAACGGCCGGACAACGCGCAACTGGTTATCACCCATTACCAGCGTTTGTTGAATTATATCGTGCCGGATTTTGTGCACGTGTTGGTGGACGGCAAAATTGTCCGCACCGGCGGCAAGGAACTCGCCCTGGAACTTGAAGCGAAAGGTTATGACTGGATTTTGAAAGGCGGAACGCCTATCCTGCAGTCATAACTATTCATGTCGCAGGAAGCTATTCTGGATATCGTCGGGCTGTTAAAACAGCACGCAGGTGAGAACTACGCGCTCCACTCCGAGCACGTCAACCCGGCCAACGTCCGTGCCCTGAGGACCATCGGCTTCGACCGCTGTTACGTCCGCGCCGAAGGGCCTTACCTGTGGGATATCAAAGGCGTGAAATACCTGGACCTGCTTTCAGGTTACGGTGTCTTTGGCCTGGGCCGCAATCATCCTGATGTACGCCGGGTGCTGATCGATTTTCTCAACGCGGATTATCCCAGCCTGGTGAAGCTGGAAGCGCCGTTGCTCTCCGGATTGCTGGCGGCGGAGCTGAAAAAGCGGATGCCGAACCAGCTCGACATGGTCTTCTTCACCAATTCGGGTGCCGAGGGCGTTGAAACAGCGATGAAATACGCCCGTTGCGCCACGGGCAAACCCACGGTGATTTATTGCGAAAAATCGTTTCACGGGCTGACCTATGGCGCCCTGTCGATCAACGGTGACGAGAATTTCCGCGAAGGTTTCGAGCCGTTTTTGCCGTACTGCCGGGCGGTCCATTTCAACGACGTCGCGGCCCTCGAAGCCGAGCTGAACAAGGGCGATGTGGCGGCGTTTATTGTCGAACCGATACAGGGGAAGGGTGTGAACATCGCCGCGCCCGGCTATTTGCAGGAGGCGCAACGCCTTTGCCGCAAACACGGCGCCCTGTTTATCGCGGACGAGGTTCAATCGGGCATGGGCCGGACGGGAAAATTCCTGGCGATCGAACACGACGGCCCGGATATGGACCCGGACATCGTCATCCTGGCCAAGACGCTTTCCGGCGGTTTCGTTCCCACCGGCGCGGTGCTGTGCAAAAAATGGATTCACGACAAGGTGTTCTCTTCCATGCAACGGTCGGTGGTCCACAGTTCGACCTTCAGTCAGGGCAGTTTTGCCATGGCCGCCGGCCTGGCCGCGCTCGATGTGCTGGATCGCCATCAGCTCATCGCCCATGCCGCGCGCATGGGTGAGATTATCGGCAACGGTTTGCGCAACTTGCAATCCCGGTTCGAACTCGTGAAGGACGTCCGCTGGCGCGGCCTGATGATCGGCATCGAGTTTGGTCCGCCGAAATCTTTGGGCCTGAAGATGGCCTGGACGATGTGCCATACCATGGACAAGAGCCTGTTTCCGCAGGCGGCCCTCATTCCGTTGCTGGACAAGCATCATATCATCACGCAGGTCGCCGGACATGCCATTGACGTGATCAAGCTCCTGCCGCCGCTGGTCATCAGCGAGGCCGACGCGCAATGGTTTCTGTCCGCGTTCGAGGATGTGCTGACGCAAATGCACAAGTTCCCCGGTCCCGCCTGGGACGTGCTCACCAATATCGGCAAAATGGCCGTGACCCAGCGCGCCCGGTGAAGCGCAAAAACCAGCTTGTTGCTGGATTTCCAAAATCCTTCAAATAAAATCTCCACTATGAATTTGGACGAAAACCAACGCCAGCGCGTCACCGCCTGGATTCTGGAGGGGGCAAAGCTTTCCGAGATCCAATCCCGGCTCGCGGCGGAATTCGGCCTGCGGTTGACTTACATGGAGGTGCGGTTTCTGGTGGATGACTTGAAATTGACCCCCAAGGACCCCGAACCGCCCAAGGTCGTCGAACCACCGCCGGCGGCGCCCAAGGCCGCCGTACCTTCCGCTGAACCATCGTCCGCAACCGGCAAGGTGTCCGTGACCGCGGACCAACTGACCCGGCCGGGCGCGGTTGCCAGCGGCAAGGTCACGTTCAGCGACGGGCAGACTGCCGAATGGTATCTGGACCAGACAGGTCGGCTCGGGGTCGTGCCCAAACAGCAGGGCTACAAACCGTCCGCCGCGGACGTCCAGCAATTTCAATTGGCGCTGGAGAAGGAAATGTCGCGGATGGGTCTCTGAAATCTCCTTTTCGTCCTCGTCCTCGTTCTTGGCCTCGTAATCCAAATTGAACGAATCGAGGACGAGGACGAGCAGGAGGACGAGGAGTCTCCCCAAAGCCGGTCATCACAGTTCCACTTTCATTTCCTCCTTCGTCTTGCCGGCTTAGCCGCCACTTGGCACATTGAAGCCCCATGCGCGAAAAATTCCGGGACTGGATTGAAAGCCTCGAAACCTTCGCCCTCGAAGTCATCTCCGGCGAACGCCGCGACACCCGGGCGGCGCTGATGCGCGGTTTTTTGTTCTTTGGCTCCAAATTGTTTCAGGTGGCGGTCAAAATGCGCCGCTGGCTTTACAATGTCCGTATCCTGCGCGACAAAACCCTCGGCGTGCAGGTCATCGCCGTCGGCAACCTCACCGTCGGCGGCACGGGCAAGACACCGGTCGTGGAAAAATTTGCGCGCGAATTGCGCGATGCCGGTCGTAATGTGGCCATCCTGTCTCGGGGTTATCGTTCCAAACCTCCGCCATTCCATGTCTGGCTGCTGAATAAAATTTTCCTGCGCGAAGACCAGACGCCGCCGCGTGTCGTTTCCGATGGCAAATCGCTCCTGCTGGACTCGGAAATGGCGGGTGACGAACCTTACATGTTGGCGTCCAACCTGAAGGATGTGATTGTGCTCGTGGACAAGGACCGTGTGAAGAGCGGGCGTTACGCCATCGAGAAATTCGGCTGCGACACGTTGCTGCTCGACGACGGCTTTCAGTACTGGGACTTGCGTGGACGCCGTCACGATGTGGTGCTGGTGGATCGCCAGCAGCCATTTGGCAACGAACATCTGCTGCCCCGCGGCACCTTGCGCGAACCGCCGTCGCATCTCGCGCGCGCCCAGACCATTTTCATCACCAAAAGTGACGGCCGGACCGCCAAACTTCGTGAACGGCTGGCCGAATTGAATCCCGACGCCGCGATTATCGAGTGCGTTCACCATCCGCTGTATCTCGAAGACGTTTTTACCGGCGAACGCATCGGCCTGGATTTCCTGAAGGGACGGAAGGTCGCGTCATTGAGTGGCATCGCCCAGCCGGAAAGTTTTGAGAAAGGCCTCGGCAACCTTGGCGCTGAAGTGGTCTATTCCAAGCGGTTTGCGGATCATCATCGTTTTACCCAGCAGGAAATCCTGAATGCCATCAATCGCGGCAAAAAGCGCCAGGCCAGCACCATCATCACCACCCAAAAGGACGCGGTCCGCTTCCCCAAAATTGACCGGCGCGACCTGCCGATTTATTTCATGCGCGTCGAAATCCAGATCGTCAGCGGTGCGAATGACTTTCAGGATTGCGTCCGTAAAATCTGTTTCCGATGAACTTTTTTATCCTCATCCTCGTTCTCGTCCTCGTCCTCGATCTTTTGTTTCCGATTACGAGAACGAGGAAGAGGACGAGGACGATTTGACGGTCGAATGAACACGTTGATCTATTGGTTCGGCAGTGCGCTGGTTCTGCTCCTGCAGGCGCTGCCGCTGACCTGGGTCGCGCGCCTCGGTCGCGCCGGCGGCGCGTTGGCGTATCGGCTTGACGCGCGGCACCGGCGGGTGGCACTGGCCAATCTGACGATGTGTTTTGGCCAGGAAAAGTCATTGCGTGAAATCCGCGAGCTGGCCAGGGAAAATTTCCGGTGCATCGGTGAAAATTATGCGAGTGCGGTCAAAACCGCCGCCATGAGCTACGAGGCGCTCCGGCCGCACCTCGAATATACCGGCTGGCAACGCCTGCTGCCGGTGCGCCGCGTGGTCAATGCCTGCGGCCATTTCGGGAATTTCGAATTGTACGCGCGGGTCGGCGACGTGGTCCCGGGGTATCTCAGTGCCACAACCTACCGCGCCCTGAACCAGCCCGCGCTCAATCGCGTGATGGAAAAACTGCGTCGCCGCTCCGGCTGCCTGTTTTTTGAACGTCGCATCGATGGCCCGTTGCTGCGGGCTGCGATGAACCGGCCTGACATCATCCTCGGTTTATTGGCCGACCACCATGGGGGCGACCGTGGATTGCGCCTGCCGTTTCTCGGACATGATTGTTCCACCAACCCGGCCCCGGCGGTTTTTGCCTTGCGGTATGATTGCGAACTTTACGCCGGGGTCTGTTTTCGCATCGGCCTGGCCAAATGGCGGATAGAAATGGGTGAACAGATTCCCACGCACGAAAACGGCCATCCGCGGTCGGTTGAAAATATCATGCGGGATGTGCTTCGGCTGCATGAAATCGCCGTGCGCCGCGACCCGGCAAACTGGTTCTGGGTCCACAAACGGTGGAAACCCGCGCCGGCCAAAGTCCAAAGTCCAGAGTCCAAGGTTGAAGACGCCAGCCCCGGCGAATGAATTCCCCAACTCCCAGCTTCCAGCTGCCATCTGCCCCGCGAATGTTAATTCGCGGCGTCAACTGGCTGGGCGATGCGGTAATGACCACGCCGGCATTGCTGCGATTGCGCGAAAAATTTCCGGATGCGCACATCACCTTGCTGACGCCGGACAAATTGAAGGATTTATGGATCGGCCATCCGGCCGTAAATGAAACCGTTTCATTTACTTCCGGTGAAAGCATTTTTTTGGTTGCAAAAAAAATCCGGCGGGTAGGGTCATCGCGCCGCGATGACCGGGCGGTGCAGCGCGGAGTCCCTGCCCCATTCGACCTCGCGCTGGTGCTGCCTAATTCGCCGCGTTCGGCGATGGAACCGTGGCTGGCCGGTATTCCGCGACGGATCGGTTATGCGCGTCCCTGGCGGAACTGGTTCCTGACCCAGGCTGTCATGCCGCGCGCCAATGTCGTGAAAATGCGCAAACGTTCTGTCAGCGAAATCCGACAACTCGTAGCCGCCGATGTGAATCGGCGGACGCCTTACGAGAACCGCGCTTTCACAAGCGCGGCTACCAGCGCTCACCAAATCCACGAGTATTTGCACGTCGTCGCCGCGCTCGGTGCCAATCCGGACCCCATTGCACCACAATTGTTTGTCTCGCCGGAGGAAGTTGAAGCAGTTCAAAAAGAATTCAGTCTTGAGGACAAAACTTACAAACTCCCTTTTTTTGGCATCAACGCGGGTGCAGAATATGGCCCCGCTAAACGCTGGCCAGTTGAAAAATTCATAGCGGCAGCTCTGGAAATCCGCAGGCACATCGCCTGTAATTGGGTAATTTTTGGCGGGCAAGCAGATAAACAAATCGCTGAGCAAATTGAACAGGGGATAGATTCAGCGGTTTACAATCTCGCCGGACATACTTCACTTCGAGAATTGATGGCAGCCTTAAAATGCTGCCGCGTGCTGCTCACGAACGATTCCGGTCCAATGCACGTGGCCGCGGCATTGGGCACACCGGTCGTGGTGCCGTTCGGCAGCACATCACCGGAATTGACTGGTCCTGGTTTGCCCGGAGATCCCCGCCATCAATTGTTGAAATCGGACGTCCCCTGCTCACCTTGTTTCCTGCGCGAATGCCCGATTGATTTCCGCTGCATGACCGGCATCAGCGTCGACCGCGTGGTGGACGCCGTTTCGCAGGCGCTCCGATAAAAACTTGCCGACCTCCGTGTAGCGCAGGTTGGCAACCTGCCGTTTCGCCGACTGGCAGTCGGCAGGGCGCGCATCATCGCAAACGCTGCGGATTGCCAATCCGCGATACAGCAGACTGCCAGTCTGCGCTACAAACCCATTTAGCCAAAATACCTCTTGACGCCCGCCGCCAACTGTCATATTGTCCTATGACACTTAACTCAGCGATGCTGTTTCAGATTGATTTCAAATCGGGCAAACCGGTTTACCTGCAACTGGTGGATCAGATTCGTTACGCGGCGGCAGCCGGGTCGCTGCGCCCCGGCGAAGCCCTACCTTCCATCCGCCCGCTGGCCGAGGAATTACGGGTGAACCGCAACACCATCGCCAAGGCGTATACCGAACTTGAAAGCCAGGGCGTCATCGAGACCCTCCCCGGCAAGGGTTGTTTTTTGAAGGAGAACAATTCGCCGTTCACCAAACAGGTCAAAAACAAATTGTTGCTCACGGAAATTGACGAGGCGGTCGTGATGGCGCATCACCTGCAAGTGGACCGCGAGAAATTTCTCGCCCTGATCAAGGAACGCCTCGATTACTTCGAGCGCAAATCAAAGGAAGGAGAACATAAATGAACCTCCAACAACCAACTGCCAACAACGAACATCCAATGATTTCCGGGAGCGCCGGCTTCCAGCCGGCAACTTTCCAGAAACGGATACGGCAACACGCCGGCAAGATGCCGGCGCTCCCGGCACTAGCCAATTGGATGTTGGGTACCGCTTTGCGAGATTGGATGTTCGATGTTCGATGTTCAGCGTTCAATGTTCCCAACTCATTTTCGGCTTTCGCAAGGACACGCTATGAACACTAACAGCCAGATTATCGAAATCCAGGACCTCCACCGCCGCTACGGCCGGCTGGACGCCGTAAACGGCCTGACGCTGAGCGTTCGTGCCGGGAAATGTTACGGCTTTTTTGGCCGCAACGGCGCGGGCAAGACGACTACCATCAAGTGTCTACTGAATCTGCTCCGTCCCAATTCAGGCACGGCACTCGTTTTCGGCCTTGATCCGCAGAAGCACGAAGTGGCTGTGAAATCACGGCTGGCCTACGTCCCGGACGCCGTGGCGTTTTATCCGTGGATGACCGTGCGCGGCACGCTGGAATACCTCGCCTCCTTCCGACAACATTGGAATCAGGGCATCGAGGCCGACCTATTGAAGCGTTTTCAGCTGGATCCCAATCAAAAGGCCAGCCACCTCTCCAAGGGGCAGAAAACCCAGCTCGCCTTGATTGGAGCGATTTGCCCGGAACCGGAACTGCTTGTACTCGACGAACCGACCAGTGGACTTGACCCCATCGTGCGCCGTGAATTTATCGAGACCGTTATCGGTGCCTACCAGTCAGGTGATCCGGAAAACCGGACGGTTTTTGTCTCCACGCATTTGATTTCCGAATTCGAAGGTTTGATTGACGAATTCACCATCATCGAGCAAGGGCGCGAATTGCTGACGATGGAAGCCGACGCCGCGCGCGACCGCTTTCGAAAAATCCGGGCGCGATTCACGCAACCGCCGGCGCAGCTCGATTTTCCGGGCGCTTTAAAGGTGAAGCAAGACGGACGCGAAGTGGAGATTCTTGCCAACGGCAACAGCGAACCGTTGTTGGCGAAGCTCAAGTCCCTTTCACCGGAGGAATTGCGCTGCGAATCGCTGTCGCTGGAGGAAATTTTCGTGGTCTCGGGCCTTTTGAAAAAGGTCAACGCATGAGCCCGCTCATCAAAAAGGAAATCCGGTTGCTGCTGCCATCATGGGTTGTGGCAATGCTGCTGGCAATTATACCGACTTGGATTGCCCCTGTTTGGTCACGGGTTCCGCCAGACGTAAACCTGTTTGTTGAGCTGGCATTTATTCTGGGATTTCTACTCCTGGGTATCGCTTCGTTCGGGCAGGAATTCGGTTCAGGCACTTTCGCGATGCTGCTGTCACAACCGGTCCAACGCCGCCGGCTTTGGTTTGTTAAAACCGTGGTTCTGGCCGGCGCATTTGTTTCCGTTCTGTTGGCGTTGCTCGTTTCCTGGACGGTTCATTTCAACCTTTATGACTTCGCCCTTTATAATCAGCATCGCCTAACGGCTGGCCTCCTGGCGCCGGATATGTCTTGGAGACTATTGGGATGGTTGGCTCTTTATGCGGTCGTCTGCTTCAGCAGCGGCCTTTGGACGACGCTTCTGTTGCGCCGAATCTCAGAAGCCTTCTGGCTCACGCTTTTGACCCCGCTAGCCATCATGGTGATGCTGTATGCCTTTCACGAATATTTTCATTGGTCAATTCAAACCGACAATTATGTCATTCCCACAGTGCTTTTGCTTTATTCGGTGGCCGGGTTTTTCTGGGCCCGCCGATTATTTCTCCAGGCGCAGGACCTCCAATGGACGGGCGGTGAAATTGCGTTTTCCTCGCGCAAAAGAATTTCGACACCAACAAAAGTTTCAAGCTATCCGCGCCACTGGTTTTCTGCTCTCGTTTGGAAAGAATTACAACTGCAACAGGTAAACATCCTGATTGCCGCCGTTGTGTTAATCTTGCATCTGGCCTCCGTTACCGTCCGCCAGATTCACCCAAATTTTGGCAATCCGAATGTCAGAGGATTGCTTGAATTGATCTGGATGCTTTGGCTGGCGATGCCGTTGCTGATCGGGAGCGCAGCCGTTGCCGAAGAGCGCCGGGTCGGCGTTGTCGAATCGCAGTTTTGTCTGCCGGTATCACGGCGCAGACAATTCGTCGTTAAATTTTTCGCAGGGCTGCTTCTGGGCCTGGCTCTCGGTGGGTTTATGCCTTTTATGGTCGAAAGAGGACACGACCTCAATTATTACATATTTGTCGTTGCTGCCTCCATTTTCTTCATTTCGTTTTACGCCTCGACCCTCGCGCGCACGACCTTGCAAGCCATTGGGCTCACACTGGTGTTGTCTCCTGTCATTTACCTGTATCTGGTAGCTGAACCCATCGCCATCAATCGGCTCGGCGATTCCTATACGCTGGAGCAGCTTGGATTGATATTGCTCAAAGTTCGTTTAGGCATTCCTGTTTTATTGCTTGTTCTCGCAAGTCTCACATTTGGGAATTTTAAGTGGCCACAACCGGACTGGAAACTCTGGCGGCGCAATTTAATTACAGTTCTGGCTGCGTTTGCGGCTGTATCCTGTCTAAGTCACGCGGTCTATTTTCGTGCCTGGGAACTATTGATGCCACTTGAGCCCCCGCATGGTCTAGCGCGATTGAGCAGTGACAGGCCCCCAAAACTTTTGCTTCATAATTTCAGTACCATCTTCGCGCTACTGCCGGACGGCAGATTGTGGACAGAAAAGGTTGGTGTACATGTCTTTGGGAGCATTCTCCCGTCTTTGAACACTCAGCATTTTGCGGACGGCTCAAATTGGGTGGACGCAGCTTCGGATTTCTATCGTCTCCTGGCCACCCAATCGGATGGCAGCCTGTGGACCTGCAAAACTTACCGTAACAACTATCCTCCGACCCGGATCGGCACGGACACCAATTGGCTGCACGTGGCCGGCGGAATGGGATATTTGCTTCTGAAAAACGACCACACCCTTTGGTGCTGGACCACAGACCGTGATTACTTGAGCTGGGATAAGTTAAGGACAAATTTGGCGACTCCACTCACGAGTCTCGGACAGAAAACAAATTGGACGGCGGTTTTTTCACGTGGTCGACCGTACGCACGGAAGGATGATGGCAGTGTCTGGGTGCTGGTATTCGGGCGGGGCAGCACCAATCCCGAGCCCCATTTGCAGCCGCTCGAGTCATGGCAACTGTTCAACAGAGGTTTTGTTTCTTCGGCCGATACGTTTACCTCGATGGGCAACTGGACCGGGGGAGTTAAAACGAACGGCGAACTCTGGTTATTTGCCAATTTAGAGAACCAAGAGACAAAGGAAATTCAGCTTGGGAAGAACACGAAGTGGAAGGCCACTGCGTTTGCCTGTGACAATTCGATACTTGCCATTCGCGAGGATGGTACGCTTTGGGAATGGCCGCGCCCCGGGAAATGGACTCGCAA
>JBGPDH010000077.1:0-13967 GCA_041482195.1 Verrucomicrobiia bacterium
CCCAGCGGTCCTGTCAGTGGCGACTTCTTTGATGTCATCACGCTTTCGCCGGGTTCCGTCGGTGTGTTCATCTGTGACGTCATGGGCCATGACGTGCGTGCGGCTTTGGTCACCGGAATGATGCGCGCCCAGGTGGAAGACCTCAGCCTTACGGCAACCGATCCGGGACATCTGCTGTCCCAGATCAACGCTGCCTTGTTCAGCGTCTTTCAACAAACCGGCTCCACGATGTTTGCCACCGCATTTTATCTGGTCGCCGATTTGAATGCGGGGCAATTAAGTTATGCCAGCGCCGCCCATCCCGATCCCTTGCAATTTCGCCGGCAGTCACCCGGGTCGGGATTGCCCGAAAACAACCTGGATGGCCCAAAAGGTCCGGCGTTGGGTCTCTTCCAGCAGGCGTCTTTTCCAACCTGCCGGCGGCAAATCGAAACCGGCGACATTATCATGCTTTTTACCGACGGCCTGATTGAGGCCGAAGGCCGCAACCAGAAGATTTTCAGCCGGGGACATCTGATTGCGGCCGTCCAAAAACACGCCGGACTGCCAACCCGGAAAATGTTTTCGCAAGTGCTCGCTGAAATCCGTAAATTCTCCGGACGAAACCAATTCGATGACGACGTTTGCCTGGTGGGCATTGAAGTCAAACCGTTAAAATCTCGTTGAAAATCCATCCCCTGCGCGGCACATTGCCTCCATGCAATCTGTTTTTACCGGGCCGGTTTATGTGGTGCGCGACAACATTGATACCGACCAGATCATCCCCGCGCAGTATCTCACACTGGTGCCGACCATTCCCGATGAATATGAGAAACTCGGCAGCTATGCGCTCGCCGGCCTGCCCGAATCACTTTATCCGACGCGGTTTGTCAAGGACGGCAAACTGGACAGCGATTATGCCATCATCGTGGGTGGGAAAAATTTCGGTTGCGGGAGCTCTCGCGAACATGCGCCCATCGCCATCGGCTCCGCCGGCTGCAAAATTGTCCTGGCGGAGAGCTTTGCGCGTATTTTCTTTCGCAACAGTGTTGCTACCGGCGAACTTTATCCCTGCGAGCTTACCGAACGCCTTTGCGACCTCCTGAAAACGGGCGACGTGGTGACCGTTGATTTGGACGCGCAAGCTGTGACGGCAAAAGCGACGGGCAAGGTTTTCAAATTCAAACCCCTCGGCGATGTGCGCCCGGTGGTGGACGCCGGCGGACTCTTCAATTATGCCCGAAAAAGCGGGATGATCCCCACTTAAAGCGACGATCCGGTGCGCTCTCTTCCACCGTTTTGGGCCTGGTCCTTTTAAAAGGTAGCCCGGTGCTTAAGGGCGCTGTGCGTTTGTTCCAGGTCATAAACTGTTTTGCCCTTGAGATTTCTCAGTTGCGCCACCCGCCGGTGCTGATAACAATTCCCGAGCTTGAATCCAAATTCACAAAAGTACAACCCGAAGAGAGACAGCAGTAAGTTCCTTTACCGTTCGTGTAACTGGTTCGCCTGCATCGGCATTCTATTCTCTGTTCTGACTCTGACGGGTTGTTCGACGCTGAAGATTTCCACGCCGCAGAAGCAAACTGAGGTCACTTCCGGGCAACTGTTCGCCGGGCAGTCTGGACCGGTTACCCCGGCTATGGTGCAGGCGGAGGTATTGCGTTTTGCCGATACCTATGTGGCGATGGTTGCCCAGGCGTGTGATGATGCCAGCGCCAAATCCACCAACACCGCTGTCCGCGTGGCGGCATTGCGCTGGAAACTGGACCAGGCCACGGCTGCGTTCAACGACGCCACCGGAGACATCCCTTCGGTTAATACACTGGATTTGCTGGTGCTCGTCACCATGGCGCGGAATGTGGTTCAAGACTTTGGTGTCAAAACCTATGGTGATGCCGCTTTGCCGTTGTTGGAGACGCAGAGCGAGCTGGAATCGAACGCGTGGAGTATGGCCCGCAACATTCTGCAACCTTCACAGGAAAAGGAGCTTAGAGGTTTGATCCAGGAGTGGCGCCGTAAAAACCCAAACCAACGTGACGTCGGACCGATTCGTTTTCGCGAATTTGTAGCAACCTTGGGCCAGGCGCCGAAACAATCATCGATTGCACCGACCAGCATTTTCAGTCTGCTTTACATAAATCCATTGGCCGGACTCGATCCCACTACTGCCGCCATTGAAGGAATTCGCGAATTGGGTGAACGTGCGATGTATTACAGTCAGCGGGTACCCATGCTGTTAAACTGGCAGACCCAACTGTTGGTTCTACAACTGGCCGAACAGCCTGCGCCCCAGCAAATGTTGAACGATGCAAACCAACTTGCCTCGGCCGCCTCGGTTTTTGCACAGACCAGCCAGCAACTGCCCCAGCTCATCAACGACCAGCGGCAAGCCGCGATTCAGCAAATCCTCGACGGCCTGATCGCCCAGGGAAACAAATCCCAGGAACTGGTGACCGACACGCGCTTGACACTTAACTCAGCGGCCATGGCGGCATCGAACATCAACAACGCCCTCCAGTCGCTGACGGCATTCGTCCAGTATGTTTCCCCGACGAACACCCCTGCAACACCACCGGACACAAACAGCCCTCCATTCAACGTGTTGGATTACGGCACGGCGGCTTCGCAAATTGGAACTGCGGCAAGCAATCTTAATGCGTTGCTGGCTTCAGCGAACCAAAGTGCGCCGGAGATGGAAAAGCTAAGCCAGCAGATGACGGCTAATGCTGACCGGATGTTGAAACACGCTTTTTGGCTTGGCCTGGCATTAATATTTATATTTCTGGCTGGTTTGGTGGCCGCCGGTTTGACCTATCGCGTCCTGGTCAACAAACTCGCAGATCGTGGACGTAAGCCATCAGAACCAAAATCATAGGTGGATCGGCTTGAAAGCGCCGGAATCAATTCCCTCGGGCATTCCAGGAATGCCGCTCACTGCGCCTTGAGTTTTCAGCAGCGATATCTAGTCTGAAGCCGTGCCGAGTCCGAACCTACTCCCCTGCCCTCGCTCGCTGAAAATTCTTCGCGGCACATTTACGTTGCCGGAAAGGACAGGAATGCCACGACGGGGAATCCGGACGACACAGCACACGGACCCTGTCATCAATATTGTCCATGGTGCTTCCGCGCCCGATCATCCCGAGGGCTATGCGTTGGCAATTTCTAAAAATGTCATCGAGATTTCGTTCCGTGACAATGGCGGTTTGCGCGCCGCCGCCGCGACCTTGAAGCAATTACTCCGGCAGTACGGCCGTCATTTGCCCTGCCTGAAAATTTACGACTGGCCGGATTTCCCGCGTCGCGGCGTGATGCTTGACGTTTCCCGAGGGCGTGTGCCGAAATTGGAAACCCTGCTCGAACTTGTCGAACATCTGGCCGATTTCAAAATCAACGAATTACAACTCTACACCGAGCATACGTTCGGGTATCGCCGATACAAATCGGTCTGGCAAAGCTGGGGCGCGTTGACGGGTAACGAAATCCGTCAGCTGGATACACGTTGTCGTCAATTGGGCATCGACCTCGTCCCCAACCAGAATTCATTCGGTCATTTGCGTTATTTCCTCGAACACCCGAAACTCAAAAAACTCGCCGAGGCCTCAGAACCTTACGAAGATGCCAGTCGCGAATTTGTCCGACGACCGACCACGCTGGCGCCAAATCATCCCGGCACCCTGCCCTTCCTGCGCGGCTTGTACGATGAGTTGTTGTCGAACTTTTCGAGCCGGTTCTTTAATGTCGGCTGCGACGAAACCTGGGACCTGGGACGAGGTCAGAGCAAAAAACTCTGTGCCGCCAGGGGCCAGGGGAATGTTTATCTCGATTTCCTGAGAAAGATCCACCGCGAAGTTGCCAAACGTCACCGGACCATGATGTTCTGGGGTGACATTATTTCGAAATATCCAAAGTTGATTCCCAAACTGGCAAAAATCGGCAGGGCCGATCTGCCGGTCGGCCTGGACGCGCGGCAGCGTGTCCCTACCAGGAACCTCATTGCTTTGAATTGGGGTTACGAGGCGAATCATCCGTTTGCGCGGGAATCCCAGCAGTTCGCCAAATCAAAGATACCATTCTACGTCTGTCCGGGCACTTCGACCTGGCAAACGCTGATTGGCCGACATGACAACGCGCTGGCTAATTTGAGAGCTGCAGCCAACGCCGGACGGAAACATGGCGCCATGGGTTACCTCATCACGGATTGGGGCGATGGCGGTCATCCGCAGCCCCTGACGGTAAGCTGGCCCATGTTTCTCGCCGGAGCGTCACTGGCCTGGAACGGAAAGAAATTTGACGAGAAAAAACTGGTTCCGGTCTTGGACCGGGACGTATTTGCGGATTCCAGCGGTCAAATCGCGAAGACCGCATTCAGACTCGGGTTTGCTCATCGCCGATTGAAGATTAAAACAGCGAACGAAACTCCGCTGGGCACGGTCATCGCCGCGCCACCTGCGGAGGAGCGCGAATTGTTCTGCCGGAACGGGCTGAACTGGTTCAAGAAAATTCGGACTAGGCATATTCGCGCCGCGCTAAAGGAGATCGAGAAGCAACGTGCCGGTTTAAAACCGGCCTGGAGCGCCGGTCTCCGACCCGGCCTGAAACAAATTACCGCTTTGAGCATGCGCCGGGTCGGAGACCGGCGCTCCGCACTCGAACTGGATTTAGCTGCGCGCATGGCGGCACAGTCGTGTCAATTCATGCTGTGGCAGCAGGCAGTGGCCGCCGGGGAAAAATCGGACGCAAAACGGATGGCACAGGCCGGCATCCGCGAATTGCAGAAGCTGGAAAAAGACTTCAATAGCTATTGGCCATTGCGCAACAAGGCCACGCCGAAACATTGCTCCGCGTTCCTCCGTTGGCGCATCAACGACTATCGGCGGACCCTTTGATTCGGAGGGACGAGTTACACGAGTCCCTCTTTCCAGTCTCCTTAATTCATGGACTCGCAGAGTCTGCCCCACCGAAGATGGTTAAAAGCGTTTACAATTATGATGTAGCGCAGGCTTTCCAGTCCCGCAGAGCGGGATTCAGGCGACTTTCCAGCCGCCGGATACACGGGACAAGAATGTCCCGCAAACCCGCAGACAAGAATGTCTGCGTTACATCAAAGATGGAACCCCGCTAACGCCGTTTGATCGGTCGGATAGGCGGTGGGATGGGAATTTTTGGTGGCACGGACGGCGGCTTCGGCAGGTGCTTTTCGGCAAATTCAGCGACATTCCTGGCAAAATCCTCTGCCGACCGGGCAACGGGCGCGACATTTTGGATGGTTTCCTGCGCAGTTGATCCGATCTTTCCAGTCTGCTTCGATAACCAGTCCTGAGCTTTGGTTGCCAGATCGCCAATTTTTGCTTCAGGAAATTTCATTTCGCCGATTTGAAAGGCCGGCATCGACTTGAGCATATCCGGCACCGAGCCCCCCGGGCCGATGGGTTCATTCAGGTGGCTAACCATCGTATCCAACGTTTGATAGCCATTGACGATCCAGTCCAATTCCCCGGTCTCGATGTTGAGCAACAGGCCGTGCACGGGAATTCTTGGTCCAATCAGCGGACTGTGCCGGACAATGTCGCACGACTTGATGACGTTCTGTCGTTCGCTGCTGAACAGCCCGAAGAATTCGTTGAGATTTTCCGGCAACAAATGTCGCTCGACACCCAGCTCCTTGAATCGCTCCAGCAATTGCAGGGTGGTGGTTTTGCCGACCAGGCAATCCGTATGGCCGATGATGGCGATTTCCTTACCGCCCTTGACCACGCAGGCCAGCGCCAGCGTGCGCATCATCGAGCTCATGGGATCGAAGATGATGTTGCCGGCGTTACGCAGCCAGATGAACTGTTCCGCCGGCAACGCCAGCACGTTCGGAAAAAACGCGTTCAATCGCGGGTCAATGCACGTCAGCGCGATGACCGGCAATTCATTTTCGAAATCCGCCGGATGCAGGCCGGCTTCCTTATCGCCGGCCACCGCCCGGTGATTCGCATCGATTATCGCTTCAAAAAGTCGCATGAAATTATTTGTTCCAATCTTCCAAAATCACTCCCCCACAACGACCACATCTACCAGACGCTGCGGTAATCTGGAATGAAATGCCGAGAAAATCTTTATTACAATGTGGACAAAATAAACCGAGTTCCCGCCTACGTTTCGCGGTACGCCTTCCAAAGAAAATTACTATTCCGAAGAGACCAGCAAACAGACTAAACACCAAAATTGACCCCCGAACCTCTTCCGGCACGGAATGGCCGTATTTATCCAAGTAAATGAAGAAAAAAGCGAAAACCGCAAGGAAGCCAAGAAGCCATTTGTTCGCGTGATTCAAGGTCTTTTGTAAACACGCGTTTTTTTCTACAAATTCGGCACGGGTCATAAAACATTCAGAGCATCTTGTTCCACGGCCTCGGCAGCAAAAACCAAAGTGCCAGATAAAGAAAGATGTCTAGGATAAAACAAGCGGCACGAAATTGCGAGGATAGTTGTTCAAAATGTTCCGCCACCCCGCCGCAAACTCCAGCGAGGCGGCGATCGTAGCGTGAACGGGACAGTTTCATATTTTTGATTGGTCGGGCGCTCGCGGAGAAGACGCCGCGGCGCGGTGCATATATCTCGCCCAACCTTATTTATCTTTGTCATCCCCCTTTGTCATGGCCTTCTTCAACGCTGGTACCTGCTCCAGCAACTTTTCAAACTTCACACCGGTCAGGGCCTCCAGCACGGGCGGTAATTGGCTGATGATGGTCGTCACGTCACCGGTCAGCTTGCTCGCGCCACCGCCGGGACCGTTGCCGCTATTGATGATGACCATCTTCTCGGTCTTGCTGAGCGGTTCGCTGATTTTGCCCGCCACTTCCGGCAGCACACGCACAATCATCTCAATGACCGCTGCCTCGTTGTATTGCTTGAACGATTCGGCCTTGGCCTGCATGGCGGACGCCGTCGCCTTGCCTTGTGCCTCGATGACGGTGGCTTCAGCCAGACCGCGCGCCTTGTTCGCTTCGGCTTCGGCAATACCGGTGGCCTTGGCCACGTCGGCACCCGCAAAACCGGTTGCTTTCGTCGCGGAAGCGGCGCCAGCCGCCTCGGTTTCCAATTGGAACTTTTTCGCGTTGGCCAGCGTCTCGACCTTGTAACGTTCGGCATCGGCGGGTTTCTGGACGGTGGCCTCGAGTTCACGCGATCGGCGCAGGATTTCCTGCTGCTGCAATTCAATTTGCTTTTGCTTCTCGATGATTTGCACCTGAACTTCTTCGGCCTTCACCAACTGGCCGGTCTTGAATTTCTGCAAATCGTAGGCGAGGTCAGCCTGCGCCTTCTGCTGGTTCACTGTGGCCTGGTATTGCGCCACGTTGGATTGATAATCGCGTTGCGCCTCGGCAATCTTAGTGTCGGCGGCAAATTGCGCTTCCTGTCCGGCCTGCTTCGCCTGCGCGGAGCGGATTTGTGAATCACGATCGGCCTCAGCCTGGGCGATGATGGCGTCCCGTTTGACCTGGGCAATGCGGGGTTTGCCGAGGGCGTCGAGGTAACCCTGGCCGTCGCGGATGTCGCGAATGGTGAAGCTGATGATGTTAAGGCCCATGTTTGCCATGTCGCCGGCGGCGACTTCCTGGACCTTCTGGGCGAAGGCATCGCGGTTCTGGTAAATTTCCTCCACCGTCATCGTGCCGAGGATGGCACGCAAATGGCCTTCCAGGGTCTGCGTGGCAATATTGCGGATTTCATCGGTGCTCTTTCCAAGAAATTGCTCCGCTGCCGTGCGAATGGAAATGTCGTCGCCCTTGACTTTGGTTTGCGCCACACCGTCCACCTTCACCGGCACGCCTTTACTCGTGTAAACCTCCGGTGTCTGCACATCAATCGTAAGCAGTTCCAGCGAGAGAATGTCCACCTTCTCAAGTATCGGCCAGACGAACGTGCCGCCACCTTTCACGATGCGGAAACCGATCTTCGAGCCGTCCTCCGCGCGGTGTTTTCGGCCGGACACAACGAGGACCTGGTTCGGCCCCACCTTGGTGTAGCGACTTAACACCATGTAAATCAGCAGAAATACAACGAGGACGATAACAATGGACGCGAATATGATGACGCCGCTTTGAGCGAAGTTCAGTTCAGCCAGTAATGGAGTGAGGTTCATTTTAAGTTGGGTGTTGAGTTGAGCGTTGATATCTAAATCAGTTGGTTCGCTGGACGTAAAACTGTGTACCGACGATACGGGTGATTTTGACCGTCTGGCCATTGGCCACCCCCCCACCGCTTTCCGAGCGCGCCGGCGCGGTATAACGTGTATCACCCACGACATAAGCGATTTCCCCTACACCATTTTCCGGGATGGGGGTGATCACGTTGGCTTCCACGCCTATGAGCCGGGCTACGTGGGACTCGCTGGAACCCTGGGTATGCCGAAAGATCGACCGGAAAAATGCAAACAATACGCCCGCCACCGCGGAACCCCCGAGAAGCGAGAGCGGCGCGCTGATGGCCGCACTGCTTGTGGCAGGGAACTGCGTGAAAATAAGCCCGAAGCCACCGAAAGCCGTGATGAAAGAGGCCATGATGGTGGGACTGAAGACGGACATGCCCGGCGCGTCGCTACTGTCCGCTCCCGCCTCCACGTTGCCGCCACTGCCCGCCACGTGTCCGCTGTGCCCGAAGAAGTGGCCGAACAGGACGCTGACCACCGTGAAAATCAAACCCGTTACCAGACAGATGCCATAGATAATCATAAATCCTCGCTGAGTTTTGGTTGGGGCGAGTAAAGTCCCAACCTCCTTCCAACGCAAGCAGGAAAGGCGGGGTTGTGGTTGTCAGGTCGCATCATACGCTGGTTCTATCAAACATCACCCTGGTGAAGGCTGCAGCTATAATTTAAAACTGCATTTATAACCGCGTTGAAGAGCTGAAGCGTTACGGCCAGGCGCAGGGACCATTTAACCGCTTCACGCTTTAACTGGTTAACACTTCAACGTCGCAATCGTTCCCGCTTGCCAATCGGCTCCCGCTTTTTCATCGTCTGGCCATGCAATCCTACGAACTGCTGCGCGAGGTTTTCGAGAAAAAGACGCCCAAACAGGTCGCCGCCGACCTCGGCTTGTCACTTTCCATGGTCTATAAGTGGGCTGAACCGCCAAATCATGCCTCCGGGAGCGGCACCGGCAACCCGCTCGACCGCATCGAAGCCCTGCTCGCCAGCACCGGCGATCACCGACTCGTCCAGTGGATCTGCCAGCGGGCCGGCGGATTTTTTATTCAGAACCCAAAAAACGCCCCGCATCCGCATTATCTGATTCCCGCCACCAACCAGATTGTCCAGGAATTCGCCGACCTTCTCCACGTCATCGCCACCGCCACCGCTGATGACCAGATTTCAGCGCCGGAAGCCAAACAAATCCGTGCTCGTTGGGAGGAATTGAAAACAGTGACAGAAGGTTTTGTCGCCGGTTGCGAACAGGGAAATTTTGATCATATCCGGAATCACGCGGCCCGGCACGCGGCGTCAAACCAGCCGCGCGCTTGAAATTTTTAAGAATGACCGTCCGTTGGCACCTCTCGCATGATGCAGATCATCATCGCCGCTGTTTCCGGACTACTTGATTTACGGCCCTAAAACCGCCCGGTAGAACCGGAAAGGATAACCAGGCGAATCCGGGTCTGTAAAATCGTAGATACCGGTGCTGTTGGTCGATATGGAGGTCCAGACGGTGAAGTTGGTCGTGGCTTGGATGATGTTGGTCAGACCGGTAACCCCGGCCAGACGCATCTGGAACTGCCCGTTGGATACGCGGATTGCACTGATTTGAGGTCGGTTGAAGTTTGCCTGGTCGTTCCAATGAGCGATGTAATAGGAAGGTTTACTGCCGGCAAAGGTAAAGGAGCCGACGACGAACAGGTCGGAGCCGGAAACATAGAGAGCGTTAACACTGGGGCTGGTGCCGGAAATGCCACTGCCGAGGGCTGACCAGCCAGCGCCATTCCATTTCGCGATATTCGACGCCGTGATGCCCCCGATGTTTGTAAACGTGCCGGCCGCGTAAAGATTCGTGCCCACTGCCGCCAGGCATTTGATCGCCCCGGTGCCGACGATTCCACCGCCGACATCGAACCAATCTCTGCCGTTCCAGCGGGCGATTTTGCTCACGAATGGACCGCCGAAACCGCCGGCCTGGGTAAATTCTCCCGCGAAATAAACGTTTGTACCCAACGCGGCGATGGCGGTGACATTGCTGTTGAGCCCCCCGCCGACGATATGCGCGTAGGTACCGTCGAACCGCAACACGTTGTAACAATTGGTGCAAACGGTCAGGCCGGCATTGCATTCACTGATGCTGAAATCGCCGCCGATGTAAATGTCGGTATCCTGGACTCCGATGGCGGTTATGCCGTTCGTGCCGGAGCCGAATAAGAAGGAAGTGTAGGGAGAAAACCGGAGCACGTTCCAGAAATTCGTGCCGTCCCATCGGGTCAGGTTGATGCTGGTGCCATCCGCGCCGGGAATGCTGAAATAGCCGGCGATAAAAAGATCATTGGAACGAACGGCAAGCCCGGTGACATTCGTAAAGGCCGTGTTGTTCAAAGAAGACCAATGCGTTCCATCCCAATGTGCCATGTGATAGGCCAATGGACCTGAGCCGTCGCCATCGCCGGTAAAGTCGCCAGCGGTATAAATATTTGTGCCGGCTACGGCAATCGCGACAACATTGCTGTTTAAACCGGGCCCGACCGGATACCAATTGACGCTGTCAAAGCGGGCAATATGGGTGGCAGTCGTATGTCCGGCCGCAGAAAGGGTGCCGCCGCCGATATACACATCGGTGCCGCCGCCGGTCACCGAACGCACCGTGGAGTAGACACCGTTTACCCTGCCCGGCGTGCCGAACATGCTCCAATTTGTCCCGTCCCACGCGGCAATGCCGGCGGCAATGTAACCACCAGCCAGGATAAAATTGCCACTAACGCATATATTGGTGCCCATGGATAAAACGCGGGTAGCGTTTGCGCTGACACCACCACCCACAGAAGACCACGAAGAACCATCCCAGGCTGCAAAATTGTTGGCTTTAACCCCTCCAGCGGTCGTAAAGGAGCCTGCGACATAAACCCGGTTATTGAAAACAGCCAGACTCTGCACGCCGACCCCCGTTACACCATTTCCCAACGCGGTCCAATTCGCCCCATCCCATCTGGCGATATTGGTAGCCACCGCACCACCGGGAACGGCATTTGTAAAGGAACCGCCGACATAGAGGTCGCTGCCGTTAAATACCATTGTGTTTACCACTCCAATGAGCCCGCCGCCGACGCCTGACCAGTTGGAACCGTTCCAAACCGCGACGTTGCTCAGGAACTGCGAACCGGAGTTGGTGAAGGCACCAGCCGCATAAACCAAACCATTTCTAATCGTTACTGCACGCACATAAAACGTACTGCCGCTGACGCGGCCCAGACCATTTCCCAACGCGTGCCATGCGCTACCATCCCAATAACCGATATTGGTCATGACCACGCCGCCCGTGGCGGGATTCGTAAAGGAACCGCCAACGTAGAGATTATTGCCGTCCACAGCCAGGCAGCGTGCCGTCCCATTGAGGCCTATGGCGCTCCAACTCGTCCCGTCCCATTTCGCAAGATTGCTGACGGTAATGCCGTTGACATTAGTGAAAGCGCCGGCTGCATAGAGTGTGTCGCCTGCAAACGCCATATCATTTATGCTTGTTCCGAGCGACCCGTAAAACAGTCCAATGACGGACCACTGCACACCATCCCACTGTTGGATATCGGTGCTTGTGACTCCCACATCACCGGCATAGAGCCTGCCATTGTGTTGCGCGAGGGAGAGAAGAACGAAAGGATTGTTCGGTCCGGGCCAGTTGAATTGTTTGTCCCAATGCTCGTCGCCTGGGGCGGACAACAGCGAAACCGGCGGGAAAAACACCAATAGCAGGAGTGCAAATAGTACAAGCTTTTTCACGGAATTGCCTTACCCGAGCTGATTCTATATTCACCAGAATACTAAGGCAGGTCAAGGGGAAATGCCACCTCTTGACCCTCTTAAAATCATCCATGCTGATCTTTCACATCCCACGCGTCCCGCAGGCCGTCGCCGAGGAAATTCAGTGCCAGCAAGGTGGCCACCAGGACACCGCCCGGAAACATAATCAACCACCAGTAGATGCGGATGGGATTTATCTGTGCAACGCCGGCAGCGATGAGTGTGCCCCAACTGGCCATCGGCGGCTGCACGCCGAGTCCCAGATAACTCAAAAAGGATTCGTACAGGATAATGGCCGGCATCGTCAGCGCCAGGTACGTGATGACGACGCCCAAAATGTTCGGGATGATGTGCCGTGCCAGGATCCGTACCGGGCCACCCCCCAACGCGCGACTGGCTTCGACAAATGCACGTGTCCGCAACGAAAGCACCTGTCCCCGCACAATGCGCGCCATCGTCAGCCAGGACACAGCTCCGAGACCGACGAACAACAGGGTTACGCGCAATCCCCCTTCCAGCGCTGGAGAATTTTGAATCAGATGCGAGCGCTTGATCACTTCGCCCACGGTCGTTATCAGCACCATAACAAAGATGATGGACGGCAGTGAGTAAAGGACGTCCACAATACGCATCAAGCACGAGTCCACCCGGCCACCGAGATAACCGGCCACCGCGCCCCAGATCACGCCGATGACGAGACTTACCAGCGCGCCGACGACGCCGACGAGCAACGAGATTTGCGCGCCGAACAGGACCCGGGAAAAAAGGTCGCGCCCGTGCAGATCGGTGCCAAACCAGTGTTGGAGGGAAGGGGCGGAAAATTGTGCGTCGGAGAGCTGGTCGGGGTTGTGGAGTCGGGCAAAGGGCGCGCCGGAGATTTTAAGGAAAACCGGCCAGGCGATGACGACCAACAGCAGAATAGCCAGGAACCACGCGCTAACGACGGCCGGACGATTCGCCCGGAACCGCCGCCAGGCGAGTTGAGAGTTGAGAGTTGATGGTTGAGCGCCGGTCATGTCGGCTGCCCTGCTATCCACGATCAACTTTGCGCCATCAACTTTCTGATCACTCATATTTCACGCGCGGGTCGAGCCAGGTGTAGGAAAAGTCCACGATCAAATTCAAAACGATGAGCAGGATGGCGTACAGCAACGCCAGGTCCACGGCCACGGTGTAATCGGAATTCAAGGCGCTGTTAATGAAAAACACGCCGATGCCGGGAATCTGAAAAATGTTTTCAATCACGAACGAACCGGTGAGCAAATCAGCAAGCATGGGACCGGAGAATGAAACCACGGGCAGGATCGCAATCCGCACGGCGTGCTTGAGCAGCAGGATATTTTCGGTCAACCCCTTGGAGCGGGCGGCGGCGATGAATTCGGATTGCATCGCATTCAACATCCCTTCGCGGAACAGCCGGGCGATTTTGCCGGAGAAGAAAAGACCGAGGGCAATGGTCGGCAGGACCATGTGCGCCGGCGATTCCCATAATGCGACCGGCAACCACTGTAATTTGATGGCAAAGACCAGGATCAGCAGCGGTGCCACCACGAAGCCGGGAATGCAAACGGCGAGCATGGCAATAAAGCTGCCGGCATAATCCGGCCAACGGCCGCGGCGGGCCGCCGTAAAGAACCCGAGCGGCAGGCCAACGGCCATGGCGAAGCTGAAGGCCAGCGTACCCAGCGTCATGGAAACCGGCAGGCTTTGTGCGATGATGTCGCTGACGCGATGGCTGCGGTATTTGTAGGAAATGTTAAAACTGGCGGGCGGATGATGCCAGTGTCCTGCTGGATCTTTTTCCCAGACCAGACCGAAGAAGCGCAGATACTGTTTCCAGACCGGTTCATCCAAATGGAAAGCCGCCTTAAGGTTGTGTTCAATTTCCGGGGATGCCGGTGCGCGTTCACGGTCGAACGGCCCGCCGGGCACCAGATGAACCAGCGTGAACGCGATGACGCTGATAATCAGCAGCAGCGGGATGGCAAACAATAAGCGCCTTAGA
>JBGPDH010000078.1:0-13950 GCA_041482195.1 Verrucomicrobiia bacterium
AACAAGCCGGTTATCTTCTCAGCTATAACAGCGAGTATCTCCGCCGGAAAAACTGGATTCAGGTCTGTTTCATGGGTGAATGCACCCGGGAAAAAGTGGTTGCGCTCAGCAACGCGCTCAACCGCGTCTGTTTCCAACGGCACAATGTTCAGCCCGCATTGCAGGTGGCAGAAAATCGCGCCAGGCTTTGATATGTTCTTCTGAATTAGTCTGCGAAATTCAGGAAATAGGCTGCGAAACCAGCTCCTTTGGCATATGGCGGATTGTAAGGCAGAGGACACGCTGGTCATCATCAAACCGGACTCCTTCTGGCGCAAACTGGAGGGTCAGGTTGAGGACCGTCTGAAGGCATTGGGGTTAACCGTGTTGGCAGAGTGTACGCTTGTCGGGAACGAAAACCTGACGGAGGAAAAGTGGAAAGAGTTTTATTTTCCGGCCATTGGTAACCGGCCGCCCTGTCTGCACGGAACTTCCAAGTATATGGCTTACGGCCCGGTGAAGATCATCCGGCTTAGAGGCGATGGTGCCATTCAAAAGGTTCGCAAGGCCATTGGAGCCACCATGCCCTGGAAAGCAGAGCCGGGTACCATTCGCGGTGACTTCTGGCCGGGCGCCAAAGGCGCGAATGCACCGTACCGGTTAAAATTCCAGCAGCCGGGCGACGACCAATTTCTCTTCAACCTGATTCACGCCTCGGACTCGGAGCAGAGTTTTGCCCGCGAAATCCGATTTTTCTCAAAGCTGAAGTAGCGGCTTTCGACAGAAAGCCGCCATCTTAGTCGTGTGGGATTAGCAGCACTCTACCGAGCTGCCGCTACGTCCTCTATGGCTTCAACCGCTAATTTTTATCAGCGACAAATTTCATTGGCAAACCATTCTCGTATTGGCTAACTCCCGCCGTGTCGCAATCCAAAAACAACGCGATGGTCGCCGGCAGTCTGTTGTTCACGGTCTTTTTGTGGGGTGGCAACAATGCCGGTACCAAATGGCTGGTCATGGCCTGGCCACCCATCTGGACGGGCAGTATCCGGTTTCTTCTGGCCGGGTTGGTTTTATTTGCGATTCTGCGTTACTCATCCTGGTTGGGGGAGCGTCATCCGTTGACCGCCGTTTTGCGCCGGCAATTGTGGTTGCGCGGGGGATTGGTTCTTGCGGTTTATATTGTGGCCTTCAATTGGGCGTTACGGCTGACCAGCGCGTCACACGTGGCGTTGTACCTCGGCGCGTCGCCGGTCTGGGCCTTATTGTGGGAGGAACGACCGCGAGCCAGCTGGGCGAGCGCGAAGCGTTACGGCGCGGCATTGCTGGCGGTTAGTGGCGTGCTGGTTCTGCTCTGGCCGGCCTTGCAGACGGTCAAATCGGATTTGCTGGGGGAATTCTGCGGCCTGACCTGCAGCGTGTTGTGGGCGTACTTCAGCCGTCAAATGCGTTTTTTTAGCGTCCAACTGAACGGAACCGAAGTCGCCGCCCATACCATGTGGATGTCCGGAGTGTTGTTGCTGCCCTTCGGACTGCTGGAGGTGGCCACCCAGGGGATACCTGTCAACACTACCTCCCTTGGGGTGCTGGCGTTCTGTGTCGTGTTTGGTGGCGTCATTCCCTACGCGTTGTGGAACGATGCCCTCCGCCGCTGGCGCACAAGCCGGGTCATGTTGTTCAACAACCTCATCCCGCTCAGCACGATGAGTTGGGCACATTTCTTTCTGCACGAGCCGGTCACCCCCACGTTCTGGGCGGCAATGATTTTGATTGTAGCCGGGGTGATCATCGGGCAGACCGATTGGTCAAAAGTCGTCGGATCATCCGAAAATGTATAAAATAGATCGTCCTCCTCCTCGCTCTCGTTCTCGTCATCAAGTCAATTAAGAATTCAAGAACCGGGGACGAGGAGGAGAACGAGCACGAGTACGACAAACACAATTTATGGACATCAAAAACCTTAATGAGCTTGAGCCGTTCATTACCAAGGACGGCTCGGAAATCCGCGAACTGCTGGCCCACCGCAACTCGGCCATCCGCAATCAAAGCCTCGCGGAAGCCCGCCTGCCCGGGGGTGGCAGCACGCAGGAACATTATCATGTCCGGACGGAGGAAATTTATTATATCACGCACGGCACCGGGCGGATGCGGATCGGGAGCGAAATCCGCGAGGTAAAGGCTGGAGACGCCATTGCGATTCCACCCGGTCAGAAGCACAAACTTTGGAATACCGGCAGCGATACCCTGCGGTTGTTATGCTGTTGCGCACCCGCCTACGAGCACGACGACACCGTAATCACCGAAAGGTGAATTGACCTGCAGGCTTTTGCGCGCTTAACTGTTGTTATGAAATTTTCGCCGTTCCGGTTTTTGCTCCCGATGCTGCTTCTGGTAAACGGTTGTGGTCTCTTTCATCATCAGGAGGCGCAACCGGCAACGACAACGCCGTCCAGTCCTGCTTCGGCTCCCGCCACTCCCAGCCCCACGCTGAATCCCATCGTCACGCCCGACAATTCGCTGACGGCGAAAGTCGCTTCCTATAACGCCACCGGACGGTTTGTCGTGCTCAGTTTTCCCGTGGGTCACATGCCGGGCATGGACCAGACCCTGTTTCTCTATCGGAACGGCTTGAAAGCGGGCGAGGTCAAAATTACCGGTCCGCAGAGGGACAATGACACCGTGGCGGACCTGGTTGCGGGGACAGCCCAGGTGGGCGATGAAGTCCGCGAACAATAAGCCAAACCTGCAGTTTTATTCCTGCGGTTTGTCGGTTAACGACTTGATGGTCTTCGGCGGCGGCGTTTTCCGGTAGGGCGAATGAAGGTTGAAATAAATACCGCACAACGGACGCGCGTCATCGTTTTGGCTCAGGATGATGGTGACCTGTTTGTCGAGCGCAATACCGTGCCGCAATCCTTCCCCGCGATTTTCATAGGCCTTGATGGCCTTGGCCATCAGTGAAACGAGTGATGCCTCAAAATCCTCCGGCGTCTTGTCGATGCACACAATATAACGCTCGAAGGCCTTGACGGCTTCGGCAATCTCCCGTTTGTACGTCTCGATAGTCATTACAGTCATAATAAACCTTCCCGGAAAAATTGCAGCATAAATTCAATCGGTCGTCACGCGTTTTTCCGCGACGCGACGGGGACCAAACAGCGCTGTTCCAATGCGCACCAGGGTTGCACCTTCTTCGATCGCGACTTCAAAATCACCGCTCATGCCCATGCTCAAGTGGGGCAGGGAACCACCCAGGACCTGTTCGCATTGCTGTTTCAGCTCGCGCAACCGCCGGAAATGCGATCGCGACTTTTCGGGTTCAGGCGACCACGGCGGCACTGTCATTAAACCCTGAATTTCAATCCGGGGCAGGGCGCTGATTGCTTTCAATTCCGTCAGCAATTTGTCCGGTGAATAACCAAACTTGCTGGCTTCGCCCGCGACATTGATTTCCAGCAAGACCGGCATCTTTCTGGCCGCCTGTTCGGCGCGTTGGCTGATTTCCTGAGCCAGCGGCAGGCTGTCCACGCTTTGGATCATCTCGAACAATTGCACCGCGTCCCGGCACTTGTTCGACTGCAGATGCCCGATGAAATGCCAGCGCAACCGTCCGGGGCATGAGGAAATTTTGGCTTTCGCCTCCTGCACCTTGTTTTCGCCGAACAATATTTGACCGCAGTCCGCCGCCTCGCGCACCACTTCCGGCGGTTGGCTTTTAGTCACCGCCAGCAAAATGACCGAGTCCGGAGTGCGACCCGAGCGCGCGCTGGCGGCGACAATCCGTTGTTGAATTGCGGCAAGGTTATCGGCCAAACTCATGACGCCATCGTAAAGCGTGAATGGCCAATCGTAAATGAACTACTGGCTCGTAAAACAGGAACCGGAAGATTATTCATGGTCGGACTTTCTAAAGGACGGAAAGACGGCCTGGACAGGTGTTCGCAGCTTCGCGGCGCGGAAACATCTGCGTTCCATGAAACCCGGTGACCCGGTTTTCTTCTATCACAGTGGCGAGTCGAAATCCGTCGTGGGCCTGGCGCGCGTGGCCCGGGAGGGTTATCCCGATCCGACGGCCGGCGAAGAGGACTGGACCGCGGTTGACCTGGTGCCGATCAAACCCCTGGCGAAGCCGGTCACCCTTTCACTAATCAAAGCCGACAACGCTTTAAAGGAAATGGTCTTGCTGAAACAGTCGCGCTTGTCCGTGATGCCGGTGACCGACGGGCAGTTTAAGCGGTTGCTGGAGTTGTCGGGAACGAAGGTTTGACCTTCCCCGGGCGGAATTTGACGGCGGTTTCCTCACGCCGGCGCCGCTGGTATTCGAACCAACCCGCCCACGGAAAGAGGAGCGCGATTACCACGAGGCCAATGACCGTCTGCCAGGCACCGGACAACGTGAACATTTGAATAACCGCAGTCGCCGCAATGACCAGCGGCAGGTGAAAAGAGAATACCGCTAGTGAGTGACGTCCCAACAGTGCCGCCGGTGCCAGCAGGCGGGCGGATAAATGTGGATTCCACGCCAGCAACAATGCAGTCCAGGCGCCAAAGTCGAGCACTCGCAGCGGACCAAGCGTCCATTTGTCCATCCAGAGAAAAATATCAGGATCGGTCCAGGTCTGGGGCCAAATTCCCCACCGCAGCAGCAAGGAGCAGGATACAACGATTGCCGCCGGCACGGCTACGACCAAACGATATCGAGGGCTCATAATTGGCCGCCGAAGCGAGGTTTCACCAATGGCGAGACCACAGAACCAGAGGAATTGCCAGGCCAGAAGATCAAAAGAGCCCCACCGCAACGGCAAAAAGCGCGTGGGATCGCCTATGAGGCCAACGTCCCATTTAAGTTGTGCCGTCAGCCAACCCAGGGCTGAGATGCCCAGTAAAATCCCCCAGCCGCGACGGCGCGCAAAGGCCAGCAGCCACGGTGTTATACCCAGGAAAATGACATAAAGCGGCAGAATGTCGAACAACGGTGGCTGGTGCAGCAGGAGCGGCATTAACACCAGGCTGCCCCAGGGATGACCGAGAAAATCAGTGAAGTGAATGGCCAAAGGAGGCACTAACGTTGCGAGCGACCACACCAGCAGTACGACCGGGATCAGCACCCCCAGATGGGCCAGATAAATCTGCCCGGCTCGCCTCCACGTATGGCGAGACATCACTGTCCAATCCGATTGCCAGTAGGTCCTGCCGTAAACGATTCCGGCCAGACATGCGCTGAGAAAAATAAAACCTTCCGCGGCACCGTTACAACCCAAAGGATCCTGGAAAGCATGAGACAACGGTGTCGGCACATGGACCCCGGCCATAATGATTAAAAATAAGCCGCGCAACGCATCCAAACGTGCGTCCCGCGGTTTTTTCGCGACCTGATGACCCGTCATTTGGGTCGGCCCCGACTGAATCGAATCGCTCACGGCAAAACCTCATCATAACCGAACTCCGGTATAATCAAAGAATTTCAGATTAACCTGTTGGACAATTCTTGTTTTCGTTCCGGCATTTTAGGCAAGGTGACTATGCTTGACCGGCTACGTGGGGCAGGGTAGTTATCGCGCTGAACACCGGCAAAACCCCTGAACTCATAACACATATGACCGAATCAAATTCGATTCAAATCAAGGACACGACGGCCAATCCGGCTCCCTTTGGGCTGCTTAGCTTCGGGATGACCACCGTGCTGCTCAACCTGCACAATGCAGGCTTTTATGAACTGAACAGCATGGTGCTGGCCATGGGCATTTTCTACGGCGGTATCGGCCAAATCATCGCCGGCGCGATGGAATGGAAGAAGAACAACACCTTCGGGACAGTGGCGTTTACTTCCTACGGCCTGTTCTGGCTCACGCTGGTCGGCCTGGTGCTGCTCCCCAAAACCGGTGCGATTGGCGGACCCGATGAGAAAGCCATGGCGTTTTATCTCGCCTGTTGGGGTCTCTTCACCGGCGTCATGTTTTTTGGCACGTTGCGACTGAACCGCGCCCTGCAATTCGTATTTCTGTCATTGACCATCCTGTTCTTCCTGTTGGCCTACGGCGAGGTCGGTGGTGTCGGCTCCGGATTTAAACATTTTACCGGCTACGAGGGGATTATTTGCGGCCTGTCGGCCATGTACGCCGGACTGGCGCAGGTGCTCAATGAACTGGCACATCGTACCGTTCTGCCCTTGGGCCCGGTCCAGGCGAGTTGACCCGAAGCGGCGCGAGTCAATTACCGCAGACGTCCTTTACGCTATCGGCCAGGACCGTGACCATTTGACTGACCTGGGCGTGGGTGGTGCAATACGGTGGCATCAGGACAATCACGTTGCCGATCGGGCGGGTCAGCACACCGCGTCTGGCCATCGCCTCGCATACGCGGATGCCGGCGCGTTCGTGTAAGCCGAATGGCTCGCGCGTCCGCCAGTTTCTTACCAGTTCAATCCCGGCCATTAAACCCACCTGCCGGATATCCCCGACATTCGGCAATTTCCAAAGCGCTGCCAATTCGTCGCGCAGGATTCTTTCGAGCACCTGTCGCGAGTGGATCGATTCCTGGCTCTGCAAAATGTCCAGGCTGGCCAGTGCCGCCGCGGCTCCCAGTTGATTACCGGTATAGCTGTGGCCGTGGAAGAAAGTTTTGAATTCTTCGTACCGGCCCAGAAACGCATCGAAAATCTTTCCCGTCGTCAACGTCGCCGCCATCGGCAGATAACCGCCGGTCAGCCCCTTGGCCAGACACAGAAAATCGGGCTGAACATTTTCGTGATGGCAAGCGAATTGAATTGCACCGTAGCCGCGCTTGTGAAAGCGCGGACTGGCGTGGTGATGCGACCGCGTTTTTACAAGCGCGGCTACACCCGTGCGGCCGAATCCGGTCATCACTTCGTCGGCAATCAACAAGGCACCGTAGGACCGGGCCACCCCGGCGGCCCGACGCAGCCAGCCCGGTGGTTGGGGGATCATTCCCGCCGCGCCTTGCATCAACGGTTCAAACACAAAAGCGGCATAGGGGTTCCCCTTTTTGTGTTGCGCAGAAAATTTCTGTTCGACTTTGTCGAGGCATTCCCAATTGCATCGGCGATACTCACGTGCATCGGCGCGCTCCGCTCGGGCGCGGTTAAAGGGGCACCGATAGCAGTAGGGCGCCATCACCTTGTCCGTTTTAAACAACAGTCCCGAATAACTCCGGTGGAACAAGTCGATGTGACCCAGAGCCACCGCGCCCACTGTATCGCCGTGGTAGGCGCCCGTCAGGGAAAGGAATTTAGGATGTTTGCTTCGCTTTGATCGCCGTGTGAATTCATAAGCGAGCTTGAGCGCCACTTCGAGTGCGGTGGAACCGTTGTCGGAGAAAAATACCTTCTGTAGCCGCCGAGGTAACGAGGCGGACCGTGGGGCTCCTGGCTCGTCCGCCTCCTCACGTCGGCGGCTGCCTGGGTTTGCTGCCTCCACCAGTTTTCCAGCCAGCAAGGACGCGGGTTCGTTCGCCAAACCCAGCGCTGAACTGTGGGCGATTCTTCCTAATTGACGCTTAATCGCCGCGTTCAGTTTTGGATGATTATGTCCGTGTAAATTGGTCCAGATCGAAGCATTAGCGTCGAGATATCTCCGCCCGCGGACGTCGCGTAAAACTGCTCCCCGGCCAGCAGCGATCACCACCGGCTCAAGCTGGAACCAGTCGCGCATCTGGGTGAAGGGATGCCAGACAAATTGACGATCGAGTCGGGCGAATTTGTTCATGTCGTCCAAAGATTAAAGTCCCACATCCAAAGTCTTGAGCGCCTGAACAAGCCGGCTCACGTCTTCCGATGAATGGGCCGCCGTCAGGGTTACCCGCAAACGTGCCTGTCCCCGCGCAACGGTTGGATATCGAATGGCTGGCACAAAAATGTTCTGCTGGCGCAAACCGGCGGCAGCCTGAACGGCCTCGTCCTCTTTGCCGATGATAATCGGAATAATGGCACTAAGAATTGCCGATTGCCGATTGCGGGTTGCCGATTGAAATTCGCCAACTCTCTCCCAAAGTGTGTTTCGCCGGGCTGCTCCTTCGTCCGACTGAACCAGGCGAATTCCGGCGGTTGCCGCGGCGGCGGCGGCGGGAACCGGTGCCGTGGAGAACACGAAACTGCGGGCACAGTTGACCAGAAAATCAATCAGGACTCGCGACCCGCAAATATAACCGCCACTCGCACCCAGGGCCTTGCCCAGCGTACCCATTTGAATCTCGATCCGGTCGCTCACTCCGAGTTCTTCGGCGAGGCCGCGGCGATATTTTCCGTAAAGACCGGTCGCATGAGCTTCGTCCACCATCAGCCACGCGTGGTATTTCTCTTTGAGGTGAACCATCTCCCGCAAAGGCGCTGCATCGCCGTCCATTGAGAAAATACTTTCCGTCACAATCAGCACGCGCGGGCCGGATTGAATGTTGGAGCCCGGACCGCGGGCTTTTTCAGCCCACTTCAGTTTGTCTTCCAGATCGTCCGGGTCGTTGTGGGCAAAGACACGGATTTTTGCGCCGCTGAGCCGGGCCGCGTCCACGATGCAGGCATGAACCAGTTTGTCCAGGACGATGATATCGTCCTTACCCAGCAGTGCGCAGATGGTCCCGACGGCGGTGGCATAACCGGAGGAAAAACCCAGGGCGGCTTCGGTGCCTTTGAAAGCCGCCAGCGCTTCCTCCAGTTCATGATGCGGCCCGAGCGAGCCGCAAACGAGGCGGGCTGCGCCGGAACCGGCGCCGAATTCTTCCACGGCCTGGGTGGCGGCTTGTTTCAGCAAGGGATGGTTCGCAAGCCCGAGGTAATCGTTCGACGAGAAATTCAACAGGGATTGCCCGCCAATCCGCAGGCGGGGGCCCTGCGGCGAATCCACGCGACGTAATTCACGGAGCAAACCCTGACTGCGGATGGCAGCCAGACGCTGTTGTAAATCGGTGTCGAACGCGGTCACACCTGAATTTAAGATTTGGGATTTGCGGTTTACGAGCAAAAAGGCGGAAGGAATTTGGCCCGTGGCCGGATGAAAGTTTCAATGAGACGGGATAACCCAGCGCCCGTCGATCATGCTCGCGTGCACCGGTCCGGCGTGTCCGAGCACGGCTTCATAAACATCCTTGCCGCCGGAGACCGCCGGAAGGGCGATCAAATCAGCGAAAGCACCGGCCGAAAGTTCCCCGATTTGCCCTTTCCGTCCCAAAGCCCGTGCTCCGTTGACCGTGGCCATTTGAAGGATTTCCTCAGCGGAAACAGCTTTGTCACGGGCGACCAGCGTGCGCATCTCCGCAAACAGATTCAGCTCGGGCTTCTGTTTTTCGACAACGCGAACCGTGGCCAGGCTGTCGGTTCCCAGGCATAAATTGACGCCGGCGGCGGCGAGCCGCTCGCGTTGGAATGGCGGGTGTCGGAAATAGGCGTGACTGTTGGGACAGTGGACGACGTTCACCTGATGTTTGCCGAGCAAGGTTGCATCACCACGCGCGAGGACATTGGCGTGGACGGCGATGAGGTTTTTACCCAGCATTCTATTGCGGGCAAGGTGTTCCACCGGCGAACCGAGTCCGCAATCGGAATTGTCCCGGTGGTTGCGTTGGAGCCAGTCGTACATGGCTCCGCGGGCGTGCTTGAACATTTCGAATTCCTGCTCGGACTCGGCAATGTGCGTGCAGACTGTCCAGCGGCGTGCGCGCCCCAGCCGGGCGCTGCTGCGGAGGAGCTCCGGCAGGGTGGAGTAGGGAGCATGCGGCGAAAGCGAGGCCGAACAACGACCATGAGCGAGCGAATCGATCTTCTCCACCGCTTCGCGCAGGATTTCCCCCGGTTCCCGCCGGGCACGGATGCCGGTCATTTCCAGGAAGGAAAAGACCCGCAAGGGCGTGGCGTCCCAGAGATCCGGCAGGAGGTCCGGCATGGCCTCAATGTCTGCGACCGTCGTGGTCCCGTTGCGCAACAACATATGCACACCCCGCAACCAGGAACGGGCATAGTCGGAATAACTCCAGGCGCTCTTGGCCGCGGTGATGAGCGGAATCCAGTCGGTAAACGTCCTGGGCGGCGGTAATTGGCCTGCCATGTCGGTATAATCGAGATGGCAGTGGGCATTCACCAGGCCGGGCAACAAAACCACCTCGCCCAGGTCAACGATTTCCTCTTCGCCTTTTGATTTGAAATCGGGCCATGGACCCACCGCGCGGATGCGATTACCGGCCACAAGGACCGCGCCGTTATCGATGGGCGGATGGGAAACGGGCAGGATCGTTCGGGCGCGCAGAATCATCAAAGATCGGATTCCTGGCGTCGGGATTTGGTGCGGGCGGCTACTTTGTGCTTTCTGGTCTTCCGTTTGCTGTGGCGTTTACGGATCTGTTGTTCGATCTTCCGGGCCACGCAGTCGATGGCGGCATACAGGTCGCTTTCACGGTCCTCAGCGAACAAATCCGGACCGCGCACACTCAGGCGCATGGAACAACTGAACTGGTTTTCCGGAGCGCGTGTGTGGTCGTGTTCCAACGTAACCCGGGCGTCCACCGCGCGTCGGTCGAAATGATCCAGCTTTTGCAGCCGGTCGAGCACGTGATCCTCGATTGCTTTGGTAAGAGTGATATTGTGCGGCGTTAGAATCAACTTCATGATTCCAAGATGGATGCAATCGGGAGTAAAATCCAGTATTTCTGCGGATAGCGGGAATTGCAGCGAATGTCGTGCCATTTTTGCTTGTGCTTTAAAAATTCTAAGCTAAAATAGGTAGCACTGATGGTTCAAAGCTTACAACTGTCTGCCCGCCTCACCCAATCGCTGGTGTTGGCACCGCAATTACAACAGTCCCTGGCTTTGCTGCAAGCCCCGACGCTGGAATTGAAGGCCCTCGTCGAACAGGAGTTACAACAAAACCCCGTCCTGGAGGAGGTGTCTTCGCCCGAACCCGAATTAGGCGATCGGGAGGTGACGGACAACGAGGAAGCTGATGCCCCTGCGGAGCTGCCGGAAGCCGGGACCGTGGACACCACGATGCTCAGCGATACCACCCTGTTGAAAAATGGTGAATCCGGCGATGGTGCATCGGACGATTTTCAGAAGGAATTCGATCGATTGGTGCAGTTGGACCAGGAATGGCGCGATCATTTTGCCCAAACCAATATCCCCATACGCCAGACCGCCGAGGACGAGGAAAAGCGCCAGTTTATGTTCGATTCCCTGGCGGCCGGCACCACCCTGGCGCAGGTCCTGATGGATCAGGTCCGCGAAACGGATTTAAACGAGGAACAACGCCATATCGCAGAATTAATCATCGGCAATATCGACGATTACGGCTACCTCAAGTCCACCGTTCAGGAAATGTCCGCCATCGCCAGCCTGCCGGAGGATAACATCGCCGAAGTGTTAACGGTCATTCAGACCTTTGATCCGCCGGGGATAGGAGCCCTTGACCTGCGTGAGTGCCTCGTGCTGCAATTGCTGCGTAGCGGCCGGCAGGATTCCCTGGAATATCGCATCGTGCGCGATTTCATGGACGCGCTCGGCAAACGTCGCATCCCTGAAATCGCCCGCGGCACCGGCCACTCGGTGGAGGAAGTGCAGGAAGCACTCGGCCGCATCAGTCGCCTGGAACCCCGTCCGGGCAGGGCCTTCCTGCCGGACACGGACCATTATGTCCTGCCGGAGGTGTTCGTGCAAAAGGTCGGCAACGATTTTGTGGTCACGACCAACGACGAACACATTCCCCACCTGCGCATCAGCAATATCTACAAAGACCTGATGTCGCAGGGTGAAAATTCCGCCGAGGTGAAAAATTATATCCGCGAAAAGATCCGCGCCGGGAAATTTTTGATCAAGAGTTTACACCAGCGCCAGCAAACGATTTTGAACATCGCCAAGGAAATTGTGAAACGTCAGCGCGACTTCATGGAAAAGGGCGTTGCGCACTTACGCCCCATGACGATGGCTCAGGTGGCCGAGGTGGTTGGGGTGCACGAGACCACGGTCAGCCGCGCCGTTTCCGCCAAGTACATGCAGACGCCGCAGGGCGTGTTCGAAATGAAATTTTTCTTCACCGCCGGCCTGCAGACTGCGACCGGCGACGGCGTGTCCAATACCAGCGTCAAGGACATGATTGCCGAAATCTTCAAGAACGAGGAACCCACCAAACCGTTGTCCGACCAGGAAGTGGTGAAAATGCTCGGCGACAAAGGCATCACCATCGCCCGTCGTACCGTCGCCAAGTACCGCTCGGAACTGAATATTCTCCCCTCAAACCTGCGGAAGGTTTACTGAAATTTCTTTCCCGCGTTCAAATTCAGGCGGAGGAAAAGCCGTGTCCGCCATGGAAAAGCGTTGACGGCGGGTAGTCCGAACCCGGATAAGGAGGGCAGTTGATGAATTTTGTCAGACTGCTGTTATTGATTGTTCTGGCACTGAACACAGGAGGCTGCGGTACGTTCGTGGCCCACTCGATTGCCCGTTCACCCAATCGCTATCCAACCTGGTTTGCACCGCATGCCCCGGTGACTCTCGCGTTCAGCCCGAAACTGCTCACTAATTTTGTGGACCGCTCTGTGGAAGTGGGACCGCCGCCGGCCCGGTTATATTTCCGGATTGTCGATCCGGCCGATTATCATCTGAAAATCTCTTCCACCAACTGGTCGGCGAATGACCAAAAGCAGTACGAGTTCAGTTTCCGCGCCACTGTGCCCGGTCAGTCCAATGCTTGGACGGCGACGCCGCGGGGAACGGTTTTGCTGTTGCACGGCTATGGCGAAGCCCAATTTTCCATGCTGCCCTGGGCGCTGCGCCTGGCCGAGGCGGGCTGGCGTTGTGTGTTGGTTGACCTGCGCGGTCACGGAAAATCCACCGGCAAGCAGATTTACTTCGGGGTCAAGGAAACCAATGACTTGAGCCAATTGCTGGATGCGTTGGCGCGAGACCACGAACTGGCCCGACCAGTCTCCGCCGTGGGCGAATCCTATGGAGCGGTTATAGCCCTCCGGTGGATGGGCGTTGACCCGCGGGTCCGGTCCGTCGTGGCCATCGCACCCTATGCGAATTTTTCAAATACCGTCATGAACATCCGCCAGGAATATGCCGATTGGGTGCCAAAAGTGATGGTTAGAGCAGGGATAAAAAAAATACCGTCTGTCCTCGGGTTCCCGGCCGGCGAATTCGACACCACGACGGTTCTGGAACGAAAACCCGTCCGCGCACTGTTTATCGCCGGGGGTGACGACAAAATTGCGCCTGCCAATGAAGTTGAATCATTGAGTTCACTGGCATTGCCTGACAGCGAGTTCATCATCGTACCGGACGCGACTCACGAGGCACTCACTTACTTTTTTTTAGAGCTGGTGCCGCCCGCGCTGAGATGGCTGAATCAAGGCAAATAAGTCCGTATCGTCACCGGTGACTTTGAATTATAAGGTGCCGCGATAAGCCCGCCACCATGCCGACCGGGAACAGCTGCTGTCAGGCAGTCTTATGCTTTCCTGTTATATCGAGCACGATCTTGCCTGTCACACCCCCTTTCGCGAGCAACTCGTGCGCGTCTCTTGCTCCGGCAAGAGGAAATCGCTGCGCAATGATCGGCTTGATCTTTTTCTGTTGAAGGAGCTCAAACAGGTCGATCAAATCCTTTCGAAAGAATTCGGGTTTCAGCCGTTTGAGCGTCTGGATGCTATAGGGGACCACCCGTTTCCGCTGCGGGAGAAGCCAGCCGGCGGCGATGTACCACGCGAAGAGGGCGGTGCCACGAAAGCGTTGACGACGACCTGGACGACCTGAAGCCAATCCTTCACCACGTAGCGAGGAACGAAGGCCATAACCCACCACTCTCCCGCCAGGACGGAGAGCCCTGCGGGAGTGCCAGAGGTGGGTACCCCCGATGGGATCAAAGACGACGTCCACGCCCTCGGTCGTGAGGCGGTGGATTTCTTTCACGAAATCCTGCTGCTGGTAATCGATTGGGATCCCGCCCAGGTCGGAAATGGCCGGCGCACTTCGCG
>JBGPDH010000079.1:0-13837 GCA_041482195.1 Verrucomicrobiia bacterium
GCTTTCAAAGCGCGGACATGGCCGCGCACTCCAAATGACCTGTTTCCTCCGTTTACTCCTGTACATCGATCCGCGTGTTACTGCATTACGCGATTTTGACCTTTTTATGTTTTTGTTGCCCACCTTGGAGGAGGGGCAGTCCTTGCGGTTGATTATTGAGTAACGGGTACAGCGTTAATCTCGATCTGGTTGGTGATATCAATCACGGCCGTTCCTACCACGCGGGAATTGGACAAGAGCGACTGCTGCTGGTTGGTGGAAACCTGCAAATTATTTTGCACGGCACCGCCACCGCCACCACCGCCACCGCCTCCGGAAGATTGTGGCGCATTGGCCATCGCGCCGGGAAGTGCTTCCAGGGTGCCGCTGAAGACGACGTTTTGCTGCAAGGTCCGGTTGGTCCCCATCACGCGGAAGAAATAGTTTTGAGTCGCCTGCGGTGGATGGTCAGTCCTTGGCTCTGCTTCCTTCTGGCGTTGCATTGGCGGGGTCGCTTCGTTCGGAGATGTCGCCTCCGCTTCGTTGCCTTTGACCGCGGCGATTTGCATGGAGCCGTGATAAACTGAACCGTCCCGGTCCACGACCGACACGACGTCACCGTTTTGCATCATCTGGAATGACTGCAACACCGGTGCAGCCTGTGCGGACGCGGACACGTTGCGGTAAAGGTTTTGCTGGTTGGCAGCACCGGTCTGGACAAACGATTGGATACCGCTGGTGCCGGATGGAACCTCTTTCAGTTCACCGGCAACCTCCGCTGCGGGAGCCGGTGACGCCGCGGGCGCCGTCTCGTAGGCCGTCGTTTGTGCTGGTTGCGCGGCCGTGAATGTCTTCGCCTTGGCCAGTTCAGTGGATCTTTGTTTGGTCAATTCGGAAAAGCGCGCCTTGGTTGCGTATTCGACGCGGCCGTCGGCCAGCAGGACGGGCCGGCCGTCTTTGTCCGCGGGTGAATACGCCAGGACATCGTTGCTTTCCAGGTCGTCCAGTTTCTTACTGCCGGCGAGGTACACAAACGGCTTGCCGCTTACCGGATCGGTCAGAGTTTGTTTGGAAACGAGTCCGTTCGTCAGTTCATCGAGGGAGGCGGGTAACTTGCCATTATTTTCCCCGGCGATCATCTGCGCGGCGGCGCCGATTTGTTTGAGGTTGTTTATGGCGCTGACACTTTGTGCCTCGCGTTTCATGCTTCCCAGCGGCGGCAAAAGAAACATGGCACCGAGAAAAATCATGAGGGCGAACCCGAACAGGAACGCCCACTGCTGACGGAACAGCTGCCAAATTGAGAACGAAGACTCTTCCGTCTCCGGCTTCGCCGCGCGGCGCGACACTTCGCCCTGCAACAACCGCCGGGTCGCGGGATGCAGCTTCAGCGGATCGCCGGCGGCGGTCCGGCGTCTTTGCGCGTAGGCCCGCAGCAGTTTTTCAATTTTGCGTTCCGGTTCCATTCGTTCTTTCAGTTGGACGGGAAAACACCCGGGTTTTCCCGCGCAAACATTTCTCGAGCAATTTCCTCCAGCCGATCCAGGCACTTGCTCAGGCGCGAACTGACGGTTTTCGGATTCAAATTCAATGTGGCGCTTAATTCCTCGTAGCTCAAGTCGCCGAAGTAACGGAGTTCGATGATTTCGCGGCAGGTTTCGCCGACGCGGTCGAGCGCGGCACGCACGCCGACTATCTGTTCGGCGTTCATCGCCCAATCATCCGGCCCGGGCGCATCGGCGGGTGGATCCAGCGCCAGGCCGGTCTCCGGGTCCTCCGCCTGAAGCGAAACGGGCGTTTTTCCGCCACCGCGTTTGGCGGCGTTCCGCTTTTCGCGGTAATCGCGGGCCTGGTTGGCGGCGATGCGAAACAGCCAGGTTTGAAAACGGCTTTCGCCCTGGAACGAACCGAGGTTTTTTATGACGGACAGAAAGACTTCCTGACAGATTTCCTCCGCATCTTCCCGGGTGAAATCATGCGACAGCTGGAAAATGAAACGCCCGGCTGCCGCGTAATGGAGATCGAACAATTCATCCCACGCGTCCGGTTCGCCGCGACGGCAACGCGCCAGCAATGCCGCCTCTGCCGCGCCGGAGCTTCTGAGCGAAGGCGGGTCCGAGTCCATGCGGCTTTGACTTTAGTTCAGTACCCGTCATTTGAACAGAAATTCCTCCTCATCCTCGTAATCGAACCGGTACATCGAGGACGAGGGCGAGCAGGAGAACGAGGACGAAGTATTTACGGGAGCATTTTGCACATCATTCCGTCTGATTCATCATGAACCTGTGGTCAAACTGCTTGTAACCGTGGAGATCGCCATGAAAAAATCCATTATCACCCTTCTGGCATGCCTGCTGACTTTTGCGTCATTCGCACAATCCGCGTCCCGAAACTGTCTGCCGGACAAGGCCGCAGCTTTTGCGACACCGCCGCCGGCGGGCCAGCTGGTCTTCCGCGAAATCCGTTACGACGGCAGGTTATCTGACGATGCGGCGCGGTTTACGGCAGCGGTGGACGTGGAGGCCACCGGCGACAGTTCGGCGTTATTGCTTACCGGCGATGTGGCGGTGTTGCCGGGCCGATTGCCCAAAGCGTTGAAAATCGTTCGCGAAGGCAACACCTATCTGCTGGTCGCGTCGCGCAAGGGCCATTATCAATTCAAGCTGGAGGTCGTCGCCAAAATCCAACGGGACGAACCGTGGAACCGGATTTCTTTCGCCGGCCCGGCGGCGACGATTGCGTCCGTGACGGCGCAGGCCGGTGGGACGAACACAGAGGTACAACTGCTCAGCGGGACAGTGCTGGAAACCATCCGGACCAACGGGGTTTCCCGGCTGACTGGTTTTCTGGGCACGGACCAGACGGTTGCTTTGCGCTGGCAGGGCAAAATCGCCGAAGTAGCGCGCAAAGCTTTGCTGACGGTGGACACCACCATCGCCGCTCAAATCACGCCCAACGTCATCAAGTACACCGCCAAATTTCATTATGACATCGTCCAGGGCAACGCCGGACAACTCACGCTGCAGTTGCCGGCTACGCAAGCGTTGACACGCCTGGAAGGTGACCAGATACGGGATTGGCATACTTCCACCGAAGGAGATCACCAGGTGTTGACCGTCGAATTCATCAAACCCATGGAGAACTCCTGCGACCTGACGCTTTATTCCGAACAGGCCGTCGGGAGTAATGATACTTCGTCGGTCGCAGCATTGAACCCGCCGCAACCGCTGAACGTGGACCGCGAATCCGGCTCGCTGACCATTTCCGCCGAGGACATGCTGGTGGAAATCAGGTCGCTCACCGGTCTGCGCCAGGTCAATGCACCGGACAAAGCCGTGGCTGCCTATCGTTTCAACGCCCGTCCTTTTACGCTGACGCTCCAGCTTAAACCGGTTGAACCGATTATTACCGTGGCGGACCGCGTCAACGTACGGCTCGAAGAGACGCGGGAGGTGGTGATGCACAGCCTGACACTGGATGTCGAAAAGGCCGGCATTTACACGCTCGAGCTGGCGCCCCAGGCCGGATTCGACGTGGCGGACGTGCGCGGAGACGGTATCGATGACTGGAAATTGAGCGACGGCCGGCTGCAGGTGAGTTTCTCCAGCCGGGTGCTGGGCCAACGCCGGTTGGAAGTTCAATTGGAGCAGGCGCTCAAGCCGTTTCCCGACCGGATCCGCGTGCAGCCCTTGCGCGTTTCCCGCGCGGCGAAGGAGACCGCGCAAATCGGCGCCGGCTCCGCGCCCGGCATCCGGCTGCGAACGGCCGAGTTGAACGGTCTCCGCGAAATTCCGGCTAACCGGCTGACGGGGAGGGGGGATGAAATTCTGGCCTACACCACTGAACAACCGGACTGGCAACTCGACGTTACCTGCGAAAAACTGGCCGCCCGTATCGTCGCCGACGTTTTCAACCTCGTGACCATCGGCGACGGCGTGGTGGGTGGCAGCGCCACCATCCGTTACAGTCTCGTGAACCAGGGCGTGCAGGAATTCAATGTCCGGGTCCCGGCGCGATTCAAGAACGTCGAATTTACGGGTCCGAATATTCGCCGCAAGGAAATCACCGGAGGCGCGATCGTCGGAGGGACGAGTTATACGAGTCCCAATAACTCGAACGCAAGCCCCTCGAATGAAAACCAGTCAGGGACTCCCAGAGCTCGTCCCTCCGAAACTGACACCAACGAGGTTATCTGGACCATCGGTTTGCAGGACAAGGTCTGGGATGGTTACACGCTGGTGGTTACCTATGATTATCCTTTTGATTCCGCGCACAGCGGGGGCCGCCTGTCCGTCGGCGGCATCCACACCATAGACGTGGAACGCGAGACCGGTTCCATCGCGGTCACCACCGCCGCCAGCCTGCGGCTCAGTCCACAGACGGTGGGCGACACGTTGCGGCGGGTGGATGAGGCCGAGCTGTCGGCGGTTGACCGTTCGTTCATCAGCCGCGCCGTGGTATTGGCCTGGCAATATACCGGCAATCAATACGACCTGGCGCTCGAGGTGCAACGCTACGCCAGCGAGCCGGTGCTGGAAGCCGTTGCCGACCGGACCCAAATCACCTCGGTGCTCACCGGCAGCGGTGAAATGCTTACCCAGGCATCGTTCATGGTGAAGAACAACGACAAGCAATTCCAACGCTTCGAACTGCCCAAAGACGCGAAACTCTGGAGCTGTTATGTCAACGGCCAGCCGGCCAAACCGGAACGCGACGGCGACGGGGTGCTGGTCCCGCTGCCACGCGACGTCGACCGCGACCAGGTTTTTGCCGTGGACATTGTGTATGCGCAGAACGACGGCGCCCTGAAATCGCACTGGTCAACAATACTCAAACTTGATGCGCCGCGCACCGACGTGCCGAACACGTACGCGGAATGGCATCTCCTGGTGCCGCCGGGCTTCCGGCTTTCAGATTTCGGTGGCAGCATGAACATCGCCGAGGGGACGACCTACGGATTGTTGGATGGATGGGAGAAATTTCTCATATTTTACGGGCAAGTATTGCGTGCCGGCGGCGGGGCAATCCTGTTGGTCGGTTTCCTGGCCGCCCTGGTGATTGCGCTGGTCATCTCCGCGGTGCGCCGCGGCTGGAATGGTGTCTTAACCCTGTTCGCGGTGATGGCTATTCTGGCCGTCCTCGGCGCCA
The DNA here is from genome assembly GCA_041482195.1 of Verrucomicrobiia bacterium. Lineage (GTDB taxonomy): Bacteria > Verrucomicrobiota > Verrucomicrobiia > Limisphaerales > UBA11358 > UBA11358. The sequence continues at coordinate 5,128 of JBGPDH010000079.1, forward strand.
TGCTGCTGCCGGCCTTGGCGTCTGCCAAGCGCAAGGCGCAAGCCATCAATTCGGTCAGCAACCTCAAACAAATTGGCATCGCCACGCGTATGTTCGCTGATGACAACAACCATCGCCTGCCGATGTCGTTCGACGAAATGACCAATGTGCTGGACGCGCCGCAAATCACCTACGACGCCGAAACCGGCCAGCGTTTCACGTACCTGGGTGCCGGCATGGCGCTGGACACACTCAAGCCCGATTCCGTGCTCGCCTACAGCCCGATTGTGAACGAGCACTGCGAGGTGCTCTTTGCTGATGGCAGCGTCGAACAAATAACGGCCGGGCGGTTCGCGGAATTGTCCCAGCGCGGTCTGGTGCAGGCGGCTACCCCGGCGGAGATTGCCGCGGAACAACAACGACAGGCGATCACCCACGGCCAGTTCGTCTCCGGAATATCGGCGGGGACTCTGGCACGTGAGGAAGCCGCATTACCCCCAAACAGCGGCGGTGGTGGGGGTGGAGATGGATTCGCGCCAGCACAGCCTTCGGTCAGTACTCCGGTTGCCTCGCTGCCGCCGATGGCGACCGTAGCCGGCATTCACTCGCTGCGCATCGAGCTGCCGCAAACCGGCCAGCCGTTCCTGTTTACGAAAGTGCTCAATATCGGCGACGTACCGTTATCCATCCGGGCTCGGATCATGTCGCTGCACACGTTCCAGACGACCCAGATGGTGTGGCAAACGGCTGCGTTTTTGCTGGGACTCGCCCTGTGGGGCTGGCAATGGCGGCGGGCACAACAGAGCAGCTTTATCGTCACGCTGGCGTTGGCACTGATCCTCGGGTCGGTGGGCAGCCTGCTGGTTCAGTGGCGCGCCCTGCATGACGCGCTGATTGTGGGTTTTCCTGTGGTGGTGCTGGCCGTAGTCTCATGGCTCATCTGGCGTTACTGGCCGCGCACCCATCAGGTCGAACCGATTGAAGTGTTACCCGCCGGACCGTCCGCACCGAACAGCGGCCTTCCGCCGGTGATGGCCGCCATTCTCCTGCTTATCACGTTCGGTTTGGGCAGCGCAAACGCCGCCGATTCGGCAATCGGCAACCGGCAATCGGCAATCGGTAATGTTTCCATTGTCTCTGCCAGTTATTCGGGCACGGTGAACGATCGGGTGGCTTCGTTGAATGCCACACTGCAGTTCACCTCGGCTTCCGCAGGCGAAACGATTCCGCTTTTCGGCGGCGATGTGGCGGTGCAGCAGTTCACGGTTAAAAACGGCAGCGCCGAACTGATCCGGGCTGGTAATGGTGTGGCGGTGCAGTTTGAGAGCCGTGGCACCGTGACGCTCCAGCTCAGGCTGCTGGTCAAAATTGCCGGTGATCCCGCAAAGCGGCATCAGTTGGCCTTCGGTATCCCCCCCGCCTTGTCCAGCCGGGTCGACCTCACCCTCGATGAGTCCGGGGCGGACGTGGATTTTCCCGCCGCGGTTTCGTTCCAGCGCACCCCGGCCAAGGACACGACGCGGGTGGAGGCCGTAGTCGGTTCCGGGGACCGGATTGAACTGTTTTGGACGCCGCGGGTGAAGCGGGCTGCGGAAGTGGCCGCGACGGTATTTTGCCGGAACGCCGCACTGGTGACGTTTGGCGGTGGCGTGATGAACGTGCGCGCAACGCTGGATTACCAGATCACGCAAGGGGAATTGCGCCAGGCGCGGATACAACTGCCCGCCGGTCAACGCCTCCTGCGCGTCGAAGGCAAAGACATCCGGACCTGGGAAGTTAAAAATGCGCCCCTCGCCCCGTCGGACGGGGAGAGGGTGGCCGCCAGGCAGATTCTGGTCGTGGATCTACTCAAGGGCGTTCCGTCATCGTGGAAATTGACGGTGGAAACCGAAAAGGCGCTGGCCGCGTTGCCGGTCAGCGAAGCGGTGGCCGTGCCGCAGGCGCTGGACGTGAAACGTGAAACCGGCCTGGTGGCGTTGCAGGGGACCGAGGAACTGGAACTGTCGGTCGAGTCCCTGTCCGGCCTGGAACGGGTGGATGCGGAAGAATTTGCGGCGGCGCACCCGGACAAGACGGGCCGGTTGTTCAGTGTGTTCCGGTTCAACCAGCCGGATTTCGCCCTGCGCCTGCGGGCAGAAACCGTCCGGCCGGAGGTGGAAGCCGTGGTGCGGAATAATTTCCGGGTGAACGCCGAGCAGGTGTCGCTTTCAGCCACGATTGACTACACCATCAAACGCACCGGGTTATTTGCTTTGCGCATCGCCTTGCCGGACGGATATCGCCTGGAACGGGTTACGGGCAACAACATTCTGCAACAGGTCGAACACAACGACGGCGGGCCGGATGTTCTGGAAGTGACCTTGAAAGACCGCACGAGCGGTGTTTACACCTTGGGCATGGAATTGACGCGCAACTTCAAGGAGTTGCCCCGATCTTTGGCGATCCGCGGAGTGCATCCGCTCGATACGGCCAAACTCACCGGTTATGTCGCGGTTTCCGCCGAACCCGGTGTGGCCGTGAAAACGGAATCGTTCGACGGTCTGACGGAAATTCCGGCGGTGTCAGTGCCGGGATACTCGAACCCGACCGGGTCAGGCAATGTGTTGGCCTACAAGTTCATCTCGGCGGAACCAAAATCCACCCCGGAATGGCAATTGAGCGTGGCAACCGAAGCCGTTGCCGCCTGGGTCCGCGCCGAAGTGGTCGACACGTTCACCTTCACTGAAACTCTCGTCAGCGGCCGCGCCCTGGTGCGTTATGACATTGCCAATGCGCCGGTAAAGGAACTGCTGGTCCGGGTGCCGGGCTCTTTCAAGAACCTCGAAATCACCGGACCCAACATCCGGAGCCGCGAACAGGACGGGAACCGCTGGCGGGTGGAATTGCAGAGCCCGGTCCAGGGAGTCTATACCCTCACCGTCACCTGGGACCAGCCGCGCCCCGCCAAAGCGGATGCGATGGAAATTGTCGGAGTGACCGCCGAAGGCGTGGAACGCGAGACCGGTCTGCTGGCCATCTCCGCCCGGGCACCTTTGCAGGTGAGCGCGTTGCACGCGGTGGATTTGCAACGCATGGACACGGGTGATTGGCCCGATTGGGCCGGCACTCCCGACCTCGCGACGGCGCTGGTGTATCATTATGTCCGGCCGGGTTACAAACTGACGCTCGACGTGCGGCGGTTTGATGAAGCGGAAGTGCTGCAGGCGCTCGTGGACAGCGCGCAGCTTACCAGTGTCATGGCCGACGACGGCCAGATGATGACGGAGATGTCTTTGTCCGTACGGAACAATGGCCGACAATTCCTCGAAGTCGGTTTGCCGGCTGGCGCAAAGGTCTGGTCGGCCTTCGTAGCCGGGCAACCGGTGCGGCCGAGTTTAAGCGGCGGCAAAATCCTTCTGCCCATTCAGCAGTCCGGTGTGGACGACGGTACGGTGACCGTCGATTTGACCTACGTCGGGACGAACACGTTCCCGCGCATGCGCGGCGCGGTTGGATTTGTTTCGCCGGAATTTGATGTGCCCTTGAAAAATGCGCATTGGGAAGTGTATCTGCCGCCGGATTACGATTATCAGGGTTTTGGCGGCACCATGATGCGTGAAACCGCCATGGTTCCCGAGGCGTCCTCCCGGAGTTTTTCGTTCCTCGACTATTCCCGCATGGAACAGGTCAACAAGGAACAGAATGAAATCGATCTCCGGCGGGACGTGCGCGAAGCCCGACAACAACTCGCCAGTGGCAACGTGCGCGAGGCCAGTGTCACTTTCTATCGGGCCAAAGTAAAGTCCGCCAAGGGAGCGGAAACTGGGGATGACGTGAAACAACTGGAAAAGGACCTGCAAAATGCCCAGGCGAGCAACCTGATCCATGCGCAAACGGAATTCAGCTCGCGCAACAACGGACAGGGTGCCGGTAACCAGAACACGCTCCTGCAGACCGGCAGTCCGGGTTTACTGTATGACGCTGCCTCTGCCCAACGACAGTGGACCAAATTACAGCAGGCCCAGGATATCGTGGTCGCGCAAATACAACCTCTGCACGTGAATCTGCCCGTGCGTGGAGTTCACTTCGCCTTTACCCAGGTCCTGCAGACGGAACCCGGCAAGCCGATGACTATTCTTCTACAAGCGGCGAATACGAGAGCGGTCAATTGGCCGACACGGATCCTGATGCTGGCTGCGACATTCCTGGCACTTTGGGGGATGGTGGCGCTGGTGTCGCGACTGACCGTACGCACTCACCGCCTATGAGTCGACGGAGATTTTTAGTTCGTGGCCGCCCGCGCGGCTTGTTAACCTGTGCAAGACGATGCAAGTACCGCAGCAACCTTTTCCCGTTGTTGTTGTTTCAATCATCAGAACCTGCCATGACGCCAATCCCGTTTGAAGCCGCGCGCGAAACCTACCGGAACATCGCCGATAACATTTCCAAAATCATGCGTGGTCAGGCCGGCCCGACCCGGCAACTCCTGGCTGCGCTGGCCAGCGGCGGACACGTGTTGCTCGAGGATTTTCCCGGCACGGGCAAGACCACGCTGGCCAAGGCGCTGGCCCGCTCGGTTGACGCGCAGTTCAAACGCCTCCAGTTCACGCCGGATCTGTTGCCTTCGGACATCCTGGGGGTTTCCATTTTCAGCCAGCGCGACCAACAATTCCATTTTCACGAAGGCCCGGTGTTCACCAACATCCTGCTGGCCGATGAAATCAACCGTGCCTCGCCGCGTACCCAATCCGCCTTGCTCGAAGCCATGGGCGAACAACAGGTGAGTGTGGAGGGCGAACGCCGGAATCTGCCGGAATTGTTTTTCGTCATCGCCACACAGAATCCGGTCGAATTTCGCGGGACTTACCCGCTGCCGGAGGCGCAAATGGACCGGTTTGCCATGCAATTCACCCTCGGCTACGTGACGCCGGAGGAGGAGACCGCCATCCTCACCGCACAACAACACAACCACCCGCTCGATGAGTTGAAACCCTGCGCGACCCTGGCGGAAGTGCTGGTATTGAAGCAGACGGTGGAGGACGTGCGGGTCAGCGCGGAATTAAAACGCTACGCCGTGGACCTGGTCGCGGCGACGCGCTCCGCGGGCGGTGTCCAACTCGGCGCCAGCCCGCGCGCGTCCATTGCACTGATGAAAACCGCGCAGGCGCTGGCCCTGTTCGACGGATTCGATTTTGTGGCGCCGGAACAAATTCAGTCTTTGGCCGTGCCGGTCATCGCGCACCGGCTGGTATTGGAATCGCAGGCGCGCTTCTCCGGCCTGACCGCACGCGCTGTCGTTGAGGACATCCTGAAGAAGCTCAAAGTGCCGGCGTAGAAATTTACGATTTGCGATTTGCGATTTGCGCAACAACAGGAAATTCCGAGACGGCTCGTAAATCGTATATCGTAAATCGTAAATTCAAAGTGAAGCCGATTTACCGGGTATTATATCTGATCTACCGCGTCGGTTCCTCGCTCTGGTACGGGGCGCGCCGCCGGTTTACGCTGGCCGGACGATGCGTCGCCGGCGGATTCCTGGTTGCCGCGGTTGTCGGCGTGGACGTGGAAAACAATGTGGTTTACCAGGAGTTCGCACTCTTGCTGGCATTGTTGATTGCCGCCTTTGTTACCTCCCGGTTTTTCCGCGCGAAATTTTCCGCGACTCGCATCCTGCCCCGCTTTGGCACCGCTGGAGAACCGTTGTCTTACCGTGTGCGGTTGAAAAATCTGACCGGGCAACCGCAAACCGGCCTGACGTTATTGGAAAATTTCGCGGATCCACGCCCGCCTTTTGACGAGTGGCTGGCGTTCCAGCTTGCCGAAAACAAGCGGCTGCGCCCGTTTCAGATCAGCGAACGGCGACGTCACAATCCCTTCCGGCTGGTCAACCCGGTGGAAGCGCCCGTTCCACCTCTCGCGTCGCACAGTGAGATCGAGGTGAACGTGGAAATTCTGCCGCGGCGACGTGGAATCCTGCGTTTAGACGGTCTAACCCTGGCCCGGCCTGATCCACTTGGACTTTTCCGCGCCTTCAACCGGATATCTCTGCCGCAAACGGTGTTGATTTTGCCGAAACGTTATTGGCTGCCGCCAATGGCGCTGCCGGGCACGATGAAATACCAGCAGGGCGGTGTCGCCCTGGCGGCGAACATCGGGCGCAGCGAGGAATTTGTCTCGTTGCGTGACTACCGCCGGGGTGATCCCTTGCGTCATATTCACTGGCGCAGCTGGGCCCGTGCGGGCCGGCCCATTGTGAAGGAATTTGAAGACGAATTTTTTGTCCGCCACGCGCTGATACTCGACACGTTTACCGATGAACCGCACAGCGAAATCCTGGAGGAGGCGGTTTCCGTTGCCGCTTCGTTTGCCTGCACGGTGCTGACGCAGGAATCGCTCCTGGATTTGTTGTTCGTCGGCGCGGACTCGTATTGCTTTACCGCCGGGCGCGGCCTGGCCCATGCCGACCAGATACTGGAAGTTCTCGCCTCCGTCCATGCCTGTGTCGACAAACCGTTCAGCGTCCTTGAGCACCTTGTCATCGCCCACGTCTCCGTGGTCAGCGGCTGTATTTGCGTTCTGCAAAAATGGGACGAGCCGCGGAAAAAACTGGTGGAAAAACTCCGCGCCTTGCGTGTGCCGGTGATGGTTTTCGTTATTACGCCGCCGGGCAAAACAGGTTTGGATGCCGGTCCATTGCGCGCCGAGCCCGGCAAATTTCACGTTCTCGAAGTTGGAAAAATTGAGGAACAACTTGCGGAGTTATCCTGATGGAAAACGCCCCCACAACCGGGACGCGCGCCCTGAAAACTCCGCCATTTTTGTTGCTCGCGGCCTTGCTCTTCTGGGGCTGGCAATCGGGCCTGCTGCTCGCCGGCGCGATCATGGGTGTTATCCTGGAAAGCGCGCGGTACGTCAAAGCGCGCTGGGAATTGTCGGATGCCGATTTCCGGCGCATCCTGACTTTCTGCACGGTTCTGGCGTTTGCCACCGCCGTCTATGCTTTCACTTCCAATCAGGAAGGCGGCAGCTTGAGCGGCCTGTTCCGCGGACCGGGCGCCGCCCAAAACGCCGGCATCATCGGCGCGCGCGCCTCCAACGCCTTTTTCCGCTGGCTGCCAATGACCTTGTTTCTGTTTATCCTGGCCCAGGCGTTCAGCACGCGTGAAAAAATCCCCTGGACGGCCATCTCGTTTTATTCGTGGCGCCGCGCCCGGCAGGAACGGGAAACCGCTCCGGCCGCGCCCTCCGGCAGTTTGAATATATCCTATCCCTATTTCATCGTGTGCCTGTTTTCCGCCGGCATCCATCCGAATGCACTCGGTGCTTCATTTTTCTGGGGACAATGCGTGTTAACGATCTGGGCGTTGTGGCCGTTCCGGTCGCGACGTTACGGAATCGCTGCCTGGGCGGGGACTCTGGTGGCGGTAATGGTTGTCGGGTATTTCAGCCAGAGTGGCATCGGTGCGTTGCAGCGCGTTCTGGAAGGTTACAATCCTCAATGGTTCGCGCGGTTCTTACGGCAAAAAGCCGATCCCATGCAGGTGACCACAGCCCTTGGCCAGATTGGCAAGCTGGAGTTGTCCGGCCGCATCGTCATTCGGCTGTGGCCTGAGAACCATGAACCGCCGCCGGTTTATCTGCGGGAGGCGAGTTATCGCACCTATTATTCCGCGAAACGAACCTGGTATGCCGGCACCACCCGAAATGACTTCGCGAACCTGTCGGCCGAAACCAACCAGACGACGTGGATCTTGCTGCCAGGTAAAACCAATACCGCTTCCGTCAACCTCGCCTGTTATCTCGACGGCGGAGAGGCGTTGCTGCCATTACCCACCGGCAGTGGCCGGCTCGACAATTTTTACGCCTATGTCCTCCAGGAAAACAGCGAAGGCGCGGTGCTCGCTCAGGGGCCGGGGCTGGTCATCTTTGACGCACGATACGGACCCGGGGCGACGATGGATTCCCCTCCGGACACAGGTACCAATTGGCTGGACCTGGCCGTGCCGACCAATGAAGCGCCCGTGCTGGAGAAGGTTGTTTCTGAGATGAAGCTTTCCGGAAAGAATGAATCACAAACGCTTCAAAACGTTTATGAATATTTTCAAAAACACTTTACGTACAGCGTCTGGCAGGGGCCCGGGAAGCCGGAACCCGCGAATCCCGCGGCTGCGGGACCGCTGGCACATTTTTTATTAACCAGCCATAGCGGCCATTGCGAATACTTTGCCACCGCCACCGTCCTGCTGCTGCGAGAGTTGAAGATTCCCGCCCGGTATGCCGTCGGTTATGCCGTTCACGAAAAATCCGGCAGCGGCTACGTCGTGCGGGAGCGCGACGCGCATGCCTGGTGCCTCGTCTGGGACGCACGAAACAGGACGTGGGAAGATTTTGATACCACCCCCGCGTCGTGGGTGGCGGAGGAAGGCAAGCGCGCGTCGGTTTGGCAGTGGCTTTCTGATTTCCGGTCTTGGATAGGGTTTCAATTTGCAAAATTCCGCTGGGGCCAGAGCAATCTGCGTCAATACCTCTTTTGGGCGCTGGTTCCCGTGCTGGCCCTGCTGCTCTATCAGATTTATTCCCGGCGCGGCCGCCGTCGGCAACAGCGAAAGCGGGACAAAAAAGCTGGCGGCGCCATTTCCTGGCCGGGATTGGATTCGGAATTTTATCTGCTCGAAACGAAATTGGCGGCGCGAGGTGTGCCCAGACAATCCGGGGAATTGCTTTCTGTCTGGCTCGAGCGCGCCCTGGAAGA
>JBGPDH010000080.1:0-13707 GCA_041482195.1 Verrucomicrobiia bacterium
AATTATACATAAAAAGAGAAATCAAAAAGTAAATTGATAACAGACTTGACAACATCACAACTCGTATAATATTTAGATCGAAAATGGGTGCGGACGTCAAGTTGTTGAGTACCACGACCACCTGCGATTGTGCGCGTGTTTTGACCGGCAAGATGCTCGCCCGCAAAGTGGCAGCGCCACGACGGGAGGTTTTTAGCACAATTTCCAGGTTGGTTACCGGCTGTCCACTCCGGACGGCGTTGCGAATGAGCTTGGGGAGTGGCGAGGGCAGGGAATTTACCGGTGCGTTCCGCAGTCGTTCGGCTTTGTCACGCAAATGCCCGGCGGCTTCCGGTGTACAGGCGACGATGCGGCCGCGGGCATTTATCACCAGCACGCCGCACGCAAGGCATTCCTGCAACAGACTCGCCGGACTTCCGCTTGGAAGTCCGCCTTTTTCCCGAATTGAAGCGGCGGGTGACATAAATCAATACACCTTCTGGCGCCCGGTTGCCCTTGCTTTGATTGACTCCAAAAACAGATGGACACGCCATTATTAAATCGCGACTGTGCCGCGACAATCAAAAAACGCTGAAATCGTGATTTGACATGGGTTGGGACAATTCCGGTTTTGTTTATCCACCGACCCTCGGCGGCGGCTGTCGACTTGAGTCGGTTGAAATCCACAAAAAGTCAATGTTTTGCGGCTGACGTCCGGGGATTCCGGGGTTACGCTGGTTCCTGACGAATGAAAAATACTTTCGACCGCATCGAGTCCATCCTAACCGACATCCGTCGCGGAAAAATGGTCATCGTCGTGGATGACGCTGACCGCGAAAACGAGGGTGATTTGATCCTGGCGGCACAATTCGTCACTCCGGCATTGGTGAATTTCATGGCCAAACACGGTCGCGGTTTGATTTGTGTGCCAACGACCGCCGAACGATTGCAGCAGCTTGGCATTGACCGAATGGTCCATCAAAACCGGGAAAGCTTTCGTACGGACTTTCAGGTGAGTGTAGACGCGGCCCGCGGTATCACTACGGGTATCAGCGCTGCCGATCGTGCCCGGACCATTCAAATCATGGCCTCGCCGACAGCCGTCCCGGATGATTTGGTCCAGCCGGGTCACGTTTTTCCCTTACGGGCCCGACCCGGCGGAGTATTACAGCGGGCCGGCCATACGGAGGCGGCGGTGGACCTGGCGCAACTGGCCGGTTTGCGGCACATCGGCGTGCTTTGCGAAATCCTGAACGATGACGGCACGATGGCGCGGCTGCCGCAATTGCGCAAATTCGCGCAAAAACATCACCTCAAAATTTGTACAATCGCGGATTTAATTGAATACCGCCGCACGCGGGAAAAACTGGTCGAACATGTTGAGGTAGTGAAATTGCCGACGGACTATGGAGATTTCGATCTGCATTTGTATCGCTCAAAACTGGACGGCCAAAATCATCTGGCGCTGGTGTACGGCGACGTGGCCGGGCGGGAGAAGGTCTTCGTGCGCGTCCACAGCGAATGTTTGACCGGCGACGTCTTTGGTTCACGCCGGTGTGATTGCGGGCCGCAACTGCATCAAGCCATGCGGCAGGTGGCCAATGCCGGGCGCGGCGTGATTGTCTATATGCGACAGGAAGGCCGTGGCATCGGCCTCGCGCCCAAGATCAAGGCCTACAAATTGCAGGAGCAGGGTTACGACACCGTCGAAGCGAACCGCAAACTCGGCTATGAAATGGACCTGCGTGAATACGGACTGGGCGCGCAAATCCTGGTTGATCTCGGCTTGAAGACCATTCGCCTGCTGACCAACAACCCGAGAAAGATCGTCGGGCTGGAAGGTTACGGGCTGAAAATTGTCGAGCAGGTGCCGATTCGCGTGAAACCCAATCCGCACAACGAACGGTATTTAAAGGCGAAACGCGAGAAGATGGGACACCTTCTTTAAATGTACGATTTGTCCAGATATAGTCTTTTATCATGCCGCCGCAACGTACCATTCAGGAGCGGTGGGAGCTTTTGCTTATGGAAGCCGCCCGGGTTTCTGATGAAGAAACGGTCTTAATCGGGAAACCAACCGTGGAAACACCGACCAAGCCTCATGCTTCTACGCCGCCGGACAAAAAACCGGCCGACGTGGGCAACAGTACCGCCGTAGTCACCGCCGCTGGCGACCAGTGGAAGCCGGCCGACGGTTCGCGGGCATGATCTTGAGTTCGAAATCCAACTGATTCATCCGCGTTCCTTCGTGGATGAAACGAGCCCGCCTGCACAAAAAAGGGAAGGGCTTCTACCAGCTTCCTGCAAATATTTCCCAACCTTAAGTTTTAGTGCGCACCCAGTTAAGAACATTTAACAACTAATACTTATTATTTAACAAGTAACATAAAGAAACACTAAAGCAAAATTTGGTGCTTCAATACCAAAAGATGTGCAGTAGCTCGCGTGCGGAAAAGGAACGATGACACCGCAACTGAAGAAACTCAAAACAATACTTCCGACACCTATGAACAAGCGAAAGATGATGAAGTGGGCCATGGCGGCGCTGGCGGGTTGGTGTGTGATCGGGCTAGGTCTGATTTTGGTCCAGGCCGAACCGCCCAAAACAGATTCCGCCTCGACCCAAACCAATTCTGTGGCGTTAACCACCAATGAACCGGTCGCGGAAAAGCCCGTGCTAAAACCACAGCTGACCGGGGCAGAGCTTTATTCGATGCATTGCAACCGGTGCCATCCGGAACGGTACCCGACTGAGCGCACGGCAGCGCAATGGAAGACCATCATGCTTCACATGCAGGTGCGCGCCAACATTCCTCCCCAGCAAGCCAACCTGATTCTGCAATTTCTCCAGGACAACAGCGGACGTTGAGCAGCCCTGAACCAACGAATCACGAATGAAAAAGACCATGAAAACACATTGCTGGATGTTTGGGTTGGTGACCGCAGGTTGCACCTTCTGCATGATGCTTCCGCCCCGGGCCATCGCCGAGGTGAACGACACCGACTTCAATGCCTTGAAGGAAACGGTGTCGAAACTGGGCGAACAGGTTCAAGACCTGCAACAATCAAACCAGGTTCAGCAGCAAATTCATCAGCAGGATGTGCAACAGCTTCAGCATCTCCAGCAGAAGCTGACCGAAACACAACAAGTGGCCACGAACGCGGAACAGAAAAGCATCGAAGCTTCAATGACACAACCGCTCCCCCGTCAGCCCATCGATGAGGCCACCGTGAACCACAACTTCATGATGTTGGGCGACGCGGAATTTCAATTTGTCAAAGCAAAAGGTCAGAACGGAGCATTCGTGTTGGCTGATTTTGCGCCTATTTTTCTTTACCGCGCCGGCGATAATATCCTTTTCGAGGTCGGATTCGATGCGGTTTTGCAGAACGACAGCAATGGTCTGACCCCTTCCCACGACAGCGGCTCTTCCACCAGTTTTGGTTTAAGCTTCGCCCAGATAGATTATGTGATGAACAATTACATGACCTTTGAGGCCGGACAGTTGTTGCTACCGCTTGGGACTTACAGCGAGCGGACCGCGGGGTGGCTGAATATGATTCCCGATGATCCGCTGGCGGTGAGTCTCATCCCCGGTTCCGGCGTGGGGGTGGAGCTGCAAGGGGCGATGCCGATGGGGAATTCGGGCGATTTCTTCAACTATCAGGTGTACGGAGTGAACGGCCCAAGTTCGTCGGACGGGTCTGGAGATCCCACCCAGCTTGATTTGGGTGGAAACGTGGGTCTCAAATCCGACAACACGGTGGCTAATTTGCATGGCAATCCGTCCGGTGGCGGACGGTTGGGCTTTTTCATGCCGTTCCCCTACAAGCCTCATTACGATCTGGAAGTGGGAGTTTCCGGCCAAACGGGCGAATGGGACGATGCCGGGCAGTACCTCTGGTCGGCGAATGTATATGATGCCGCCCTGCACTTGGGACCCAATTTCGTGGCCAAGGGCGAATACATCATGACCTGGTACGGAAGCACGGCCGGGGTCATCAACCAAAAAGGGTGGTATGCTCAAGTTGGTTACAAACTGGCAGGATTGGATTGGGAACTGCCACTCATCAACAACACGGAACTGGTAGGCCGCTATGACTACGAGAACGATGGCATGGGAACCAAAACCAAGCGATATACGGCCGGTTTCGTTTATTACATCACCAACACGCTGCTCTTCGAAGGAGACTATGAGTTCCTCAACAGCAACGACCCGGCCCAAAATGACGCCGACCAGCTCATTTTGCAGCTTTCCCTGGGCTTTTAAAACCGGCGATGAAAATTGCGATTACTAACTAAATAAACAACTCCCATGCAAATATTCCAATTCTTGAACCAACGGCGATGGGCACGATTGATCCGGCTGAGCGTATTGGTGGTCATCGGCGTTCTGATATGCACTCAAACACGGGGCCAAAACGCGACTTCATCCCCGGCAACACCGACCGGGACCGCCACTGCCGAAGCCACCGGCCAGGCACCCACATACCTTCGCGATATCCAGCCAATCTTTATGGGCAGTTGCTCTCGATGCCACAACCAGCAGTCCAGGTTCATTTACGACTGGCTGGACTATAAAACCGCCTACGCCGATCGCTGGGAGATCCGGCGGCGGCTCTGGGACAGCTGGAAAGGAAGCTACTACAAGGAGGCTATGCCGGTGGCCAACAGCCCGGAATCCCTGGCGCTGACTGAGGAGGAAAGGGCAACCATCGTGAAGTGGGTTGAGGACGGTGGGCTTCGTGGTGTGCCACCACCGCCGGGAGCCGCCAGGTCGAAGGCGGAGCGGATCGAACTGGGTAAGCGGTTGTTTACTTCTGTGTGCGCGGCCTGTCATCAGCCCACCGGTCGGGGACTTCCCAATGTGTTTCCGCCCCTGGCGGGTTCTGACTATCTGAATGCCAATAAGGATAGAGCCATTCAGACCGTCATTTTTGGCCGGCAAGGTGACGTGGTGGTGAATGGGCAGAAATTTAACAACAGCATGCCCTCTTTCCCGCTTAACGACGAGAATATCGCGGATGTTTTGACGTTTGTTTACAATTCGTTCGGAAATTCCGGACTGGAGGTGACTCCGGAAGAAGTAAGGGCCTTGCGTTCACAGCCGCCAACCTCATCCGGACCAACCACCCCGACGGGACCCCCGGCGGCAAAAAGTACGTTCGAGTGAACTGCTTTAACCGGGTCAGGTTCCTGACTTCTGGCGGTCCAAGGCGAAACACGGATTTTACGAATTAAAATCTTCGTGTTCTTTTGTGGTCGTTCGTGGTTAAATTTCCGCGATGCTTCGCCGGATTCAACTAAAGAAGAGACTATCGCCGGGCGGGACCTTTGCCATCGTGGCCTCGAGTTACAACGCGAGGTACGTAAACGCCATGGTGACCGCGGCCCAAACGGAATTGCGCCGGGCACATGTTTCGGGTGTCCGGATTATTCGTGTGCCCGGTGCGTTTGAAATTCCCATCGTGGCCAAACGATTGGCCCGGGCTGCCCACGCCGAATCCGGTGCTTTACTCTCGGCCATTATCTGTCTGGGCGTTATTCTTCGCGGTGAGACCGTTCACGCTGCGCACATCGGCCAAGCGGTCAACCGCGCCCTCATGGATATCCAGCTCACCCATGAGATTCCCGTCATCCACGAAGTACTGCTCCTGGAAAATGAAGCGCAGGCTCGAGTGCGTTGTCTCGGTCCGAAACACAACCGCGGAACAGAAGCGGCACAAACGGCGCTGGCCATGGCGCGGGTGATGGCGGATTTAAATACCCCAATTTGAAAACTCATTGAATCCGAGTGATTAATGATGATCATGAGCGCTTGTGAAATTTTTCACATAATTCTTGCCGACCCTGAATCGGATTGTTAGTGTGTGACCGGTTTTTGCACTTCAAAAGGCAAAAAAGTATGAGAAAAATCTCGTTAATCCTTGTCATTACGGCCCTTATGTGTGCGTTTGCTGCGGCGGCGGCGGACATTATTGGCACCATCACGTTGAACGGCACGCCGCCCCCGGAAGTGCCCTACACGCCGCTCATGAATGATTCCACCTGCGGCGCGATGTACAAAACCGCGCCGACCACGCATTTTTATGCCGTCGGACCGAATCATGAACTCGCCGATGTGATTGTTTCTCTGAAAGGTGTTACTGGCAAATCCACCGGTGCGAGCCAGTCACCGGTGACACTGGATCAAAAAGGATGTCTGTACGTGCCTCAGATCCTGGCACTTCAAACGGGCCAGAAACTGGTGGTGAAAAATTCCGACTCGTGCATTCATAACGTGCACTGCGTGCCCACGGTGTCGGGAAACCCGGAATCCAACCAGGTGCAAATGCCCGGAGGACCGGATCTGGACTATACCTTTTCCCAGCCCGAAATGTTCATGAAATTTAAATGTGATGTGCATCCGTGGATGTTTGCCTGGGTCACCGTGCTGGACAGCCCGTACTATGGTATCAGCGACAAGGACGGCAAATTCATCATCAAGAATGTACCGCCCGGAAAATACACCGTGGCGGCTGATCATCGCAAACTCGGCACGATGACCAAGGACGTGGAAGTCAAGGACGGCGACGTGACGGTGACTTTTACTTTTGACGTGAAGTAGGTTTGAAATCGAGGGGACCCGGTGCTCGCCGGTGACCTGGCTTTAGCCCAATGCCCAAAAGCACGTTGTTACAATTTAATCGACCGTTGCATTGGTTCGCCGTTTTGACGGCGTTATTCACCTTTTTACTGCTGGGTGCCGGCGGCCTGGTGACGAGCCATGAAGCCGGCATGTCGGTTCCCGACTGGCCCAACAGTTACGGCTACAACATGTTTTTGTTTCCGCCTTCCCAATGGATCGGCGGCATTTTTTACGAACACACCCATCGGTTGATGGCTTCCGGCGTTGGACTGATGACGACGATTCTCGCCGTCTGGCTTTGGCTCAAGGACTCGCGTCATTGGATGCATTGGGTTGGCGTCGCCGCGTTTTTGCTCGTTGTCGCGCAAGGCGTCCTCGGCGGACTGCGCGTGGTTCTGGTCGATGCCCAACTCGGCATCTTTCACGCCATCATCGGGCAATTATTTTTTGTTCTGACCTCGGCCATCGCCCTTTTTACCAGCCGATGGTGGCTGGCACAGGAATGGCCCCGACACACCCATACCTGTCAGCAGACTGCAATGGGCATGGTCGCGTTGCGCCGGCTGGTACTGGCGACGACCGTATTGATTTTCTGCCAGTTGATGATCGGCGCGACGATGCGCCAACAGCACGCCGGCCTGGCCATTCCCGATTTTCCTTTGGCCTACGGAAAAATCTGGCCCGACACCAGCACCGCCGCGGTCCAGAAATACAATGAATATCGCATGAATGTGATTGCGGAAAATCCGATCACGGCCTTTCAGATCACTTTGCAGATGATGCATCGACTGGTTGCGCTGGCAATTTGTGTTTCGACTGCGGCGTGTGTCTGGCAGACCTGGCTAAGACTAGGTAGAAAAGACGCGCTGACAAAACTCGCGCTGTTCTGGCTGGGGATGATACTGGCGCAAGCCCTGCTGGGAGCCGCGACCATCTGGTCAAACAAGGCCGCCGACGTGGCGACCGCCCACGTCCTGGTCGGCGCACTTTCGCTCGTGACAGGTGCACTTGGGTATATTATTGCTTTCCGCCGTTCGGCGGCATCACCCGAAATGGCGTCCGTCGCAACAATATCCGGTGCCTATGGAGGCGCGCCGGCCATGTCCGCAAACAAGTAAAATGAAAGATGTTTCAATGGAAATGTTAAACGCCCCGGCAGCCAACGTCGGGGTGGTGGAGAAAAACCGGGTGGCGATCTTTGCCGATCTGGTCAAGGCGCGATTGACGACGCTCGTGCTGCTGACGACGCTCGTCGGTTTTTATATCGGATGGCGCGGCCCGATGGATTTTGCGCTCATGTTGAATACCTTGACGGCGACCGCGCTGGTCGCGGCCGGGGCCGCCGCACTGAACCAGTTGCTCGAACGCGATTACGATGCGAGAATGCGGCGCACCCGGAATCGTCCCTTGCCGTCGGGCCGCCTGCAACCCACCAGCGTGATGCTTTTCGGAGGAATCTGCGCGGTGACGGGCCTGGTTTATCTGGCGCTGGCTGTGAACCTGCTGACGTGCGTCATTGGAGCGGTCACCCTCATCAGCTACCTGTTCATTTACACACCCTTGAAGCGTGTGACCTGGTTGAACACCATCATCGGGGCCGTGCCGGGCGCTTTGCCGCCGTTGATGGGTTGGACGGCGGCGCGCGGCGTGTTAAGCGGCGAGGGGTGGGCCTTGTTTGCGATTGTGGCTTTCTGGCAGATCCCGCATTTCATGGCCATCGCGTGGATGTACCGCGATGAATACGCGCGCGCCGGTTTTAAGATGTTGCCGGTGATCGACCCCGACGGCCGGCGTACGGGCCAACAGGCCGTCCGCCATACGCTCGCCTTGCTTTTTGTGGCGGTATGTCCGTTTGCCTTCAAAATGACGGGGCCGTTTTACCTCGCGGGTGCGCTGGTTTTAGGTGCGGGTTTCCTTTGGTGCGCGATTCAATTTTCACGGCAGCTAACCCTGGCGCGCGCGCGGCAATTATTCCTGGCCTCGATCCTTTATTTGCCGCTGTTGTTGGGCGTGATGGTATTGGACAAAGTGAAATGATATGGAAACCATTGTTCATGAATTTCCGCCCTATCGCGAGCACGAGACCGCTCCCGAACCCGAAGCGCACGGGCATCACGCCGACATCGGTTTTTGGCGCAAATACATTTTTTCGAGCGACCACAAAATCATCGGCATCCAATACGGCTTTACTGCGTTGTGTTTCATGCTGTTCGGATTTTTCCTGATGTTGATGATGCGCTGGCAAATTGCGCATCCCGGCGCACCGGTCCCGGTCGTGGGACCGTTGTTGGCCAAACTGCTGGGTCAGCCGGCGGCCGGCGGCATCATGTCGCCGGAACTGTACAACTCGTTCGGCGCGATGCACGGCACCATCATGGTGTTTCTGGCCATCGTGCCACTGGCGTTCGCGGCGTTTGGCAATTATGTCGTTCCGTTGATGATCGGCGCGCCGGATATGGCGTTTCCGCGCGTGAACATGGCGAGCTATCAAGCCTATGTGCTGGGCGGGGTGGTCATGCTGGTAAGCTTTTTTATTCCCGGCGGCGCGGCGCAGGCGGGCTGGACTTCGTATTCACCGCTGGCGACATCCATTCCCACCGATGGACAGTTGTTCTGGATTCTCGGCATGGTGCTGCTCATCACGTCGTCGCTGCTGGGCGCGGTGAATTTCATCGCCACCATCATTCAATTGCGCGCGCCGGGTATGACGTGGATGCGGTTGCCGTTTTTTGTCTGGGCACAATTTGTAACGGCGTTTCTGTTGCTGCTGGCCTTCCCCCCGCTGGAAGCAGCGGCCATTATGCAATTGATGGACAATGCCGCCCACACCAGTTTCTTTTTGCCGACCGGCCTGGCCGTGGGCGGGCAACTGGCGCACATCAGCGGCGGCGGCAGTCCGTTGTTGTGGCAGCATCTGTTTTGGTTCCTCGGTCATCCGGAGGTGTATGTGCTGATTCTGCCGGGCATGGGCATTGTTTGTGAAATCATCGCCAATAACACCCGCAAGCCGATTTGGGGCTACAAATCACTCGTGTACTCGGTGCTTGTGGTCGGGTTCCTGTCATTCATCGTCTGGGCGCACCACATGTATCTGACGGGCATGGGCACGAAAATCGCCACTTTCTTCCAGGCCACGACGATGATGATTTCCATTCCCTCGGTGATCATTTTGACCTGCCTCTTTATTTCGTTGTGGGGCGGTTCCATCCGGTTCAACACGCCGATGCTGTTTGCACTGGGTTTCCTGCCCATGTTCGGGATTGGTGGTCTGACCGGCCTGCCCTTGGGCCTGGCGCCGACCGATATTCCGCTGCACGACACCTATTATGTCATCGCACATTTCCACTACGTGGTGGCGCCGGGGACAATTTTTGCGTTGTTCGCGGGCATCTATTATTGGTTTCCCAAGATGACGGGACGGAAGATGAACGAATTCTGGGGCCGCGTGCACTTTTGGGGTTCGTTGGTTTTCATGAACCTGGTTTTCATGCCGATGTTTACCCAGGGCATGGAGGGTATGTTGCGCCGCATGGCTGACGGTGGTGCGAATTACTCCGCCGCCCGCGTGCCCGGTGCCCTGAATACGTTGCCGAACGATATCATGGCTTTGCACACCTGGATCCTGTGGGCCGCTATCGCCCTGGGTCTGGCGCAGGTCCCTTTCATTATCAATCTGTTCTGGAGCATCCATCACGGTGAGAAGGTCCAGAACGACAATCCGTGGGAGGCCACGACGCTTGAGTGGCAGGCGCCGACGCCGCCTCCGCATGGCAATTTTGCCGAACCGCCGCAAATCTATCGCGGCCCTTACGAGTACAGCGTGCCCGGCCACGCCACCGATTTTACGCCACAAAACGAGCCCGATCGGCCGGGAAGTCCGGCGCTGGCACCTGCACATTAACTCATGGAAATACCCTACGCTGTTTATCCCCGTCCGGACACCGGCATTTACAATGCCAAGGTCGGCATCTGGTTGTTTCTGGCCTCCGAAGTGATGCTCTTTGGCGCTTTGTTTTCCGCTTATGTTTTATTACGCGTGGGCGCTCCGACCGGGGAATGGCCGCACGGCTGGCTGAACGTGACCCTCGGGACGGTCAACACCCTGGTGCTGGCGCTCTCGGCCATCACCACGTTGCTGGCCTGGGTCGCCTGCAAAACCCGGCAGTTCGACAAATTCAAAATCTTTCACGCCTGTACCCTGATGCTGGCGCTGACGTTTTTATGCATCAAGGCCTGCGAGTATCACGATAAATGGATTCACTACGAAATCCAATTGACCGACGGACGGATTGCCGACGGTCACTTGCGGGGCAGCGATGCCAACTCCGTCACCATCGAGGGCCGTTATGTAACGGATGAAAAGGATTTGTACGACCTGCGCGCGCAGAAGGAGATTAAATCCGGGGAGATCACCATTCCACGGTCGCAGATCAAGTCCATGGAAAACTACGGGCCCTGGCACAACACGTATCTGGCGCTTTACTTCACGCTCACCGGCCTGCACGCGCTGCATATCTTGGGAGGCAGCATTGTGATCGGTTACCTCTGGGGACCGGGCCGCAAACTCTGGAAGACCGATCCGGAACATTTCACCAACCGTATCGAGGTTTCCGGCCTGTTCTGGCATTTTGTGGACCTCGTCTGGATATTTTTGTTTCCGGTCCTATATTTGACCTGACGCGACTTTATGAGCGAATTAAAGACAGCGGAACAGCACAACAAGCCGTTGCGGGGCGAATCGGAATTGCACGAGCACCCGGTTGATTTCAATAATTATCTCCGGCGTTGTGTTTACGTGTTCGTGGCCGTGGTGTGCGCCGTATCGCTGATGCTCGTGGCATCGTATTTGCCGCACTTCGACTGGCCGGCCAAGGTGACCATGATCCTGGCCATCGCCTGCAGCAACGCCTTTGTGGTGGCGGGCTTTCTGATGCACCTGATCTCCGAGAGAAAAATGATTTACACCCTGCTAGCCTTTACCGTGTTTTTTTTCGCCGGCTTGATCGGGTTGACGGTCTGGGCCATGCAGGACTTCCCGGCAGGAACCACGCATTGAACCATGTCGCTTAAAGCCATCCATCTTATTTTTGTAAATGCGCTGACGGCGCTGTCCTTGGGCTGCGCCATTTGGAAGTTCGTGGATTATCGCTCTGAAAATGGCACCACCGGCGATCTGTTGTTCTGCCTGGCGGCACTGGTCGTCGGCGTCCTGGTCATCGTTTATGGGCGTTACTTTTTGAAAAAACTGAAAAAGATGAGTTACTTATGAGATCGTTTCGCACTTTGTGCAAAACCCTGTTGGTCGCCGGCACCGTTGCCCTGGCCCCGTCCTCGTTGCTGGCCTGCGCCGCGTGTTATGGTCGTTCCGATTCGGCGCTCGCCGAGGGCATGAACTGGGGCATCTTCACCCTGCTGGGTGTGGTATTGACCGTGCTGACCTGTATTCTGGTCTTCTTTGTCCACATCGTGCGCAAGGAGGAAAAAGCGAGCAGCAACCCGGCCCCGGTCAATCCACCTGAATTATGACGCAATGGTTCGCTGACAAGGTGTTGCACCTGCCCACGCTGGCCTCCAAAAACGGCGCGGCCATCGATGAGTTGATGGTTTACATCCATGTGCTGATGCTCGCGCTGTTCGTCGGCTGGATTCTTTATTTTGGTTACGCACTCTACCGTTTCAGCCAATCGCGCAATGCCAAGGCCAATTATCACGGCGTTCGCAGCCATGCCTCGAACTACCTCGAGCTGGCCGTCGCTGCCATCGAAGCGGTGCTTCTGATCGGCATTGCTGTGCCGATCTGGGCCAGGGCGGTGGACAAATTTCCGGCTGCCGATGAATCCACCGTCATTCAGATCGTGGCGCAACAATACGCCTGGAATGTCCGTTATCCCGGTCACGACGGGATTTTTGGCAGGCAGGACATGAAATTCGTCACGTCGGAAAATGTTTTCGGGGTGGATCCGACCGATGCGCATGGCAAGGATGACATCCAGGTGCTCAATGAGGTTCACGCGATCGTTAATAAACCCGTCATCATATATTTGAGTTCGAAGGACGTGATACATTCCTTTCGGGTTCTGCCGATGCGCATCTGCCAGGATGCGATTCCGGGGCTGAGAATTCCCGTCTGGTTCACCCCCACCAAGACCGGCAAGTACCAGATCAATTGTGCCCAGCTGTGTGGCCCCGGCCACGCCAGCATGTCCGGCGGTTTTCTCTTCGTGGAGGACGAGGTGGATTTTCAGAAGTGGATCGGCTCCAAGTCCGGCACCTCCGCCAGCTTTGAATAGACAGTTGCCTCGCCGGCGGGCAGGATGAAGTTACATGAATGGTTCCGCTCAACGATTGCCGTTGACGATATGGGTTGGCTTCGGCCTGTTCATCATTTTGCTGGGTTTGATCTATCTGGTGTCCCTGGTGGAATATGGCCAGGCCCGAAGAAAGGCGTTGCCAGTCCTGGGTCAGGTGGCCGGTTTCACCCTGACCAATCAGGATGGCACGGTCACGACGCTCGCTGATTTGAGCAACCAAGTCTGGGTAGCCGACATCATCTTTACCCGCTGCGCCGGTTCCTGCCCGGTCATGTCCACGGAAATGAAATCGCTGCAGGATATGCTGACTACCGCCAGCCGGGCGAAACTCGTTACCCTGACCACGGATCCCGATTACGATACACCGGCCGTTCTAAAGAAGTATGGCGAGCGTTACGGTGCAGACTTTCAGCGTTGGACGTTTTTAACCGGTGCCAAAAAGGAACTGGGTGATCTGGCTGCCGGCAGTTTGAAACTCGGTTCCACAGCCGTGGCGCCCCAGGACCGGCAAAATTCGGAAGATCTCTTCGTTCACAGCACGGTTTTTGTGGTGGTGGACAAGCAGGCACGGTTGCGCAGTGTTTTTCAAACCGAAGGCCAGGATGTGGATTGGGCAAAGGTCAAGCTGCACATCCTCGCCACGATCAAGGAATTGGAAGGCGGTTGATGAATATCCACGACCTGCCGGCCGTCAATGCCTCCCTTAATGGACTCAGCGCGATTTTTCTGACAGCCGGATTTGTATTCATCAAGCGTGGAAACAAAATCGCCCACCGCAACTGCATGGT
>JBGPDH010000081.1:0-13669 GCA_041482195.1 Verrucomicrobiia bacterium
AATCCGCCTCGTCACCTCGGCGGCTACGACATTACTTGAACCGCTTCAGGCTCGGACTGCCCGGGGCAATCAGCAAAGAAATCAAGGCCGCGCCGGCGGCAACGTTTGATGACTGTGTCGATGAGGGCGCTGCCGGCCAGGATTCGACGTCGCCCACGTCGGTACGGGGTTGTGCCCGTGCCGACCGAAGAGCGAGCTCAGGAATACCTCAATCGGATATCACTAAGGACCGAAAACGGCATTGGTCGTCCCCCACCACGTAGTCCAGCGGCTGTAGTTGATGTTGGTATAGCTGCCGGGGGCGCTTCGGACCGTTTGCGTCAGGTTCGTTTGACCTTTCATGAACCGGTCCAGGAAGTACTGAACTTCCGATTCCTGGTCAGACGGGAACGCGCAGTGCGAATGGCCTCCGTCAACATTAAAGCCGAACCTGTCAGCGATGCCAAATTGCTGATAGACCCGCGCACAAGCCTGGCCACAGACATAGGCCGACGGATTGGACAGCCAGGTATAATCCGTGTTGGCCGTGCAATACAACGCCCGGGGAGCGCACATGGCCATTAACTCATGATGATCCTCCGGCAGGTACGAAACATTGTTGCCGGAAAATTGGTTCATTTGATTCGCAAACCAGTTGTAATCGGTATTGTCTATCAATTCCACGCTGCCGGAAGGTTCGGTATGCGAGTAACGCCAGGACGTGTCGCCACCGCCACCTGACTCCTGGGCCACGGTCAGCGCCACGCGCTCGTCTAACGCCCCGGAAATGAGCGCCATCTTGCCGGCATACGAACAACCGGTGACCATGATGTGCTGCAGATCCACCGGGAGCGTATTCGTCACCAGCGTCAAACCGTCAATCAGTCGGCTGACGCCCCAGGCCCAGGCGCTGTATTGGCCTGTGTTGTTGATATTATAATTTTGAGGAGTCCCCGATCCGTAAAGCCGATAGTAGGGATCCGTATTGGCCGGACTCCCATACGTCGTGACCTGATTATGGCTGAAGGTGACTCCGACGATACCGCGGCTGGTAAGGTCGCTGGAATTCAGGCTGCCGTAAGAACTATTCATCCCGATGCATACGAGGTACGGGGCGGTCGCGGCCGCCGGAATGCTGACGGCAGAAGTCAACGTGAGGTTGCTTCCATTGGCAGTCACGTGCACGGTCAGTGTGCCGCTGGTGCCCGGAGTGGTGCCCCCCGAATAGCTGGCCGTAACCTGGGTGGGGATATCCACCGCCGGCTTGGGTCCAATCTCATAAGCTTCGATCTCGGCTTTGATCTCCGCGCGGTGGTGGCTCCAGTCGTAGTAGTTAATGCTGCGGGTGCCATTCGTGTCCAGAGGGTCATTGGCCCACGTGAACGGGTCGGGCAACGGTTGAATGAGCGGGAAAATATTGACCGGCGGCACCGTCGGTAATGTCAACGGCGGGAAATTCGTGCCCGTGAACTCGGCCGAATAAACCAGAGGCGGTGTGTCGAATGGCGTTGCGCTCGCTTGCGGGGAATCAGGGCTCTCACCGTAATCATTCAACGCGGAGACGACATAGTAATACGCTGTGGTATTGACGAGATCGGTGTTGACGACGCTGGTCGTGGTGACATTGGTAAACATGGTATAGGGCCCGCCGTTGGTGGTGGCGCTCTTGACATTGTAACTGGTCGCGCCGGGGGCAGCCGCCCAACTCAACGACACCTGGGTGTTGCCCGGCACGGCCGTCAGGCCAGTCGGGGTAAACGGAGGCAGCGGTGCGGGCGTGGCGTTCGTTTCCGGGGAATTGGGGCTCTCGCCGTAGGGATTCAGCGCGGAGACGACGTAGTAATTTGTTGTCCCATTGGCAAGACCGGTGTTGACGAAGCTGGTGGTGGTGACATTGGTAATCATGGTGTAGGGCCCGCCGCTCGTGGTTGCGCTCTTGAGGTTGTAACTCGTCGCAGTGGCGGAAGGCGTCCAGCTCAACGCAACCAGATTGTTGCCAGGCGTGGCCATCAGCCCCGTCGGGGCAAGTGGCGGCTGCGGAGGTAGGGGCGTTGCGTTTGCTTCCGCGGAATTGTCACCTTCCCCGTTGAAATTCAGTGCCGAGACGACGAAGTAATACGTTGTGAAATCGACAAGACCGGTGACGACGAAATTGGTCGCGTTGAGGTTGGCAACCGTCGTGTACGGCCCGCCACTCGTGGTCGCGCTCTTGACGTTGTAGCTCGTCGCGCCGACGGCAGGCATCCAACTCAACGACACCTTGGTATCACCAGCCGTGGCCGTCAACGTGGTGACCGGGGCCGGCGGGGGAGTCACATCATGGATCCGATAGAAATCAGGCGTACCCGACGGAGTCGTCGTAAAGGTCACCAGGCCATTTGAACCGGCCATACTGCTTTGCAACGGTGTCCACGTCACCGGCGAATTCAAACTGGCAGTCCATTCAACCAAATACTGGCGGCCGGCGGTGCCGGAAAAGGTTATGGTCAAGTTACCGTTGCTCAGAGTCAACGGCATCAGGATTTGATTTGTGATCAGCTGGTATCCGATACCGTCAAGCCATGTGCGCTGGTTTTGACCCTGCTGGCCGCGATCAGGTTCCGTGTAAACCGTGATGTTTGTGCCCGTAGCCCGACCCAACACCGGCGTCATCAGCAACCGCCGGTTGCCTTCAGAAATCATCACCGTCGTGGTGAAGGGATTGGGATTAAGGTTGGTGCTGTAGATGGTAGAAGTACTGACAAAAGCGTCGTTATTAAATATCGTTACGCCAGGGGTGCTCAGCTGGTATAGCGGCAATTGGCCGGGATAATTCGTCAAGGATGCGCCCAATTCCCATGTCGGACTGGTATCCGTCCAAAATAACCCGTAAACATTGTAGTATTGTCCTGAACCAGGTGCCCCTACCGCAATGGACGTTATCAACCGGGTGGCATTCGTATCCTGCGAGCCGGCGCCTGAATTCTCGTAGATGGTAGCGGAATTCCCGAAGGCTCTCCTCAACCAAAGGCTGTCATTGGCGGCCCCCCCTGAAGTGAGCGCAGTCCACGCTGACAATGTCCCATTCCACGGCGCTGTTCCATTGGTGGCAATCTGCCTCGTGTTGCCCGAGGCGCCGTCGGTGACATCCACGTAGGTGATGCGTGACTGGGCCGAGGCCGACAAAGCCATGGCCAAAACCATCGCTGCGGTTATCGAATAATGTCTGATCGTCATCCGAATCCTTTCCTTAAAATGCGCGGGTCGATTATGGCCCGATTGGGAATCTCCAGTCCGAGAATGACAAATTAAGCGGCGTCTTTCCATACGATGAGTGTCGTATTCCGGAAACCTGGCATAAAGTCCCCAAAGAATGGTCCGGCAAAAATTGAGTGTAACGTCTGCCAGTGAGGCATGGGTTGGAAGGCAATGGTAACAGAAGTGTTCGACTCGGAGGCTAAGGTGCCCCTGACTCCGCCTGGCGTGAACTCAAGAGTGCCTTGCCTTTCCTTATGGCGGTTCACTGTTCCAGCCTGGCGTTCATCGAAGTGTTGACACGTAACAATCGTGAAACCAGACAACTCGTCTTGGCGCGGACGGTCGCGTCAATGAACCTGTTCTGGGTGATTTTGGGCAGCCGCGCGATCACGTTCAAATGGATATTCATGATCGTCCAGCCGGCGGCCAGGTGTTCCAGCGATACGGTTACGGTGACGACGATGTCTCCTGAAGCAGAACCTGCCAGCCCCAACTCGTTCGACAGGGCCAGGGAGAAGCTTGCGGCGTGAGCGGCGGCAATCAGTTCAGCAGGATTGGTTCCGGAGTTTTGGGTAACGGGAATACCCAGGGAAAAGCCGGTTTCTTTCAGCGCGCCGCTGTCGGTAGTCACATCCCGAGTGCCGCCATTGGATCCCCCTTGCCACCGGACCGAGGCCTTCTGGATGCTGAGCTTCATCGGGACACGCTGCTGTGAAACCAGAAGACATGCCAATACTTAGTTGCTGGGTTTGTCATGCCCTACGGCTATGGCTGATAGGCGGCCATCCCTTTCGCTGCCCGTTGCCCGGTAGTGGGCTACTTTGCCGGACCGCGCCCGTCTCAGGCGCAGCACCTGAAAGTGCCAGTAAACGCTGGAATTAAAAGTGAGTCCCTTTGCGCAGGTGCCGCTCCGGCTGGGACAGCCGGCTCCGTAAAATCGGCAATGTAGCCCACCACCCGTTGCTCGTTCCTGTTGTCAGGCGGATAAGGGATTGCTATAATGTGATTGAGTTATGGAATTGCGCCATCTCCGCTACTTTGTTGCCGTAGCCGAGGAATTGAACTTCACCCGGGCGGCGGCAAAACTGCGTCTGGCACAACCCTCGCTGACCCGCCAGATACACAATTTGGAGGAAGAACTGGGTGTTCGCCTGCTGGACCGGACCAAAAATCAGGTTTCATTGACGGAAGAAGGGAAAAGTTTTCTGTTGGATGCCCGGCGGCTCGTGGCGTTGAGCCTGGAAAGCGTGAAGGCCGTTCAGCGATTCAGCCGTGGCGAATCCGGCCAACTGAACCTGGGCTATCTGTTCAAATTCAATTTTGATCTCCTGCCGGCCACGCTGGCGACATTCTACAAAACCTGTCCCGAAATCGCCGTGAACCTGTTCGACATGTCGCCGACGGAGCAGCTGCGCGCTCTGGAAGCAAGGAAGATTGATCTGGGCTTTGTCGGTTTGCGCCCGCCCGCCGCCCACAAGAACATGGCGGCGCTGACCTGGGAGTGTGTGGCCCGCCACGATGTTGTCGCCGTTTTACCGGCCCGTCATCCGCTGGTAAAAAAGAGCAAAATTCTGATGAGGGATTTGAAGTCACTGTTCTTCGTCGCGATGTCCGAACAGACGCATCCCGGGTCGCGAGACTGGTTGACCGGCCTGTGCCAGCAGGCAGGCTTTAGTCCAAGGATTTTGCAGGATGTCGATTTGGAATCCGGCATCATGACATTCGTCGCCGAAGGTTTGGGCGTTACGCTGGCGCGCGAGCAGATCAGGAATTTGCCTCATCCCGGCGTGGTGTTTCGTCCACTGGCGTTGGCGGCGAAGGCGGAATACTGGATTGCCTGGCATCGCGAGAACCGAGCCAAGGCTCTAATCCGATACATTGAGATTGTAAAAGCACAGGCATTTGCCGGCCAGTGATACCATCCGGATTCGGCAAGAGTATTTTTTGCGTATGGATCAGGACTTACTTCCATTCTTCCGGGCTTTTACATTCACGGCGAACCTATCCTCCCAAAACCATAGCCGAAGGCTATAAGAGTAATAGCAACAAGGTATTGGCCGGTTTGATTTCCGCGAAGGAAAGTCGCACTGATGTATTAAACGCTTCAGCCCACGATAGACAGACTTCTCTGGGCCAATGAACGCAAGCGAGAGAAATGGGACTGTGGATTGCGGAATAGAAAACTGGCGTTGACCAATTTAGATCATGACACCGACGCTCCCCCAACGCATACTCGTGGTTGATGACGATAAGGACATCTGCCAACTGTGTTCCGACATCTTGATTAACTCCGGCTACCGGGTGGACATGGCTGAAAATGGCGAAGCCGGCTGGCAGATGCTTCATGGCACGCGGCACGATCCTGACAGCTACCAGCTTCTGATCACCGATAACAACATGCCCCGGTTGTCAGGCATTGAACTGATCAAAAAGTTGCGTTTGGCAAGCATGGCCCTGCCGGTTATCCTGGCATCGGGAACAGCGCCCCTCGACAGCGAGTGGCTCAGGTTGGCAGCGATATTGCTCAAACCGTTCTCTGTGGATCAGTTGGTGGACACGGTGAGAGTGGTCCTGCACCCTGTCAACCAAGCCAGGTCGCCGGATGAAAATTTTATTGGTCAATCCTGAGATGCCAAATACATTCTGGAATTTCAAACACGTTCTGCGACTCATCTCCAAACGCGCCGGCTCGGCTCGCGAACGCCTGGGTCCCCGGACCAACCGTTGCTTATCGTATCAAACCGAATCTGCCATTCAGTCATTAACGCCCGTTTTTTACTCCACAAAGATATGAGACACGACCCCGCATCCTCCCCACCAGGCGCTCCGTTGGACGTTCCGAACTGGAAACCAATTGTCGCCCGATACCAACGGTCGTCGCTTGGCCGGGCGCTGTGGCAGGTAGCGAACACGCTGGTTCCTTACGCGGCGCTCTGGTATTTGATGTACTTGAGCCTGGCCATTTCCTGGTGGCTTACCGCGCCACTGGCTCTTCTGGCCGGTGCGTTCCTGGTGCGGGTGTTTATCATCTTTCACGATTGCGGACACGAATCGTTTTTCAAATCGGCCGCCGCCAATCACACCCTGGGCGCAATCACCGGCGCGTTGACTTTCACGCCATTCTATCATTGGCGTTGGGAACATGCGATCCATCATGTCAGCGCGGGCGATCTGGACCGGCGCGGCACGGGTGATGTGTGGACGTTGACCGTGCAGGAATATCTGGAAGCGTCGCGCTGGAAGCGTTTCGCGTATCGGCTGGCGCGCAATCCGCTGGTGCTGTTCGTGCTGGCGCCGTTGTTCCTGTTTCTCATCGGACAGCGGGTGCCCTCGTTCAAGGCGCCGTTGCGCGAGCGGTACTCGGTCTATTGGACAAATCTCGCGGTGGGGGCCATCGCAGCCGGCTTGATTTGTATTTTCGGCCTTAAGGCTTACCTGATCATTCAGTTGACAGTGGCGATGGTGGCCGGCTCGGCCGGGGTGTGGTTGTTTTACGTGCAACACCAATTCGAGGGTGTCTATTGGGAACGCAAGGATGAATGGGATTACGCCACGGCCGCGTTGAAGGGCAGTTCGTTCTACAAACTGCCCAGGGTGTTGCAATGGTTTTCCGGCAACATCGGATTTCATCACATCCACCACCTCAGCCCGCGAATTCCGAACTACCACCTGGAAAAATGCCACCAGGCCGAGCCGCTGTTTCAGACCGTGAAACCCATCACCCTGTTCTCCAGCTTGAAATCCTTCACCTTCCGGCTCTGGGATGAACAGCGGCGCAAACTGGTGAGCTACCGCCACGTGAAAATCATCCTCAGACAACAGCAGAGAACGAACCGGCGCCGGCCAGTGCTGGACTTGTGAGGAAGCGTGAGTCGATGTGGAAATGTCGGGAAACTGTTTGAAACGAGTTCAAGCGTTTTATCGGCTCATTCGCAAGCGTCAGGAATAACGGCTGGTAAAGTTTTGCAACCAGGTCGTGGAATTCGATGGGGTCTGTGTAGCGGGGTTCCGCAAGTTGGAAATACCGATTCACGGACCGAACCCGAACACAATCCCGCCAGCGCGGAACGGATTGCGACGCGAAGGCGGAGTTGAACCGCCCTCTGTAGTTTTAAGGGTTTTATGCGGAGATTGGGTGTATCACCTGCGTCCGTTGATGCTTTCGATCAAGTTGCCGGAGTCCTTAGAAACCATTACCCGACCAGCAGCTACTTGACCTGGTTTTTTGCTTGTTTAACACCCAGATGGAAACCTGTTTCATCTTGATAACCGATTGGAATTTCGATCCGTACCGCCTTCCGTAGTTTTGCGACAATTCCCCATAGACCGCCGTGCGCGACATAAGTGTCATGTGTGAATTGGCTGACTTGTTCCGGGGCAGGCGGCAGCCCTGGCGTGTGAATGGATAGCGCAGTTTGATGCTCCGCTGCAGATTTTCGTTTGGGTGTGCGCATGACTCCAATGAGGCAGCCAGTGCCCCTATCGGAGCCCCGAACAGGCTCCCAAAAGGGACACTGGCGTTGTGTGCGTCAGAACCAATCGCGTCGTTTATCAGTAACGGAGACTGTGATGGTGGTCTTGGCAGTCGTTGTCGTTGTCGTCGCCATCGTTTTGTCATTTTGCGGTTGAATCACGCCATAGAGGCCGTGGCTCTCGCCGTCTGGTCCAGCGCTAAAGTACAGGTCGGTCGGAACGCCCGCAGCACCGGCGGCGCCGAACCTCAGGCTCCACAAACCGTCAATCGTCACCGGACACTCTCCCGCACCCTTCCGCAGACCGCGGAAGTTGCCGTCGGCGTCAAACGACATGATCGTGCCGCTGCCAAAGTTACCTGCCAACCATTGGTCCGCATGCGAGCCGAAGCTGTCCGGCGCCAGCGTGACACCCCAGGGCGAATTCATTTCGCGAATATTTCCGCCAGCGGCCCTGCCGGTGGCAAAACGTTGGAATGAGCCGTTCGCAGGGATGAAGACATCCATCAATGGTTTTGGTTCCCGGAAGCCGTCCTGAATTCCCGGTCAGGACATGGCTCTTTCGTCCCACCGTTATGTTCACCATCACTTGCTCTTAAGTCCCATTGTGTTCCTCCGTGTTTAAGGGAGAGAATGCGTCTTGATTTTGAGGAATGGCATAACCAAACGATTTATGAATTCAGCCGATCAATTTGAAACGATTGTATGCGAACACTACGAACCGCTGTTCCGGTTCGCGATGAGCCTTACCCGGAGCGAATCCGACGCGGGGGATCTGACCCAGCAAACCTTTTGCATCTGGGCGACAAAAGGGCATCAACTGCGCGACATCTCCAGAGTCAGGCCCTGGCTGTTCACGACATTGCATCGCACTTTTCTCAACGCACGACGAAGGGAAGGAAGGTTTCCCCACCACGAGTTGGGGGAGGTGGCCGACCAACTCCCGGTTCTTTCCACGGAACCCGCCAATCAAGCGGACTGTTCCCTGGTGCTGCCCGCGCTGGCCAGAGTGGACGAGGTCTATCAGGCCGCCGTGGCGCTGTTCTACCTGGAAGACTGCTCCTACAAAGACATCGCCGAAATTCTCGATGTGCCCCTCGGCACCGTCAAATCGCGAATCGCCCGGGGCATCGTGCAGCTCAGGGAAATTATGTCGGCCGGCGGTTCCTTTGGTCCCCCTCTCAACGTGGCCGGAATCGCTTCCATCACCGAAATGGACGAATCGGCTACGCCATCTGAAAACAAGCTTACTGGTCCGCGCCTCCACCCTCAGTTGGCGGCCAACGGTGCCCGAAGTGGTTGTGAACGATGGGACTTTAGTTCCACCCGCCTTCGGGAACAACCTGGTGATGAATGAATCATAAATGGTGCACGGAGGTGTTTGGCCGCGCCAGTGACTCGTTAAGAACGAAAGTAATGAAGACTTTGAAACCATTGCCTGGAGAGATGATTTGCGCTGCGAAAACTCGTGCCGAAATTTTTTCGCCCGTGCCGGCCGTCTCCGTGCGATTGGCCGGCGCACCGTTCCTGACACGTACGTTCAGCGGCGCGAATGCCGCGCAGGACTTATCGCCGTCGCCTTCGGAAGATTTCGTCCCAAACGGCTCTTTCGCATCCGCTCCGCGAACGGCGGAAACCGTGTCGATCTTCGTGGTCGACGACGACGAGAGTCTAACCGGGTTATACGCTGACTTTCTGGAAACGGCAGGCTACCGGGTATGGGCTTTCAATGATCGTGCGGAGGCGTTGGCCGCTTTGAGGGCGGACCGGGTGAAACCGGATCTACTGATTACGGACTACTGCGGTCGTGCAATGTCAGTCGATCGGTTTATGCGTTATTGCCGCATCGTCAAACCCACTCTCCGAATCCTGATGGCCAGCGGCTTCAGCCGGACAGACATGCAATTTTTGCAGGCAAAGCCTGACCGGTTCATCCAGAAGCCGTTTACTCTCGAAGAGCTCAGCCAGGAAGTTACCGCCGCTTTGACCATCAACCAACCGAGCCAATCTATCACTTGAAAACCATCTTTCACCTCATCCGTCTACCGATTCGAGCCCTGCTGGTTCTTGTCAGCTGCATGACCACAACCATGGCACAGGAAGTGTCCATCCCCGACCCCGGCCTGAACGCAGCGATCCGCGAGGCGTTGCAGATACCCAGCGGGCCGTTGACGCAGCAGGACATGCTCAATCTAACAGATCTGGACGCGAGCCGTCGGAATGTGAGCAGCCTCGTGGGGCTGGAAACGGCCCGCAACCTGGCGTCGCTCAATCTCCAGATCAACAACCTCACCAACTTTACTGTTTCCACCCAGCTCAAGAACTTGCTGGTGTTGGATCTGAGTCTCAATCCGATCGCCGATGCTTCCTTTCTGAACGGCATGACGAACCTGACGACCTTGTTTCTCGAAGGCGTAGCGATCACCAACCTGGACCTGTCTCCGGGTCTGACCGCCTTGAACAGCCTTGATCTTAATAACAATTCACTTACCCGTTTCGACCTGCCTGCGAACCTGACCAACCTGGTTTCCCTCGATCTGGGATTCAATTCGCTCACCCGATTTTCGCTCCCGGCCGGGCTGAACAACCTGAACAAGCTCTTCCTCGAACTCAATCAAATCACCAACCTGACCCTGCCATCGGATTTGACGGCCTTGAGCGAGCTTGACCTGCACGAGAATCAGCTATCCAGCTTCACCCTGCCTGCGGGATTGACGAACCTGATTGAACTTGAACTGTCCTTCAATCAGCTCACCAACGTGAGTCTGCCCACTGACCTGAGCAGTTTGACCGAGCTTGATCTCGATGAGAATCGACTTGCCACTCTCAACCTGCCTTCGAATCTGGTTTCGCTGGCCGATCTCCACCTGCGCGCCAACCAATTGACCAACTTCAATCTGCCGGCGGACCTGAGAGCATTACACTTTCTGGACGTCAGCGAGAATCAACTCGGCCATTTCGATCTGCCGGCGGACCTGAACGAGCTGTCCTTCCTCCGCATTTCCAGCAATAAGCTCAGCAGTTTTACCATTCCTCCGGGGCTGACCAATTTGAGCGGGGTTTTTCTTCGGTTCAATCAATTGACCAACCTCGTATTGCCGACTGATCTGGGCCATCTGGCCACGCTCGACGTCGTCGGCAATCAACTCACGCGACTCGATCTGCCCCCGGGCCTGACGAATCTGGCCGCACTTATCCTCGTCGAGAACCAGTTGACCGAATTGACGCTGCCGCCAGACATGGCACAGCTCACCACGCTGGACCTGGAGATCAATCCGTTGACGACACTCGTTTTGTCCGAACCTCTGGCCGCCACAAACCTGGCCGATACGGTTGCGTCGCTGCAAAGCCAGGGCGTCTCCGTCTTCACTTATCCGCTGACCGTCCAGCTGGTCCGGCCACTAATGCTGGTTGGCTCATTCAAATTCGGAATCACCGGGCCGCCTGGCGTCTACACGGTCCTGGGCTCTACGAATCTCACGGCGTGGAGCGTGGTGGGTGTTGCGGCCAACCCGCTTGGCAGCGTCAACTTCCACGATGTAACCACCAACGCCTTGCCGCAAAAGTTCTACCGCGTGCTGCTGCAAGTGCCAACGGCGAACATGGTGTTCATCCCGCCCAGTACGTTCACGATGGGCAGCCCGACCAGTGAACAGGACCGCAACGTCAACGAAGGTCCGCAAACTACTGTGATACTCACGCGAGGCTATTGGATCGGCAGATATGAGGTGACCCAGGGAGAGTATTTGTCCGTCATGAGCAACAACCCGAGCTTTTTCCCCGGCGATCTGAGTCGTCCGGTTTCCAGCGTGCGTTGGCTCGACGCCACCAACTACTGCGCGAAACTCACCGAGCGGGAACTCGCGGCGGGACGAATTCCTGTCGGCAGCCACTACCGCCTCCCGACGGAAGCCGAGTGGGAATGCGCCGCCCGCGCCGGCACGACGACGCGGTTCAGCTACGGAGACGATCCGGCCTACGCCGGCCTGGGGAGTCACGCATGGTACGCTTCGAACAGCGGTTTCGCGCCGCACCCGGTCGGCCAGAAGCTGCCCAATCCCTGGGGACTCTACGACATGTATGGAAACGTCTGGGAATGGTGCCAGGACTGGTACGATTCTCTGCCCGGCGGAGTTCAGATTGATCCGACCGGGCCTCCAGCTCCCGTTCAATTCGACGAGAAAGTCATGCGGGGCGGCGCTTACGACTACCCGGACTCGTCGTGCCGGTCGGCCAGTCGCCTTTTCTTTCCAGCAACCCCATTTCACACCGACACAGACCTCGGGTTCCGGGTGGTGCTCATCATGGGGCCGCAATGAGCCTGACCCTGGTTCCAGATATGACGCATTGGAGCACCGGGCTCCTGGCTGACAATCCGCCTGCGACTTCTGTGCCGCCCGAACCCGTGACTCTCGCTGGGTCCTTAGTCCCATTCACAACCAGCATCCCGCCAGCTAGGTTAGGAGCACCGATGAATAACGTAATCCTGATGCCGTCTCCAAAAGAAAACATTCGCCGCAAGTATGGAATCACCGCGGAAGACTTCGACGTTGCTGAAGTGCTCGCATTGCGCTCGACCGGCGAGCTCGCAAATGCGTTGACGCGTCGAATGCTGAACACGATCATGCTCGGCGCGCTCGTGCTCGCCCCCGCGCTGGCGCAGGCGGCGACCGCCGGCTCGTTCACCCTGGTCGGCTCAATGAACCAATTCCGAAGGCTTCACACCGCCACGCTGTTGTCAGACGGAAGGGTGCTGGTCGCGGGTGGCACACCGTTTTTGCCGGCAGCCACTTCGGAGCTTTACGATCCCTTCACCACGACCTGGACCAATTCGGGCGCGCTGAACACCGGACGCACATTTCACACGGCGACCCTGTTGCAGGATGGACGGGTCATGGTGACCGGCGGGCAAACCGCCAACCAGCTTCTCTCGAGCACGGAAGTTTACGACCCGGCGAGCGGCCGCTGGCTCAACGTGGGTTTGTTGAACGAGGCGCGCGAATCACATATCGCCACGCTCTTGACCAGTGGACTCGTCCTGGTCGCGGGTGGCTTTCCAAACATTGCCAGTGCCGAAGAGTTTGACCCAACGATCGGAGAATGGACGCCGACCGGTTCCATGAATGCCCCACGCTATAAGCATACCGCCACCTTGCTGCCGGACGGCAAAGTGCTGGTCACGGGAGGAGTCAACGCCACGGATTTTCTCTCCAGCGCGGAGCTGTATGATCCGAAAACGCGACTCTGGACGAACACCGGTTCCATGCGTGTTCCGCGCGCGGGCCACAGCGCCTCCCTGCTGCCCAACGGAAAGGTGCTGGTCACCGGAGGCGATGGTTTCGGCGCGCCTTCCGAATTGTATGATCCGGCGACGGGTTTATGGACACCGACGGGAACGCCAATCATCTTGCGACACTCTCACACCGCCACAGTCCTGCCATCCGGCCAGGTGCTGGTGACGGGTGGACTGGTCGACGCGCACGTCGCCGTGGCTTGCGATTCGGAGCTGTACGACCCAGCCACAGGTTTGTGGTCGCGCACCGGCGCGTTGAACTGCGGGCGCACCGACCATACCGCCACCCTGCTCGCCAATGGCGACGTCCTCATGACGGGAGGCAAAACCGGCTCAACGGCTTTCACGGATCGAGCGGAAGTTTACGACGCGTCCGCGAAAAATTGGGATGCAACCGGACCCCTGTCGTTCCTTCGTTCCGGCCAGCAGGGAATTTCACTCGCCAATGGGGCGGTGCTGACCGCGGGCGGATTTAATGGCTTTCAGGATCTGCTGGCCAGCTCGGAACTTTACGATCCTGCCAACGGAGTGTGGCACCCGACGGGCGCGCTGAACATCCGGCGCCAGGCGGCAATGACCACCTTGCTCGCGAACGGCAGGGTCCTGGTTGCCGGCGGTTTTGGGAAGAAACCCCTTGCCAATGCCGAAATCTACAACCCGGTGACCGGCAGTTGGAGTCCAACCGGAT
>JBGPDH010000082.1:0-13568 GCA_041482195.1 Verrucomicrobiia bacterium
CGACCGTGACCAATGCGCCGGGTTCGACCTTGAACAGCGGGAAGGGAACCAATTACCAGTTTCGCGGTATGGCGCCGGGGGCGACGTTGTTTTCGGTCGGAGGCATTCAGGGCGGCGCGGACACCAATATCATTTCCGACATGTATTTTCAGGAAGTTCCGGCGATGACCAATGCGCTCATTTCCAACAACAGCTGGGTGTTCGAGGGAGACAGCGCGTACGATTTGTCGGCGGCCAGTTACGACGCAGCGGTGCGCGATGCCTTGCCGTTTGTGACCGGGTCGCAGCCGGTGTTGTTTGTGTTTGCCGCCGGCAATGCCGGCAATGGCAATGACAGTGAGGACCTCGGCGGAGGTATTGCCGACTCGATCGAATCGCCGGCCACAGGCAAAAATGTCATTACCGTGGGCGCTCTTCAGGAGGCTCGCAACATCACCAACGCCGTTACGACGGTTGTGGCCAACGCCGATGGCAGTCTTACCACCAACACCAGCCAGCCGTGGCTGCCGGAAACCTCCACGAGCTATCGCGTGGCCGGATTTTCCAGTCGCGGCAACGTGGGCATCGGCACGGAAGGCGCTTTTGGCCGGTATAAACCGGACGTGTGCGCCCCGGGCACGTTCATCCTCTCCACCCGTTCCGAACAATGGGACATTAATTCCTATTTCTATCAAAACCCCACGAACAATCAGATCAAGGTCTTTAGTGGCTTCATTGTTCAGCCGGGGAAAATTGTTTCCCGGCCATTCCCCTTTATTCCCTCCAACGCGGTGCAGTTGGTTATCGAGACGTTTCCCAACGCGAATTCGCCATTCAGCTTCGCTGTCCTGCCAACTCTGATCGGTTTGTTTACTTCCCCGGGATACCAGTACAAAACCATCAATGATCCGGTCCTGATTCCCCCCGATCCCAATGCGCCCACCATCCCACAAATCCTCGCCTCGGGGCAGGGCTTCACCGGCGCGTTCAATTTCGCCCTCAGCAACAATACTTCCAGCCAGATCATCTTTGATCTGCTGACCGATATCATCACGACCAACGGCAGCGGGGATTATTTTCTGGTGCTAAGCAATCTCGACACTTCGATTGGTGACTTCAATCCGAACAACAATCCAAACAGCCAGGGTCCATACTACCGCTACGAAACCGGAACGAGCATGGCGACGCCGATGGTGTCAGGGACGCTGGCGCTGATGCAGGAATTTTACGCGAATACCTTCTTTGCCCGGCCCAGCCCGGCGTTGCTCAAGGCGATGCTCATCAATGGTGCACAAGCAACGGGTTTGTACACTTACCAGGTTCAAAACACCCTCAATTATGAAGGCTGGGGGCTGATTAATCTGCCGAACTCCCTGCCGCCGGGCATTAAAAATCAGCTCGGGGTTCCCTGTTCGACCTATGTGCAGGACCAGAATCCGAACAACGCGTTGGCCACCGGTGACAGCCAGACGTTTCATATCTCCGTCAGCTCGACCAATGCCCAGCCGTTGCGGCTCACGCTGGCGTGGACGGATCCGCCGGGAGATCCGGCCGCCGCCATCAAGCTCGTGAACAATCTGGTGCTGGTGGTCACCAATCTCAGCAATCCGACCAATACGATTGTCTATTATGGCAACGATATTGCGGCTTCCAGCACCTTTAATAATCCGCGCCCCACCAACACCCCGACGGCCTTTGATTCCATCAACAACGTGCAAACGGTCAATCTTCCGTTGGGTGCAGGTACGAGTTTCTCCGTCACCGTCACGGGTTTTCGCGTCAACGTGAACGCCGTCACGGCGCAACCCGACAACGTGGTGCAGGATTACGCGCTGGTCGTTTCTTGTGGCAACGGACAGGACCCGGCCGCGATGACCGTCACGGCGAATTCACCGGCGCCGGTTTCCAATTCCACCGGCGACCAGCAAATCGACTTTCTGTCAGGCACCAATGTCAATGCGGCCCTGGTCAATGAGTTTGTCGGCGCGAACACGCCGTTGCTGGGCAATAATACGGTTCCGGTCGGGACCATTACGGTGCTGGACACGAATGGCCTCCCTGTCCCGGGCACCAGCTTCGCGTCGAACGCCGTCGTCACGGTGGGCATGACCAACCAATGGCATTTCTATGTGATAACGAATTCATTTGCCGCCACCAATGCCGCCTTTACCAACGCGGCCTTTGTTATCTTTAACCCGAACGCGCCGGATCCCGACACGCTTTCCATCCCGCGCATGGGCGTGTTTACCCCGCCAGTCGGTAATGCCACGCGGGATGCGGACATTGACCTTTATGTCAGCACCCAGCCGGGTCTGACCAATCTGGATCCCAATGTGATTTCCAATTGTGTCCACGGCACGCAGGTCGGATTGTCGTTGGGTAACCCCTTCAACGGGGCGTCACTGGGCCGTGGCAGCAGTGAGTTTGTCGTGGATATCGGTTCCCAAGGCAACGAAGTGTATTACGTTGGCGTTAAATCCGAGGACCAGATGGCGGCGGAATACGGTTTCATTTCCATTTTCAGCGCGACGCCGTTCAGCACGATGCAAAACGGCAACCAGGTGGTGAACGGCGTGCCGGTGCCGGTACATATTCCCGACGGCAGCCCGACTGTTCCCGGCAAGAGTTTTGTCTTTGGGCTGGCGATTTATCCAATCACCGTGGGAACGGTCACGGTTCAGAATTCGATCACGCATCAGAATTTCGGCGACCTCATCGGCACGCTCACGCTCAATGGCGGTCACCCCGATGTGTTGAACAACCACGATTCTTTTGGCAATCGACCCAATACCACGCCGCCAAATACCTATGACCTGCTCTACGATGACAGCGCCGGCGGCGGAATCGCCGGCTCACGTCCCTCCGACGGGCCAGGCAGTCTGGTTGGTTATTTCAGCCAGCAGGGAATTGGGGTCTGGCAATTGTCCGAGGTTGACGATTCGTCCTCGCAAATCGGCACGGTGAGAGGTTACACCCTGACCATTCAACCGCAACAGGACCTCAATGGCGCCATCGAGGCATTCTCCATCCCGCCCGGCGGTTGGTTCTATGGTTTCGTGGACGTGCCGCCGGGGGCGACTAATTTGACCGTCACCGTCACCAATGTCACGCCAGCGGTCAATCCGCCGCTGGAACTGTTTGTCAAACTCGGCTCGCAGCCGACCACGAACAGCTTCGATGTTATGACGGTGATCAACATCCCGGGTCCGGGCGGACTATGGGGATTTGTTTCACTAGGGCCGCCCCTGACCTCAGGCCAATATTTTGTCGGCATCTTTAATCCCAGTTCATCGACGGTGAGCGGGCAAGTCTTCGCCACCATCGGTCTGCCTTTCGTGCCGGCGCAGACGATTTACAGTTCCACGGACACGCCGAAGCCGATTCTGGATGACGCGGTGATAACCGATTCCATCAACGTGCCCGATAGCCAGACCATCTCCTCGCTGGACGTGGCCATCTCGGTACAGCACCCGCGCATTTCGGATTTGGTCTTCCATTTAATCAGTCCGGACGGCACGCGGGAATTGCTGATGGAAAATCGCGGCGGGACCGATCCCAACGGCGCCGGCGGTATTGCCACCGTCACCACGAATACTCCGATAACGAGCACATTCGAAGATTTGCCGGCAACCAATTATTATTTTGGCCAACCCGTGGACGGCTGGGATGTGGTCGGCAATCAGGTGAGCGTCGTGACGGACACAAGCACTTCCTATCAAGGCAGCAATCTGCTGGCGCTGGCCAATGGTACGCTGTCCACCACTCTCGCCACTGTGCCGGGGGCGACTTACACGCTGACCTTTGCCTATCGCGGGCCGAATGCTGTTGGTTGGTGGCGAGGGGAAAGCAATCTCGTGGCCGTGGATAGTATTTATGGGAATAACGGCACGCTTGAGAATGTGACGTTTACAAATGGCGAAGTGGGTTCGGCATTTGCTTTCGCCTCAGCCACGTCGCGGAGTTCCATCCCAGATAAACCAATCTTTCAATTAACCAACTCGTTATCCATCGAAGGCTGGATATTTCCCTCCGGCGGAACAACTATTCTCTGGCGCGGTGACATCCGTCCCGGCTTTGATCCCTATTTCCTGCAACTGACAGGCAATGAACTTCAGTTCACCATCGAAGATCAGGCAAACACCGCAGCATCTGTTTTGACGCCACCAATCGCGTTCAATCAGTGGTACCATGTGGCGGCAACGCTGGATGGCAACACTGGCACGATGAGTATTTATATCAATGGTTTGCTGGCCGCCCAAATCAACACGCTGATCAGACCATTTGCCGCTTTGATTCCTGCCGATGAACCAACCATCGGCATCGGAAATGTAGGAACGCACAATGGATTTAATATTCCATTTGTGGGAAACATTGACGAAATCTCTCTTTATGGACGCGCTTTGTCGGCTTCGGAAATTCAGGCCATCTACAACGACGGCATCAGTGGCAATATCCAGGGTGGCAATGGCAAATTTGATCCTGCGGAGTTCCCGTTATCCGCCGCACAGTCTCTGGCCGAGGCCCAAATCAGTGTCAACGGTGTCACGAACCATTTCTTTGGCAACAACACTACTTGGCAGCCCTACACGGTCTCGTTTATAGCGACTCAAAGCAGCACGGTGCTGCAAATTCAGGGGCTTGAGCCGGGAATGCTCCTGGACGACATGAGCGTCGTGTCCGTGCAGACCAATTACAACTATCTGGTCTTCACCGAAAGTACCAACCTGACCACCACACCCATCAAATTCGCCATGCCGCCGTTTGTGGGAGCTTCCGCCAATTCTACAAACAATTCAATAACCGTGTGGCATAACTCTTTTGAGAATAGCCCATTCGTTGCTAATTTATACCCGGCGGGAACTTATTTTTGCGGAGGTTGGCTTGTTGATTCCGGAGATATTGAGGTGGCGACAAACGGTGCTTATTATGGGTCAACGCCTTTTGGTACAAACAATTATTACTTGGATATGAATGGCAGTCAGCCGGGAACAATTTCCACTAATATTCCCACATTGCCGGGCCAAACGTATACGCTCAGTTTTGCCTATGCGCGCAATCCTAACAGTATAGGGTCTGTCACTCCGATCGTTCAGGTTTTGATTAACAACAATCCGCTGGGGACCATAATCGCCAATCAAATCAACACCTGGGCCAACCTCGGATGGCAGACGACCTCCTTTGTGTTTACGGCAACGGCGCCTCTGACAAAACTGACATATCAATCGCAAAGTCCTTCTGGCAGTGGTGTCTTCCTGGACGCGGTGAATCTGTCATCCCCGGTAAATCCTTACTACCTGCCCGAGGAGGTATCCCTCGACGCGTACGACGGGCTGAATGCCCAGGGCACGTGGACGCTGGAAGTCCAGGACGACCGCGTGGGGGCCACCAATCCTGCACCGTTGCTTCTGAACTGGCAGTTGCGATTCACTTACGTGACCACCGGTACGAACTCTGCCGGCATCCCGCCCGGCACTACGGCCACCAATGTGACTCCTGCCGGAGGCTGGACTTATTATCCGGTGAACGTCCCGGTCAGCGCCGATTGGGCCACCAATATCCTGGTCTTTGCCACCGGGCCGCTGGATATGTGGTTCAATCCCACCAACAATCCGGTCGGGACCACCCCGCCGGATTTCGAGTTGCTGGCGGCTTCAACGGGCGGCTCCTCCACGTTCAGCCTCACCAGTTCGCCGACGAATATCGTCCCCGGGACGACCTATTTCATCGGTCTGCATAACACCAACACCTTCCCCGTGACCAACGGATTCCAGGTGGATTTCCATCTCATCCCGCCACCCATCTCTTTGACCAACGGCGTGCCGATAACCAATACCATCCCGGCCAAAGTCGCCTTCTCCTTGAGCGGGCACAGTTCCGTTTCTTATGCTGTG
Source organism: Verrucomicrobiia bacterium (assembly GCA_041482195.1). Taxonomy (GTDB): domain Bacteria; phylum Verrucomicrobiota; class Verrucomicrobiia; order Limisphaerales; family UBA11358; genus UBA11358. Next base: position 5,871 of record JBGPDH010000082.1, read on the forward strand.
ACGGTGCCGCCCAACGCGGATTTCGCCACCAACACCCTGATCTTTGCCACGCTGCCGGTGAATCTGTGGTTTAATCAAAATGGTCCGCCCAACGGCACCAATCCGCCGAATTATCAGTTGCTGACCAATTCGACCGGCGGTGTTTCCGTTCTGAGTGCGACCAGCATACCGCAACTCGCTCCGGGCTTGACCTATTATTTGGCCATAGAAAATACCAACGGTGTGCCGGTGACGATCGCGCTGCAAGTGGATTTCCATTTCCGCAATCCCATTACCGGCCCTGGCATCACGACTACGAACATCAACGGGACCAATGGCTTCCTGGTCCAGTGGAGCGGACCGACGAACTATCAATATTTCATCCAGTGGAAGACCAACCTCGCGCCGGTGTTCCCGTGGAACACGGTTTCCAACCCGGTCATCAACGTCACCTTTAACCCGCCCAACGGGAATTATTCGTGGTTCGACGACGGTTCGCTTACCGGCGGTTGGTCGCCCCAAAAGTTTTACCGGATACTGGCCAATTTCATTTCGACACCGACAACCAATGGGGCCCCGGTAACGAATGTGGTGGTGGCGGGCACCATCGCGCCGTTTGCCGTGTACGTGCCGACCAACGCGATCGCCGCTACGAATGTGTTGGTGTCCGCCACGGGGCCGGTGAACGTGTATTTCAATCAGACTGGCCTGCCCACCGGCAATACCAACGCGGGTGACGTGCTGATGTTGTCCAATGTCACCAGCGGCACCTTTGTGCTAACGGGCAGCTCCATCCCGCCGCTTGTGCCCGGCGCAAACTATTATCTCGGCGTGCAAAGCCTGGGCACCAGCAACGTGTCGTTCGTCTTTGAGGTGAATTTTGCGTACAGCTCGGCGCCCGTCACCAACCCGCCGTCCTTCTCCGGCATCTCGGTTACCAATGTCAACGGGACCAATGCGATCCTTTTGAAATGGGTTGCGCCAACGAATTACCAGTTCCAGATACAATGGGAGACGAATCTCGCGCCGGCGCCCGCCTGGCATACCATTTCCAACGTGGTCCTGACGTGGTCGGGTGTCGTGTCGCCCACCAACGCTGCCTACGGCATCTTCCAGTTCCTGGATGACGGTTCGCTCACCGGCGGACTCGGCCCGTGGAAATTCTATCGGCTCATCGAATATCCCTATTCAACCCCTATTCCGCAGACGCTGACCATCATTAATACGGCGATCATCGGCAGTGCCGTCCAGTTCCAGTGGGTGGCGCCGACGAATTATCAGTATTCGGTCCTGTGGACGACGAATCTGGGTATGCCGCTCGGGAGCTGGTCCGTCCTGGCCAATCCCGTGCTGGGCTTGAGCAACGGCGTGTACACCTTTACCGACACCAACCAGACCGGCCCGCTGACCAATCCGAAATTCTTCCGGATCCTCGAGCATTAGCGCTGTTCCAGCTTCCAGGTAGCGCGGACATTCTTGTCTGCGAGTTTGCGGGACATTCTTGTCCCGTGTTTCCGGCGACTGGCTGCCGTCGTGCCGCGAAGGCGGAAAAGTCGCCAGAATCCCGCAATGCGGGACTGGAAGGCCTGCGCTACATCATAACTAAAGCGGTTCAAGTGATGTCGTAGCCGCCGAGCACGTAAAACGTGCCAGGGGCTGGCCGCGTTTCACGCGGTGACGAGGCGGATTCATTATTTGGCCGGCAAATCGGGTCCGCCTCCTGACGTCGGCGGCTACAGCTTTATTTTAATCGTTCTAAATTAGGATTTGTCTGAATATTTTCCATGCCCTAAACTTTTCATCTGTCTTCATGAACCCGGTCACCAAAATCATCAGCGCGCTACAAGCGGTTGCGAATCATCCGCTCAACCGGCAAAACAAGCTCAAGGCGGTGCTGGGTTATGGGTTTGTTCAAATCGCCTGCCGCCTGGTGCCGGGAGAAGTTTGCGTCGAATTCCCGAACCAAACGCACCTGTTGGTCTCTCCCCGCATGAAGGGTGCGGCGCATTACATCGCACCCCGGTTGTTCGAATTTATGGAGATGGCGTTCGTGATGCATTTCCTGCGTCCGAAAGAATTGTTCGCCGATGTCGGGGCCAACATCGGTGCCTTCACCATATTGGCCGCGGGTGCCGTCGGCGCGAGGGTCACCGCGTTTGAAGCCAGTCCGGACACCTCGGAAATGCTGGCGCGCAATGTCCAACTCAATGGTCTGCAGGACCGGGTCAAAGTCATTCCTGCGGCCGTGGGGCGCCGCCCGGGCACAGCGCAGTTCAGTGTGGGGTTGGGCACCGAAAATCGGGTTGAGACGGGAAAGGAAGGCGGTAATTCCGTCACGGTAAAAATGACCACGCTGGATGAGGAATTTCGTTCCGATGTCCCCGTTTTACTCAAAGTAGATGTGGAAGGTTTTGAGGCCGAGGTGTTTGCGGGTGCGGCCAACCTCCTGAAAGATTCCAGACTCCAGGCCATGATCGTGGAACACAACGACTCCGGTGCACATTACCGTCTGGATGAAGACGCGTTGCATCGGGAAATTCGAGCACATGGATTTATTCCCTGCCAATATCAACCGTTTGACCGGCGACTGGGTCAGGCGGGAGAAGACACGCGCGGGAATATTATTTACACACGCAATCTCGAAGCCGCGAACGACCGGTTACGCAGTGCGCCGCCGTTTTCCCTGAATGGTTTGAAGGTTTGACCGGTGGGGTGATGGGCTGTTTTGAAGGTAGGGACGGTGTGCGACACCAGCCGTCCCACACGTCCCTGGAGCGTTTACAAGTATGATGTAGCGCAGGCTTTCCAGTCCCGCATCGCGGGATTCTGGCGACTTTTCCGCCTTCGCGGCGCGCCATAGCGCCGCTCCGGCGCGACGGCAGCCAGTCGCCGGAAACACGGGACAAGAATGTCCCGCAAACTCGCAGACAAGAATGTCTGCGCTACAGGAAAGATGGAATCGCTCTAGTCTTAAAAGTGACCTGCTGCCGTCGGCTGGGTGGCGTCCTCATTTGTTTGGAGCGCGGATTGTCCTCAATCCGCAGCAGCTAAAGCGGTCGAACCGGCTGCGGATTGAGACAACTCGCGCTCCCCTTCGGTAATTCGGATTCCAATTCTACCCCCTCGCCGAACTTTTTTGCTTTTACCGGAATTATTTGATAAGCTTACCGGTTAATTGAATCGAGAAATTCCGGACCATGAGCAAGGCATTCATCCGTATCGGCGGCGCGCGTGAGCATAACCTCAAGAACCTCACGCTGGAAATCCCGCGCGACCGGCTGGTGGTCATCACCGGCCTGAGCGGCAGCGGCAAATCGTCCCTGGCGTTCGACACGATTTATGCCGAAGGCCAGCGCAAGTACGTCGAGAGCCTGTCCGCCTACGCGCGCCAGTTCCTCGACCAGATGCAGAAGCCGGACGTGGATTACATCGAGGGCCTGTCGCCGGCCATCGCCATCGAGCAGCGCAGTTCCGGCAGCAGCCCGCGCTCCATCATCGCCACGACCACGGAAATTTACGATCATCTCCGGCTGTTATACGCGCACGTCGGTCAGGCGCATTGCCCGGACACCGGCGTCCCCATCGTCAGCCAGAGCACCAGCGACATCGTGGACAAGGTGCTCACGCTGCCGCCCCGGACGCGGGTGCTGTTGCTCGCGCCGGTGGTGCGTCGGCAAAAGGGCGAATTCCGCGACGTGATCGAACGCCTGGCACGCGAAGGTTTTGTGCGCGCCCGCGTGGACGGCCAGTTTGTCGAACTGGAGGCCGACACCCGCGTCAAGCTGGACAAGAAAAAGTTTCATAACATCGAGGCGGTGGTGGACCGGCTGGTGATCGACGAAAAAGTCCGGGTGCGGCTGGGTGATTCGGTGGAGACCGCACTGCGCTGGGGTGACGGCGTGATGTTTGTGTTGCACCAGGCTCCGCAGGAGCCCAAAGTCCAAAGTCCAAAGCCCAAGGTTGACTCCCAGCCGCCCGCCACCCGTCACCCGTCACCCGTCACGGATGAGTGGACTGAGACCCTGCACTCGAACAAGATGTGTTCGCCGGCCACGGGCAGGAGTTTCGATCCGCCTACGCCAAAACATTTTTCCTTCAACGCCCCCGCCGGCGCGTGCCCCGTCTGCCACGGGCTGGGCCAGAAGATGATTTTCGACGAAAACCTCGTTGTGCCTGATCCGGAACAGCCGCTGGAGAGTGCGGTTCAGCCCTGGCGCCGGGCCGGCAAGCGGATGAACATTTATTACAAGATGATGCTGCGCTCCGTCGCGGCTCATTTCAACATCAGCCTGGAGACGCCCTGGAAAAACCTGCCGGAGGACTTCAAGAAAGTCCTGCTGCACGGTTCGGGCGAAGCGGATGTGGAGTTCCGTTTCTGGCGGGCCGGCAGCCAGCACACGGTCAATCGCCCGTTTGAAGGCGTGTTGCCGAACCTGGAACGGCTCTTTACCGAAAGCGAAAGTGAATTTGTCCGCAACCGCATCAAACCTTACATGAGTCCGCAATTCTGCGACACCTGCAAGGGCAAGCGGTTGAAACCCGAAATCCTGGCAGTGACGCTCGGCAGCGAAGCGGAGAATTCAAAATTTAAAACTAAAAATTCAAAACCCCCGATTTCGGGGTTGTCCATCATGGACGTCTGTGCTTTGTCAGTGGAACAGGCGGATGAATTTTTCGCCACGCTCAAGCTCACGGAGTTTCAGGAGCAAATTGCCCATGAGGTCATCAAGGAAATCCGGGCGCGGCTCGGGTTTCTGAAAAACGTCGGTCTCGGCTATCTGACGCTGGACCGCGAGAGCGGCACCTTGTCCGGTGGCGAGGCGCAACGCATCCGGCTGGCCACGCAGATCGGCGCGGGCCTCGTCGGTGTGCTTTACATTCTCGACGAGCCCAGCATCGGCCTGCACCAGCGCGACAACGACCGGCTGCTGGCCACGTTGAAAGGCTTGCGCGACCTGGGCAATACCGTGCTCGTGGTCGAACATGATGCCGATACCATCCGGCAGGCGGATTACATTGTGGATTTGGGCCCGGGCGCGGGCGTGCACGGCGGTGAACTTGTGGCCGCAGGATCGTTACCGGAAATTCTGCGGACCCGAAATTCGCTCACGGCCCAATATCTGACCGGTGAGCTTTCCATTCCCATTCCGAAGAAACGGAACGCGCCGTCAGAGGAGCGAGGCTGGCTGGAGGTGCTCGGTGCGCGCGAAAACAACCTGCACAACATTGACGTGCGGATTCCGCTGGGGACGTTCACGGCCATCACCGGCGTAAGCGGTTCGGGCAAAAGCACATTGGTGGACGACATCCTGCGGCGCGCGTTGTTTCGCAAGTTTTATGGTTCCAGGGAAACGCCCGGCGCACACCGGTCACTTCGCGGTTATGAGAACCTGGACAAGGTGATTGTGATCGACCAGACGCCAATCGGGCGAACGCCGCGTTCCAATCCGGCCACGTACACCGGCATGTTCAATCATATTCGCGACCTGTTCGCCAAATTGCCGGCAGCCAAGGTCCGCGGTTACGCGCCGGGCCGATTCAGCTTCAACGTCAAAGGCGGGCGCTGCGAAAAATGCGAGGGCGACGGCGTGCTGAAGATTGAGATGAATTTCCTGCCGCCGGTTTACGTGACCTGCGAGGCGTGCGGTGGGCGGCGTTACAACCGCGAGACACTGGAAATCACCTACAAGGGCAAGAACATCGCCGACGTACTCGCGATGACGGTGGACGAGGCGGTTACTTTTTTCCGCGCCGTACCGTTGATTTACCAGCCGCTGCTGACGCTGGCGGAGGTGGGGCTGGGTTACATCGGGCTGGGACAGGCGGCGACGACGTTGAGCGGCGGCGAGGCGCAACGGGTGAAGCTGGCGGCCGAGTTGAGCCGCAAGGCGACGGGCCGCACGCTGTACATCCTGGACGAACCGACCACCGGCCTGCATTTCCATGATGTGGCCAAGCTGCTGGAAGTGTTGTTCAAGTTGCGGAACACGGGCAACACCCTGCTGGTGATCGAGCATAACCTGGACGTGATCAAAACGGCGGACTGGATTATCGACCTTGGTCCGGAAGGCGGCGCGGCGGGCGGAAAAATTGTGGCGGAAGGCCCGCCCGAAAAAGTCACCGCCTGCCCGGAAAGCCACACCGGGCGATATCTGGGGAATGTGCTTGATAACAAACCCGATTTGCTGCCTCCCGTTTTGCGCCGGAAAGCGGCCGTCAACCGGAACGATGCTGGATGACTTTCCGTTCCGGATGGTCCTTTACCCTTCGAATCCGCTCCATCGAGTTGACTCAAAAGTAGGTGTTACCGTGGATGAGGCCGGAGAGGGCTCCGGTTGACTCAAAAGTGGTGTTACCCAAAGTTCCCCTTGAAGGTTGGCAACGAAGATCGGCGGGGCACGGTGGCAGTCCGCCGACCTTCGCTCCCATTTCTTGGGGTGCTTTGGTTTAACCGAACCATTCGGCAGGTCAAGCTTCCGATGCACGTCGGAGATGGTCGATCACCTTGAGTTGCCGATCCACCTCGCGCCGCAACGCAAAGGGATTGAGGTGTTTCTTTTCGCTCTCCAGGCGCTGTTTGGTTTCCGGGGTTACTTGGGTACAGGCCAGGACCCGGTTGAGTGGTGTGAGGGCTGGCCCATATTTCCGTACGATCCGGCTGCCGACCCGTTCTTTGCGCTCCAGTTTGAGCGTGGGCAGGAAGAAGTTGAGCAACTGGTTCAAGGGGCCTTTACACAGCCCGTTGACCAGGGGCCAGACCGCCGGGTTATCATAGCGCTCATAACCGAACCACTGCCGCACCTGGGTGTAGTTCTTCTGCTCGATGTGGGCGTTGTCATTCTTGCGATAAGGACGCGAGCGCGTGAAAGCGATGGGCTTGGGGCGCTCCTGTAAATGTTTGGCCAGATGATGGTTGATGAATTCGCCTCCATTGTCGCTGTCCAAGCCGCACAGCGCAAATGGCAGAGCGGCCTCGACATCGCGAATTTCCAGCAAAGTCGCGGCTTCGCTGCGGTTGGGTAGGCCGCGCATCTCATTCCAAGTGGTATGCACGTCCACCGCATCGAACATCCAGCCGTGCCGGTCGTCGAGACTGCCGCCACACATCGCCACCGTGTCCACTTCCAGAAAGCCTGGCGCGTTTTCATTCCAATCGGTACGGATGGGGATTTGCTGGCGCAACAATGTGCCGGGGCGGGTGGTGGCGCGTCGGCGATGTTCAACGCGCGCCGGTTGCAGCAGACGATCCAGCGTGGCGCGGCTGGCTTTCAGCAACGCCTGCCGGACATCGGCGTCGAGTCGGCGATGATCCGCTTCGTAAGCCGGCAGCCAATCGGGCAGAGCCCCCTTCAACCGCAGCCCACACGGTTGGAGGGCATGCAGCCAGATGGCCTTGAGCGGGGGCAACAATTTGTCCGGATCGTATTGCCGGGGCCGGCCCAAGACAAAGGGCGTGTCGATCACAGACTGAGGCTGTAACGCACGGATCGCGGCCTTGCGGTGGTAGCCAAAGAGTTCGACCAGTTCATTGATGATTTTCGTTTTATGTTCCTTGCCGGCCCGGGCGTAACGCGCACGCTTCAAAACCAGCACTTCTTGTCGGGTTATTTGACTCATTTTCGGGTGCATTGCTCGGTAACACCCTTTTTGAGTCAACGTATGGTCCACGTAAACCATTTCTCCCCGCCCACGGTAACTTTCTTTTTGAGTCAATTCGCC
>JBGPDH010000083.1:0-13565 GCA_041482195.1 Verrucomicrobiia bacterium
CATAAAACCCGTTTCACTTGTGGAGGGAATCACCCACCAGTAATTCCAGGCGTTGGCTTGCGCCACCGTCATGAACAGGTAAATCTGCCTGGCATAATTAACGCCGTTGGTGATGTCGTTGGGCTCGCCGGAGAGCTGGGCCACTTCCGTCTCCCAGAGTGCTTTGCCATAACTGTTCTTGGCCCCGTTACCGCCGCCATAATCGTGATCCGCGATAATGCCGACTTCCGCCGCCACAATCGGATCGGTCATGGCGGGACCGGCGAGATTACGAGGATCCGTCCAGTTCTGGCTTTCCGGAAGCATAATTTTGGTGGAGCTCACGCCTTTGGCCGCCAGGGCATTGTAAAGGTTGGTGACGAAATTATGAATATTGGCCGAGGACCACTGACAGGCCTCGTAAGTGGTGACATGCGCATCCGGTTCGTTTTGAATGGAGATGGCATAGAGATTGATGCGGTTAAAAGCGGAAGTTTTCAATTTGGCCACATAATTCGCCAATTGCCAGGCATAGGCTTGATTGGTGGCGTCGCCACCCAGGAAACTGCCGCCATTGATTCCGCCTCCAGTGGCGGTGCTGGAATCATAGATGTCGTTGACGCTTTTAAATCCTGCCGGCGGCGTCCACGGCGTGCTCCAAATGCGAGCGCCACGGGCTTGAGCCATTACCATATCGGTGATTGAGTCAGCACTCGGAATGGCATTCGATGAGGTCGAACTGGCATACAGGATGCGGTTGCGCAGCAGGGAAAGACCGATGCCATTGTTTGTGTATACGTTGCCAAGGAAGTCGGAGTAAACAACATTCAGGTTGGTGGAAAAAAGGAGATCCGCCTGACTGGTCGTCCAGGTTCCATTCCAGGCCGAAGAGGCACCAAAGCCATCAATCGACTGATGCACGTTGGTCCAATTCACCGTGCAGGTTTGAGCGTTCAGAACCAGGGGTGCCACCAATGCCAACAAACCGACGGCATAGATTTTGAAGCTTTTTGTCATTTTAGGGTGTGTAGATGAGACGCGCCCGTCAGGGAGCAGGTTACGGACTGCTAACGCGGTAAAAAGCGGAATCAACGTTGGCTGTAGTATCGGTATAGGAAATGGGACCGCCGGTGGCGCCACCCGCGGGGTAGCCGATTATAATCGGTGGCCAATTGGCGGAGGGATCGCCCAGAACATTGGTTTTAAGCACGGAATAGGTCGAGCCCGACGTCGAATTCCAAGTAAGAACAAAGGCAGGTCCATCGGGATTGTAGGACGTGCCGGAAATGGTGATATTGGCCGGTGCGGTGACCTGGCCCGCAAAAGTCACCACACTCATCGCCGGCAACGTGTAACCGAACGACGAACTGCTGACCGTGACGGGCGCCTGGTTGGACAGCGACATCGTGGCGGACGTAATCCACGGGGTTACCGAGCTGACAGCGGGAAAATTGCTGAGATTGAATGTCTGACTGATGGCCGAGCTGGTGTTGTTGACGGCCACAATGGCGAAGTTGCCGGAGTTGGTTTCCTGGTAGGCGCTGATCAGGGCACTGCCGGTGGTACTGGCATCAATCCGATAATAATCGGGTCTCACAAAACGGCTGTATTGACCCATGGTATATAATCGTTTGGATGGAACGTAGTTGTTGTCGGTCAGACCTTCGTTATCCGTATTGAGGTTGATGAGCCACCAAAAGTGGTAGGCATTAACCTGTGCCTGGGTCATGAACAGGTAAATTCGTTTGGCCCAGTAAACCCCGTTGCTGATGCTTCCATCCTGGGGGTCAAAGGTGGAAACTTCCGTCTCCCACAATGGCTTGCCATAACTGTTCTTCGTCAACGTCGCCGGTCCGTTGGCGCCATCATAGTTATGATCGGCCACGATCCCCACCAGGTTGGAAGTGCTGTCGCTCATGGCGGCGACAACCAGATTGGAATAGTCCGGCCAATTCTGGCTTTCCGGCAGCATGATCCGGGTCGAACTGACATTGCTCGCCACCAGCGCATTATAAAGAAAGGGAACAAAATCGTGAAATTGTTGGGCATTCCAATAACACGAGGCATAGCCCACAGTCGCATCCGGCTCGTTTTGGATGGAGAGGGCGTAAAAATTTGTAATGCCGTAGGTGCTCTTCAGTTTGGCGACGTAGCCGGCCAATTGATTGGCATAGGCCTGATAGCTGGTGGAGAGAATAGAGCCGCCGACGGTGTTGTTATTGTTCTTGAAAGAAGCCTGCGGGCTCCAGGGCGCACTCCATACGTTGGCGCCACGGGCCTGCGCATACTGCATGAGCGTTATTTCATTTGCATTGGCAAAACCGCCGGGCTGGATCTGGCTACGCAACAGGGAAAGGCCTATGCCGGTGAATGTAAAATTCGTGCCGTTTTTCGCACGAGCGGTGCCAGTATTGGTGGTAAAGAACATGTCCGCCAGATTAGTCGTCCAGGTAAACCCGGTAAACGCCGACGAAGCACCGAAGCCGTCTATTCGCTGATGCACGTTGTTCCAATCCACCGTACAGGTTTGAGCGTAGGCAACCATGGGCGCAGCCAAAGCCAGTAAACCAACGATGTACAATTTGAAGCTATTTTTCATTTTAAAGTGTGTGTATCAGACGCACCGGTGGGCCGGCGGCTTACGAATCGCTGACCCAGTGGGAGGCGGAACCGGTGTTGACCGCGGTGTCCGAGGAAATCATTTTCACCCAGTCACTCCTCCGACAAGGTATTTAGGCACATAGGCTAATGTATCAGAATTCGGTTTGGATTCAACCAAAGCTTGTATTTGTGTCGAATGAAACGCGGTTTGGGACGATGACCTCGGCTTAAAAAAAACGGCACCAGGTTTTTCTGGTGCCGTTTTCGTCATTACCAATTCCGTTTCCCCGATTACTGGGCGGGTACCGGACTCTGGAGAAGCCAGAAGGCTTTCGCTGCCTTCACTCCGTTCGATGTTCCATCCACCGATGGCAGCGCGCTAGTCGGTATCAACTCCCACTTATATACTCCACCAAAGTTAAGTGCCGATGGCCCATTGCTCGGATAATTGGCGTAATAATTTGGGGTTTTCCAGGCGATCGCATGATTGCCAATATCCGCCTTGGTCGCCAACCCGAACCCGAGGTCAGGAGTGTTCCAGGAGATCCACCAGGGGGTGTTGGCCGAACTGACGGGTACTAAACCGGCTCCGTTGGCAACAGAAACACTGCTTGTCAACCAAACATTGGTATTGATGCTTCCCGTAGTAAAATCCGAGTTGACGGGAACACCGGTGGCCACGTTGACGGTCTGAGCATGAGTAATATCAACATAACCACCATTATTCGCGCTCGAATTGCCATTAGTGCCATCGGGTTGCATCCCAAACTCCCATACCACCGGGTTGCCAAAATCCGTCGCGATGTTCGCATCGTTGATGGTGAATGGCGAGGCGCTCCCTCCCGGAGGAGTGAGCGTGCCGGTGGTTGCACTGCTGAATGTCACCGTCCAGGTCCCGATTATAGTGGGGTTGGTGACCAGCAGTACAATGTTGGTTCCATTGCTATTAAGCTGGTTTACCTTCCATCTAACCTCAGCTACTACCGTTCCATTGGGTCCGGTACCCGGCGAGGCTTGCGTGATATTGAGCCGGAGAGTGTTCAGGTCAGTACTGTAGTCGCTGAATTGATTGAGAGTCCCACTGTTGAATGCGGGAGTCAGCCAGAACCAATGAAACTCATTGACGGCAACTTTAGGATCATATCCTGAAATGGTGCAGGAGTAAGACACCGGATAAGTTCCTCCCACCCACGACTGATTGGTATCCACCGTGGCAATTTGCGTCCGCTGATACTGGGGACCTTGCGCGAATATACGCAAGGCAGAAGTGGCTTTTTGTATCGAGTTGGTGGGCGGCGGTATCGTGGGAGGAATGCCCTGCTGGAATTTAAGATTATCCACATACAAGAACTCCGGGACAACGGGCGTCGTAGCATTAGTGGTTAATGCACTAAATATTTTTATATAAACATTTGGGATATTGCTCCAAATTGTATTTGCCGCGATCGGAATGCTCACATGGAACCAGTTCGTATCGCCGACCGGGAGAGTCACACTGCCAAAAGGGTACTGGCCGGGATTTGCATTCATATCGGCTCCAGCAGTGCCAAATTCAACGGTGGGAAAGGTGCCATCGGCATTGGTGGCAGAGAAAGCCGCGAAACGAATATCACAGATAAAATTCGTCACGATGGGCACATTGGTCACCAACGAGCCGTAACCTTGAAACGGCGGATTAAATGGTGCCGACGATAGTGCGCCGCTTGTCCAACTGGCAAACCCATTATAAACCACAAACTGCGTGCCGTACATACCACCAACCCCGCCGTCAGGAAAATACGATTGAATCAGCATGGAGCCGGACCCAGGAGTGTCACCGATTTGACCGGAGTCGTTGGCGTCCCATACCACGTTGGAGAAAGCCTGGCCAAACCAATTGCCCCATGGCCATGGAGTGCCGTTCCCGGGTACGCCGCCGTCGGTCAAATTGTCGTTTATAATAACCTGGTTGGCATCGTCAAAGTTATTGATGATGACGGTGTTACCGTTGGTCCTGATGATTTGGGACTGGGAACTCAGGACTGCCAACTGCAATATTGCAATGGCAATCAGCCCAGTTAAAAATGAAGATCGTTTGTTTTTCATATGGCTATTCCTCTCCGGTTGTTAGTTTCATTCTTTCGATGGTTGCGCGTATTTTTGACTGGTTTTGTTCGCTTGGATGGGTTTTATGTTGGTAGGGAATCGGATTTACCGCCTGTCAATAAAAGGCGGTAAAGGGAGCGCCATTGGCCGGATATCGCCAGAATATCGCAGTGGCTTGGCGTGTTTCCACATGGCCGTCGCCGAATACCAGGTCAGTACTCTTAATGATACCGTTCACACTGCCACCCGCGGGATGGCCTTGACCCCGGTTAAGCGCCCTTATGCCCAAGGCATTAAGAACAGCGGGACTTTTCATACCATTCTTGGAAACCACTATGTCAGTCAAAATGGGCAGGACCGCGGCATGGGGGTCGGATGTTTTTTGCAGCCATTCATAGGGCGAATTTCGATTGGGATTTAAAGAACCGTTCACATTATATATACTTGGGCAGAATGATGGTGGTTGTGGTGGTGGCACATTACCAATTTTTCGCTTTATCCATGGCTCGTAGCCGGCACCCGCATTGAGACCCCCACCGGGGGGGTTGGCCCAACTACTCGCAAGCTGTTCAAAATCCGGACCCGGCCACTGCCCTTGATAAGCAAAGAGATAGGCCACGTCATTCGTTACCGTGCTCAATGGATGATTTAACTTTTGCTGGCACAGCTTATCGGCTGACGAATAACCCCATGAACGCGCAGGGCAAAACCATACTTTCGGAGTATTCATGCCGTATTGCGCCATATCGGTGATAAAAGCATCAGCCACGTCCCATGGATCACCTCCGGAAGTAGCAGGCAGCGGCTCATTGGGGAAAAAACTGTTGTTGTCCAATGCGAACGTCGTCATGGCTATCCCCCACTGCTTGCAATTGGAAGTACAATTTGTCACCAGCGCGCGGTATTTCGCGGCGGACAACGCCGGCAACAACATGGCTGCCAGAATGGCGATAATGGCTATCACCACCAATAGTTCAATCAGCGTAAAACCACGGCTGAAGACGCGGTTGCTTTCATACCTTCGTTTCATATGGATCTCGCTTTTTAGCATAACACGGGTTTCATCTGACACAATGGAGAATACGATGTTTTGATGTCCTTTTGGCTGTAACATGTTCATTTTTGACGCTTTTCCTTCATCGGTTTCAAAACCAGAAGTGGCGTGGTGGTCGCTTTCCATCTGGATTCCGCCTGCCCGTTAACCGGCACCGGACAACCGAACGGTCCCGGATCGGCCGGTCTGCGGGAAGGCGGTGGGAACACCGGAGGCAGGGCTGCACCCTTAACCGAGGCTCTTGATTCCTTCGACATCACCCGATATTCGCTCGGGGCAATCCGATTTATCGCTTTGAAGGTCCGGGAAAAATAAAAAGGATCATCATAACCCAAGGCCGCCGCCACTTCTTTCACGTTCAACGACGTGTAATCGAACAACTGGCAGGCGTGCCGCATGCGCAGCTGGATAAAGTAATCAATGGGCGGGCTGCCCGTCCATCGTTTGAACAACGCCGAATAGTGCGACGCCGAAACGTTCACCGCCGCGGCCAGGGTAGCTACTTGCAATGGCTGGTTCACATGCTGCAACATGTAGGAAATGCTCTGCTCAATTTTTCGCACGACGTGCGATTCATGATTGGCAGCGCGCCGCCCCTTGCGCCCGGCAAGAACGCCACGCAACCTTCGGCCATCCGTTGGCCACTGCGATTCAGTGCCATTTCGCTTCATCGGTCTGTTATTGTTTGCGGTTCGATTAGTTCGGCTGTCGAACAAATTTGGTCCTCAATATCAGTATGCCACCTCAGGCGTCACGGTCGGTAAGGGATGACCTGAATTTTTCCGGCATGCCACATCGTTCTTCGCATAAGTCGAGGCGCGCGTCGGACAGAACCACATTTTCCGAGGCCAAGCGGAAGAACTCAGGATTTCAGAATGCAAGTTCACGTTCAAAAACAGGGTGTTAGCTCGACAGGGCGGTAGTTCATGGCTGGAACCAAAGTACTATTTCCGCCGAGAGATAAAAATAGGTGGAAACACCTACCCGGCGGGGCAGGACAATCGGACCGTTGAAAAGGGTTGACAGACAATTTCCGAAAGTTGCAAGGTTGCGGCTGGTTGCGGCGTGACCCGCCAGCCATGCGTCAACAGTACTATTTGGGAAACACCCATTCAACACGTTCGTGGTTCTCCATGTGCGGCAAATGGACATGGTTATTGATTGCCGGACTTCAATTTTCCGCTGAGGCCGGTGACGTCACACCGGTGGCACCGTCGCCGATTCAGACCACTGTCCGGCAGCTTTGGGGCCTGACGAGCCAGGATTTCCTCCGGGGCTGTTCCTTTCATTTAACCGGCGCAGTGACCCTGTTGGATACCAATCGAAATTTACTGGTGTTGCAGGATGCGACCGGAGCGGTGGCCATCAACCTGGACTTGAAAACAGTTTCAGTCCAGTTCGGACAGAAAGTTGCGATCGACGGCCTCAATGCTTCACCTTATGTCGCAAGATTTCCGAGATATCCCGATCATCCTTCGAATTCAGAGATCCGGACCGCATTTGAAGCCCCGCCCAATATAGGAGATTACTATCTGACCCGGATGCGAGGATATCTGCATCCCCCGGTTACTGGAAATTATACATTTTGGATTGCCAGTGACAATTCTTCAGAGCTGTGGTTAAGCGCCGATGAGGATCCGGCGATGGTCAGAAGAATTGCTTTCCTGTCGGAAGGTTTATGGGTGAATCCCAGAGAATGGTCGCGGTACGCTTCACAAAAATCCGAATCGGTTTTCCTACGCTCGGACCGGACCTATTATATCGAAGCGTTTCAGGAGCAAATCGATCAGAACGACCATTTGGCCGTTGCCTGGCAGGGGCCGGGGATCAGTCGACAGGTCATCGATGGGCGTTATTTAACGCCCTGGACCGGGCACCCGGAGGGAATATTGCCCACGGCCACCAACGGCATTCTCCGCCAGGACTGGACCAATTTTACCGCCGGTACCCTCTCGGGAATTACCGGTCCAAGGACTTTCGAGTCAGCTCTGACGGCCAAAGAAATTCAGCTCACGGTCCTGGGATCGGCAAACCTGCCGAAGCCCCTCCCCATCAGTTTGCATCGCCCGCTTTCTCTCGAAAACAATTACATTTGGGCGGAAGTTGAAGGGACGGTTAATTTTGCAGCGGGTGATACCGGTGCGCGGATGCTCGAGCTAAAGGACGGCCAGCAGACGGCCCGACTGCGGGTGGCCACCTGGAAAGACCACCAGCCGGATTTCGGCAATGGCCGGTTGATAACGGCGGTGGGTGTTTGTGAAGGCGTGCGGAGCACGGCGGGCACGGTCGTGCCCGGACTGATCTGGGTGCCTTCGAATGAGTATCTTTCATTGTCAAAATCGGTACCGGCCGATACCAACCAGGATTTTGCGCTTTCGCCCCCGGTTGCCTCGGGTGACACCAATTTCGGCCTGGGCGGATGGTATGGCACTCGCGGGGTGGTCACGTTCAGTGGCCGTATTTTGGATCGAGACTGTCTGTTTATTCAGGATGAGAATGGCGGGGGGGTTTTTATTGCACCCGGGGGAGTCAGTCAAAGCGGACCGCTTCCCATCGGACAATGGGTTGAAACTGGAGGCAACTTGTTATTGGGCAAGAATGCGCCGGGAATTCAACCCTTGATCCTGCGGTCGCTCGGCCTCCACGCGATGCCTGACCCTCTCATCGAACCCTTTGGTTGGCCATTGGCTAAAAGTGAAAACGGTCTATGGGCCGAAGTGGAAGGCGTGGTGCGCTCGGTGGAGTCCAATGGCCTCGTTACGCTGGCCGGAAAAAAAAGTGTGACTTCCATCTGGATCAGTCAAACGCCGCGCGAGCTGCTGAATCAGTATGTGGATTCGACATTGCGGGTGCGCGGGGTCGTCTCCCTGGCGATTTTCGATTCTCCGACATTGCTGGTTCCGTCCCGCGACTTCGTCGAAGTCGAAGAACCCGCGCCGGCAGACCCTTTCCGGCTTCCCGTCCGTCCCATCCCGACCTTGACCGGTACGGTTGCCGGCGCCCATTGGACGCACCGAATCAAAGTGGAGGGCATCGTCACCTGTAAAGGGGAGACGGATTTTTTTATTGAAGATTCCTCGCGAGGACTGCGCGTGCGATCCCTTAACCCATCGGTCGCGCAAGTCGGCGACCGGGTTCAGGTTGTGGGCTTCCCGGACAAAGGCGGATTTTTGGCGAATGCCATCGTGCGGCCGGTCGGCATCAGTCAACCGTTGAAGCCCCGTGAATTGGAAGCGGCCCAGGCCGCAGCCAATGAATGCAACAGCATGCTGGTCAGCCTCAAGGCCAACCTGTTGACGATGAGGGTGGTGGATGCCAATCAGGTGTTGGAAATGCAGGAGAACCAGCATACGTTTACCGCAGTGTTGTCAACCAACCAGGCCAAATTGCCTCCTGTGGAAGCAGGCAGTCGCCTTCAATTGACCGGTATTTGCCTTTCAGTACCAGCGGATACAGAAATCAACGGCGTCCATGGGAAAAACTCATCCGGTGGGGAATTGCAGATCCGATTGCGCAGTCCTGCGGACGTGGTGCTGTTAAACGGTCCTCCGTGGTGGTCGTGGAGGCGTTTTGCAGTGATGAGCGGCGCATTGCTGCTCCTCGTGCTGGGCACCCTCGGCTGGACGCATTTTGTACACCGGCGTCTGGAACGACAACACGTCGCGCAGCTGATGTTTTCACGGCAGGTTTTGCTGGGACAGGAAACCGAACGAAGCCGGATTGCGGCCAATTTGCACGATAGCCTCGGCCAGAATCTGCTGGTGATAAAAAATCAGGCCCGGCTGGCCATGCAACCAGGCGCGAACGAACCCAGCTTGCGATCGCATTTAAGTGAGATTTCGGAAATGGCTTCGCAGGCGATCGAAGAGGTCCGACAGATAACCTATAATTTACGGCCTCACCAACTGGATCGGCTGGGCCTGACTCATGCCGTTCGCGCCGCCCTCAATCTCGTATCCGACAACAGCTCGATTTCATTCGCCAGCGTGGTGGATGGCATTGATGGCTTGCTGGACGCGGAAGCTGAAATCCATTTTTATCGAATCGTCCAGGAAAGCCTCAACAATATCATCAAGCATTCCGGCGCGACGGAGGTGGCGGTGGTGGTCAAAAGACATCAAAATTCCATTTCGCTTTCGGTTCGGGACAACGGACGCGGGTTCGAAGCGAACGTATCGAATGGTCCGGACTCCAATCACGCGGGTTTTGGCCTCAAAGGCATTGAAGAGCGCACCCGGATTTTGCGCGGAAAACTCACGGTGGAATCGAGACCGGGGATGGGCGCCAGCTTGACGGTTGAATTACCCTTTTCGCCGCCTCGAACATGAACCGCGAACTACGTCTCCTGATTGTGGATGATCATCCGATCTTTCGTCGTGGACTGCGGGAAATCATCGGGGAACGTCCTGATTTTCGAATTGTCGGGGAAGCCTCTGACGGGGACACCGGCATTCGTCTGGTGGCCGAACGCAAGCCGGACATCGTATTGCTGGACATTGACATGCCCCAATCGAACGGATTGGTCATGGCCCGCGCGCTGAACCGGAACAATTCACCCGCTCGCATCGTTTTTCTGACCATGTATCGGGACGAAGAGATTTTTAATGCGGCAATGGACCTGGGCGTCAAGGCCTATGTCCTGAAGGAAAATGCCGCCGACGATATCCTGAAGGCTCTGGAGAAAGTTGCCGATGGCGGAATGTTTATCAGCGAATCTCTTTTTGAAATGGGCAAAAAACGCCGCGATCGCGTCCAGTCCCTCCTGTTAAGCAAACCGCAAATTGACGAATTGACACACGCGGAACGACGGATTCTGAAACTCATTGCCGAAGACCGCACCAGCAAGGAAATCGCCGACCTGTTAAAGATCAGCGTAAAAACCGTGGAAAACCATCGGCTGAATATTTGCCAAAAGCTGAACATTCATGGAAGCCATAGCCTCCTCAAATTCGCTTTCGACCATAAATCACAACTCTGACCGTCGTTACCGGAGAGAAAGTCCGGAGTTTAAAGCCGGACGCGATGCAGAATGATTAGTTTGTCACTTCCAGAGGCGTTAAGACGGGCGCCAGCGGTGGTATTACTTTCAGCCTGGATCCCGGCGTTGACCCCGGGAACGGGAGCAGCCGAAACCGAAGCCCCGTTCCGGACCCTGTCTTTTTGGCTCTTCGACATCATCCGATATTCGCTCGGGGCGACCCGGTTTATGGATTTGAAGATTCGGGAAAAGTAAAAAGGATCATCGTAACCCAACGCTACCGCTACTTCTTTCACATTCAACGACGTGTTATCAAACAACTGGCAGGCGTGCCGCATGCGCAGATGGATAAAGTAATCAATGGGTGAGCTGCCCATCCATCGTTTGAACAACGCCGAATAATGCGACGGCGAAACGTTCACCGCCGCGGCCAGGGTAGCCACTTGCAACGGCTGGTTTAGATGCTGCGACATGTGCGCGATACTCTGCTCGATTTTTCGCGCGACGTGCGATTCATGATTGGCAGCGCGCCTCCCGTTACCCCCGGCAAGAACGTCGAACAACCTGCGGCCATCCGTTGGTACCGGTTGCTCAATGCCATTTCGATTCATCGCGTCTTGGGTTTATCGGGTTGATTAGTTCGGATGCCGAACAAATGTGGTCGCTGATATGGGTTTGTGTGTCATGCTGGAAATCAGGCTATGGATGGGGCACTGAAATGTTTTTGAAGAACCAGGGCCACCGTCCCACGCAATCGCGATTGCACCTCGGAGCCAGCCGGCACAATTCGGGTGGCCGCATGAGTAAAGGAACGGCGCTCAACTGCCCCGGCCACCATGGGCCCGACTTTGTCCCAAACGCGGGTTATTTCCCCCACCACCATCAACACATCCGGCGCGAGGCCGGATACTAACATTGCGATACCCGCGCCTAAGTGGTGCGCCATCCGGTTCAACGCCTGGCAGGCCCTGAGATCGCCCCTTTCGACCAATCGTAGAATATCAGAAAACGGCACTGTAGCCACGTCGCTCTTGGAGCCAATGGCACCCTTGGGAACCAACCCGGATTCGGCATAGTAACGAACGGCGGCAGCATTGGAAGCCAGTATTTCCCAACAACCATTATTGCCACATCGGCATTGGGGCCCATTGGGCATCAGCGACACATGGCCGAATTCTCCGGCGACACCGGTCGAACCTCGCACCAACTGGCCATTCATGACCATCCCCACGCTGATATCATCCGAAACCGCCACCGCCACCAGGTTGTTCACCCCGTCCATCTGTTGCCCTGACCACAATTCGGCCAACGCGCAGGCATTGGCGGCGTTTTCCAGCTTCACCGGCAGTCCGGTCTCATGTTCGATCGGCGTTTTCAGATCCAACTCGCTCCACCCCAAAGTGGGGGCAAAAATCAACCGCTCCGAGCCCACTTCTATCCGACCCGGCAAACTGATGCCAACCCCCTCATACGACTTATTAGGATGTGCCCGGATCAAATCAGTAATCCGGTGACACAAACGGGCAACAAACTCGGACGGATCCCGGGCGGTGGGCATGGATTCCAGCGCGGAAAATTGGCTGTCCATGTTGGATACGGCCAACGTCGTTCGGGCCGGCTGAACATCAACACCAATGACACCGCACCGTTCGGGATTCAGGTGAAGAAAAGTTGGTCTGCGGCCACGGGGCAGGTTGCCGACCGCCCCTTCTCTCAACCACCGGTCGGCAATTAACCGTCCGGCAATCACGGATACGGTGCTGCGCTGCAAACCCGAATAGCGCATTAAATCAGCGCGCGAAACCGGCTGGTGCCGCCGTACTAAATTCAGCATGATGCGACTGTTGATGTCGCGAACCGTTTCGTTTGTGGCGACGTGGAATTTGTTTGGATTGATTTTATGCATTCATTTTTATCCGAAGGCCTTATGCAAAAAACTCATCGCAGCACAACTCTGAATTACTCGTTTGAAGACTTTATCTGCTGATACAAGAGGCTGTCAAGGATAAAGTTCGGACTTCGAACAAATGGGATTGTGTAGTCACGAAATCCCAGGCAGCTAAATAGTACGCTCTGCGGGGCCGAAATATTTTATCTTTTGACAGCTAACCTGTTAACACTGGCGTCTCCACTGACGAACCTGGCATCGGCCCACTCAGAGACTGGCCCGCCAACCGTTTAATGAGTGAACAAAGTCAAATCATTTGAATTCGCCATCGCCTGGTAGCCCAACGAATTCATATGCAACCAATCATTAGGGCCGGGAAAATAGGCTGCCTGAAAATTCGTCAACGTCACCGGATCGCGTACGTCAGCATCGAAATCAATCAGGCCGTCGAGGACGGTATTCGTCCGAATCCAGGCATTGACGTACTGGCGCTCCTGCTCGTGGAGGGTGGTGAAATAGCCGTTGCCGCCAAACGGTGTGATCGTCGCGCCATAGGCTACAATATTATGGGCGTGCGCTTTGTTAGCGAACTGAGTGTAGGCCGTAACCAGATTTGTCGCCGTGGTCATGCTGCTGCTGCCGCCGCCGATATCGTTGACCCCTTCGAAGATGATCACCCAGCGCACTCCGCTTTGGTTCAGCACGTCCCGATCAAACCGGTTAAGCGCCGTCGGCCCCAAGCCGCCCGTCAGGACGGCGCCGCCGCCGATACCCTGGTTTAGCACAGCTACGGATGCCGTGGGCGAATTTGTATTCAGCCGGGTCGCCAGATAGTCAGGCCACCGGGTGTTGAGATCGTTCGTGGATCCGCGACCGTCGGTGATGGAATCGCCGAGGGTGACCAGGGCCAGACTGGATGGATCAGCCAGCACGTCCACTCCGGTGATCGTATACCAATGCTGTGTGGTTGCCGCCGAAGG
>JBGPDH010000084.1:0-13409 GCA_041482195.1 Verrucomicrobiia bacterium
CGAGTTGTCTCAACTCGCAGCCTGTTCGGCAGCTTCCCCGAACGCTTTCGGGGCTGCGGATTGAGGACAATCCGCGCTTCCAGGTAATCAGGACAGTGCCCCACTGCCGGCTCAGACGTACGAATTGTCCTTGGATTTACATTGAATTATCAGGCCTAAGACACGAGATTGTGCCACAGTCCCGTCACGGCGGAATGTCCGCGACCGTGACCAGGTTTTGGATCGTCAGTCGGTCTGCGTTTCATGGCAGATAACACAGGCGCTGCGCCAACCGCCATAACGCCGACCCGTTGGATGACTTCATTAAATTCGATTGTATGGATTCCATTTCGGATGCACCTTCAGCGGTCGTTCAGTTTTGCGTCAGACCTATGCGCGTGCACGTCCTCCTCTGGCTCCTGCTGATATTCATCGGCCGAGCGGGCGTGGCTTCTCCGGCGTGCTTTCCGTTTCCCCAGCAGATGGCCTACAGCTTTGGGATCAAGCCGACGAGCCAAACCCAGGCCACGATGAACAGCGATTGCCAACGTATTTACCAGGCGTTCCACAAGTACAACGTGACGAATTCAGGATGCCCGCCCGGCGGGTACCGCGTGCATTGCGGCCCCGGCTCGCTCAATTATCAGACCCGATCCGAAGGGATCGCCTGGGGCATGCTGATCACCGTTTACATGGACAATGCCACCAATAACACAAAATCGTTGTTCGATGGATTTGACACGTACCGGAAGGCCTACACGAATGCCAACGGTTTTATGAACTGGCTGGTTAATGCCGACGGCACCCTTGCCAGCACGGGACCCGCGATTGAAGCGGATCAAAACATGGCGCTGGCCCTTTTGATGGCCCATTACCAATGGGGAAGTGATTCGGGAACGGATTATCGAAGCGAAGCCCTCAGTCTCATCAGCAATTTGATGGAATACTGCGTGGTGAAGCCCCAATACGCGATGAAACCCGGGGATACCTGGGGCGGGCTGGAATTGCTTCACCCGTGCGCCTGGGACATTGGATATTACGGGCCTTTTGCCAGGTTCACCGGCGACGCCCGATGGACCTCCGTCTTGAACACTCACCTGAACCTCATCGGCATTTTCTACACCAACTACAATACCGGGCTGATGCCGCACTGGTGCAAATTCGACGGGTCGCCGACCGGCAATTCGGATCCGTACTTTGCCGATTACACGTACGAGTACGACGCCTGCCAGGCGCCGCTGAAGTACGGTCTGTACTATCTGTGGAATGGCGCCAGCGGCTCCGTGCTGCCGTACGGGCAATGCAAACGTCTGGCCGGCTGGATCAACACCACGACCGGCGGAAACCCGAACAGTATTCTCGACAATTACAACCTGGTCGGAACGCCGGGTCCCAGCGCGCAGTGGAACTCAACCTGTTTTGTCGCCACGTTCGGCGTGGCCGCCATGAGCGATCCGGTTCATCAGGCGTGGCTCAACACAATCTACAACAACCTGCGACTCCGCAATCCATCCGCGACCGATTACTACAACACCTTGATCCAAATGATTTCCATGCTGGTCATGACCGGGAACCTCCCGGACCTGATGGCCCTGTCGTTGCAGTCAGACAGCGACGGCGACGGGCTTCCGGACAACTGGGAGATACTGCACTTCGGGTCGGTTACAAACTCGGCGGGATTCGTGCCCGACGATTATGACGCGGACGGCTTCAATGACGGGAGCGAGTACATCGCCGGAACTGACCCCGCCGATGCGCAGAGTTATTTGAAGCTGGCCGTGACTCGCGCCGGTCAAAACCTCATTTTTTCATGTCCGACGCTGGAGGCTTCAGGGACCGGCTACTTTGGCAAACGCCGGTATTACGATCTTCTCACCAGGACGAATCTGACCACGGGCGCCTGGCAATCGGTGCAGGGTGCAACCAACCTTGCCGGCGTGACCGGAACTTTCAGCTATACCAATGCGGCACCCGTAAACGCAGCTTACTACGTGGTCAGGACAAGGCTGCAATGACGATTTGCCGGCAACCAAACCGAATCGTATGACTTCCGTTACGTGCTCTTGCAGGCGTAGCTTGGGATTGGACGTCAACAACGTTTTGGGTCGGTACGACGCCTTTGCCATTTCCAATATCCTGAGTATTCCCGATGTAAATCCATCTAGACGCCAAAGAAAGACTAAATTACGTTGTTTGTACGATGGCCAATATTCCATCATTTTTGAAGGTTAATTAGATGTTCGGCGGCTTGAGTGCGCTATGAAAAGATCGACATTCGCATTCATCGCACTGTGCATCGCAGCGCCGGCTGTTCAGTTGTTGGAGCGTTATGGACTTTTCCACTGGCAGGATGGCATCGTCTCAGGCTTGTTGCTTGCCGGAATTGTTCTTTTGATAGTGCTATTCGGTTGGTCGATTCTGGGCGTTCGTCATCACCGGGTGAGAGCGGTTGCCGGTTCACTCATTTGTGCATATTGTCTTTGGCAGGCGTTCCAAAATGGGAAGATCATTTACTAGTCAGAGTATGAGGTCGCCGAACCAGATCACTGCACGCAACGCCGGATGGCCGCTCCAGTTCCGCTTTCGCGGATCACGCCACAGGCCCGGCGTGCGTGAGTTCCATCGTTAGGCGACTTTACGCATGATGCCATTCGACATACTCGTTGAGCTGTTCAGCATCGCCACAGAGAGCAGCTTTCAGAAGGTAGCGCCACCGACTTTACGGAGTGTGGATAGGATTCAGCGCGAGTTGAGTGTCGCCATCCCGGCTGATTACGTCCGCCTCGCTACGGCCTGTCCTTCCTATGGCGGATTGTTGGCCGGTATTGGCGAGGACTACGATGACGGCATTCACATTTTGAGACTGAACGCGGTGTTTCGTGCCGAAGGTTTAGCATCCCATTTTGTGCTGCTTGATCACGGGCACGACGGAGATTGCGATTGCTGGGATTTGAGAGAGACGCACTCATCGGGTGAGCATCCTATTGTTTACGTTGGTTTGGATGGAGTACGTCCTTCACGTGATGCACGATTTGAGAGTTTTCGCAGCTACATCGAAAATTTTGTCGTCCTGAACGCCGCACGCAATCCGAAGCCCGCACGGCGGAGACGGGCCAAGCGGATGATTCAGGAGTTACCGTCATGACCAAGTCGCCTAACAAATTGCGAGGCCGTGTGAAAAGTCTGGCGGAATGAGCGGGAAAAGTTTAGCCGGCGGTCCGAAAGTTCGGGTCGCCGGTTTTTTCTTCCCCAAGATTGGCGCGGCCCGTACAGCCGAGGGGGAGGATAATGGGTTCGTAAACGGGTCAGTCCTGAATGGCGGTTAGTTAAGGCCCAAAACTTTCCTGGAGAGGCGCTTGCGCCGCCGGGTATCGGGTGCGGAGGCGAAGATGATCCGGCGGGAAACGCGCTCCATTTCTTGGATGATCTTCCATAGTTTGCGTTCGTTGGTCACCGCTTCCTTCATTGCTTCAAACTGCGCCTGGCTGAGGGCCACACTCACCGTCTTTTGGGCGACTTTTCGCGTCCACTGGTAACCGCTGCGCCCTGAGGCGGCCACCGAGCGTTGCTGCACCGATCCCTGGCTGATATAACCGATGCGAGCCAAGTCCTGGCGCAGATGTTGGTATTGGGCTTTCAAGGCGGCCAGTGTTTCCGGGGTCTGGTTCATGGCTGAGAGTTTAGCTGGCGTGTCAAGTAGCACAGTAGTATTACTGTGTCTATGAACACGCCCCTGTTTCCCGCCTTCCGCGCCCGGCTCGCCGCCCTGGGCCAGCGCACCGTTTGCCGCTGGCGCCAAACCACCCTCCCACAACTGGTCCGCCACCTCGCCGAACTCATTCCCGTTCACCTCCTTTCCAACGCGGACGAAGGCCCGAACAGCCGCCAGCGGCTCTTCACCTTGCGCCTCACGTGCGAGTGTTTTCTCTGGCAGATGCTCAAGCCCCGCACCGCCTGCCGCGAAGTGGTCCGTCAGGTGCAGGCACTGGTCTGTTTGCAGGGCAATGGATCGGTGGAGGCAGGCACCTCGGCTTACATTCAAGCCCGCCAGCGTTTGCCGCAGGAATGCCTGGAAAGCGTGTTGGCCGCCACCGCCCGGGCGGCGGAGCAGCGCGCCAGTTCCAGTGCTTACCTGCAAGGCCGTCCGGTCAAAGCGGTCGATGGCAGTTCGGTGCAGTTGCCCGACACGGCGGCCAACCAGAAGGAATACCCGCAACCCTCCGGCCAGAAGCCCGGCTGCGGTTTCCCTGTGCTGAAGCTGGTGGTGCTGTTCTCGCTGGCCAGCGGCGCCTTGCTGGATGTGGTGACGGGCAATCTCCACCAGCATGATCTGCGGCTCTTTCAACGACTGTGGGAATGCCTCAAGGCTGGCGACATCCTGCTGGGAGATCGGGCCTACGGCGATTATGTCACGCTGGCGGGACTGCCCCGGCAGGGCGTGGATGTGGTGGCGCGCTTGCACCAAGCCCGCAAGCTGGATTTCCGCAAGGCCAGCCAACGGCTGGGCCACCACGACGGCGTGTTTGTTTGGCGCAAGGGCCTGCAGCAATCCACCATTCTGACTCCGGAACAGTGGGCGGCGCTGCCGGCCCAAATCCAGGTGCGAATCATCCATTTCACCGCCGTTTGCCGCGGCTTCCGCGCCCAGCGCCTCACGCTGGTCACCACCTTGCTGGATGCCCAACAGTACCCGGTGGCCGAACTGATTGCGCTCTATCTCCGGCGCTGGCGGCTGGAACTGTGCCTGCGCGATGTGAAGACGACCCTGGGTTTGGAACGGCTGCGCTGTCAGTCTCCCGCCATGGTGCGCAAGGAACTGCTGGCGGCATTGATCGCGCACAACCTGGTCCGTTGCGTAATGGCGGAGGCGGCGCGGAGTTATGACGCGGAACTGGAGCGATTGAGTTTCAAGGGTACGGTGGATGCCCTGCGTCAATACAGCGCGGTCATCGCGCAGGCCCGAACCCAGCGGCTGAAACGAAAACTCTGGTTGGATTTGCTCGGGGCAGTGGCCCGTGATCCAGTGCCGTTGCGCCCGGGACGCACCGAACCCCGCGCAGTCAAACAACGACCCAAACCCTTCCCGCTTCTCAACCGTCCAAGAGGACAGTTCGTCGAATTACCTCATCGCAACAACCGCTGGCATGGCGGCCCCCGCAAATACCAACGCCTTAACTAACCGCCATTCGGGTCGGTTCCTAGTATTGTAGTATTAACCAGGGTGGGCATTACGATTTACAGTTACGACAGCGTCGTCGAACTGTTAAGCGAGAATGGCCCGTTGGTCATTTTATGTTTCAGCACGCCACCTAAAACCGGTATTGCAGGGTGGCGAAAATCAGGTTGGCTTTAAAACTGTTGAAACCGCCGGAAGCCGTGTCCACGTAGTCATAGAAACCATATCTCAAACTGGCCCGCAGGTTTTGGGTAATCCGGCGGGTGAGCGTGGCGTTGACGCCATTTTCATACGCCCCTGCTCCCAGGGCCACGCCGTTCGGGGAATTGTTCTGATAATCGTCCGCCTGGTAGTAGAAATAGGTCACATTCAGGTCGGTCTTGTCGTCCACTACAAAATCCGAGGACAAGTTCACCGTCCAGTAGTTGTTCTGCGAGTTCAGGACGGAGTTCGTGATTTGCGTGACGGGCGTTTTAGTCTCGCTCAAGACGTAGTCCAGGCCCGCCTGCAGGCTTAGCCGCGACCACGGCGTCCAGGTGGCGTTCGCCCCGATAATCTGGCTGGGTATCTGTGCCGTTTGGACCTCACTCAATCCCGAGGCCGGGTCCGGCTGCGTGTTCACGGTGGACCACTGGTATTCATAACGTCCCACCAGGGTGACATTCTGAACCGGACGCACGGTCACACGGACGTTGCCGTCGTACGTCTGGAAATTCTGCATGGAAAAGTCATTGACCGCATTGTTCGTCGGATTGGTATAGTTCCACTGGTTGTTCTGGTAATAGCCGCCCAGGTCGATCGTGAGCCGGCGGAGCGGATACCAACGCGCCCCGACGGAATATTTCTGGAAGAAACGATTATCGTCAGTTTCACCTGCCGCGAGGTTGGTTGAGACACCAATGCCGTTTACCTGCGTGAGACCGCCAGATTGATTTAAGTTACCCTGGCCCTGGTCCCATTCGCCCCGGGCGTAAAAGACCCAGTTCGTTATGCCGGTATAACGCCCATCCAGGCTCTCGCACACGTCAATGACGTCCCTTGAACTTTGGCTGCTGAACGGATCCGTCGGAAAGGTGTTCAAGGTCCCGATGCCGCTCGAGTCGCCGTCCCAGTTTTCCTGCTGCACCCGGACGGCCGGGATGATGGTGAGCGTTTTGAGGGGAATCGTCATCAGATTCATGTCCAGCACGTATTCCTTCATGTGGGTATCGCCGACCAGATTGGTGTAACCGAGGCCGCTGGAGGCGTCGGGCACGTAGGGTACATTGAAGCCGCTGCCATAAATCCGGTCACCGGAAAGATTATTGTCGAGGTTGGCGAACAGGAAACCGGTTGAAAAGAGCAGGTTGGGATTCATCCAGGTCTCACTGGACGCATTGAGATCAAACAAATTGTAGGTGGTTTTCTGCCGGTCGGTGACGTAAGCGGCGTTTGGAGGTACCGGGTCGGTCAGGTAACGCGTCGTATTGAGCGCGTCGTTCAGGTTGGCCGTCTGATAACGCAGTCCCAGGGCCAGGTCGGTTTCCTTGACGTGTTGCGTCGCGTTCAATTGGAACGTGTCAATCTTCTCGTCCAGGTTGTAAAAACTCGGCCCCAGTCCTTGAGTGAGGGTTGGATCGAGGAACAGATCAGGATGCACCGGGCTCCAGATGGTCGAGCTCTTCTCGCCGTCACGGTAACTGTGCGTGTACTTGAAGGTCAGCGCGGGAAGTTTTTGCAATGTCAGGCCGCCTTCGACGGAATATTCGCCCCGATCCAGCGTCAAGGCGTCGGACCCACCCGAGTATTCCGTTCCGGTGGGCGGAAAATATCCGCCGGCGTCATTGTACCAGGTGAGAAAGTTCTCAAAGTTGAACTTGAGGAACCAGAGGTCGGGATGCACCAACCCCAGCTTCAACTGATAATCGTGATCGTCGATAATCGAGCGGCCGTCCAGGGTGAACAGAATATTACTGAAGGCGTTGACCTGATAATGCAGGTCTTCGACACCGCCAAAAGCGCCTGTGCCCATATGCAGGCTTTCTTCGGCCTGCGCCTTGTTACCGCTGGTCATCAGGCCGCCACCGGTGAGCGTAACCCAGTTGTTGTAGGTGCTGGGGCCACCTTCAAAGTAATCCTGCGGTGACAATGCGGGAGTGTTGGTGTCGTCGGCCAACACCCGGGCGCCAAGAGCCAACAGCAAAATTCCAACCAGCCAGAGTGAACGCCTGCACGCCCGACCGAAGGTCGATGTTCCCGCCCGGGCCGGGATTCGCGCGTGATGCTGTTGATAGGGTTTCATCTTCAGCCTGGGTAAAAATCAAAATTGCAGTTGCGGGTTTACCCGCGAGCCGTGCACGGCCTCGTGGCAACCGGCAGTCCAACAGGTGCCCTGCGACAGGCGTTGCGTATGGTCGGAACCGCCGATGAGCAGCTGGCCGTTGCTTTGCTGGACGAAATGGCATTTCAAACACAGATTCGAGTTCCGTTGGGTCAACAGCTTGGCATTGACCGAGCCGTGCGGGTTGTGACAGCTGGTACAGCCTTCACGGAGAGCTTCATGCTCGAACACGAACGGACCTTGCTGTGCCTGATGGCAGCGTAAGCACATGTCATTTTCAGTAAGCATCGAAGTGCCACCGCCGGCGGAGATGGAGCCTTTGTGCGGGTCGTGGCAATCAGAACACTTCATCCGGCCTTCGGGCACGGGATGGTGATTGGGAAGATTGAACTGTCCGCGCACGTCCAAGTGGCACGTGTAACAGACCGTTTCCTCCGAGCGCGCCGGTTGCACCACCACATGCGCGCCATAACTGCTCGCCTCGCCACGACCGGCGGTGAAGATGTACGGAGGTTTCGTGTCGCCACCCGATTCCGAATGGGTGCTGCACGGTCCGTGACAGGACTCGCACCCGGCATCCAGTGCGTTGGTTCCCTGGGCCATCAGGCGGGCATGATCGGCGGTGGCAAAATCCTTGTAGATATTGTCATGGCACGTGTCGCATTGTTCGGAGCCGATGTAAGTGGCGCCCGGCACGTTGGGCAACGTCACCACACTGCGGTTGAGAGTGCCGCAGGAAATGACCACCAACAGTGTGGCCATCACGATCCCGGTCAACGCCAACCATCGCTTCCAGCCGTCAGGCTGCGTTGCCGTTTTTTCCCAAAGGAGCTTCAGCATATTTTTGTCGGGCTGCTTCATTGGAATAATTGGCCGTCCACGAAGGTCTGGGCATCCTGCAAAAGTTTACTGTCATAAGGCCTGTTATGGACGCCGTAACTGCCGTCGTAAAACACGAGATACAAGTCAAACCTGGCCTTGCGAATATCTACCGGAATCATGTTGGTTTGCTGCATCGAATTGGGGCCAGGACTGCCCGAAGACAGATCCCCGGGCGTGGTAAATTCCCACGCGAGCGTTCCGAAGTTGGTCCGCAAGGCGTCCGGCGCCTTGTTGGTGGCCCACATGTCCAGCAAGGCTTTGGTTTGCAGGATTTGGTTCGAGATAATATTGGCTGTGAACTGCACCAGTCCCCCGGGATTGGGGTGACAGTTGTAACAAGCGGTGTAGGCGGCCACTTCGAACGTATGACCGCTGGCATTATCCGTGCCCGACTGCAGGTGACACCCGGTACACTGCATTTCGAGCTGCGAGTGAGTGGCGGGGAAGTTCGGGGTAGTCCCATCTACCAACGCACCGACCGTGCCCAGTAACATGTTGTACTGCGGCGAGTGATGAGGCGAACGGCTGGTGTCCGTCCAGGCCGCGCCCCGATCGTTGTGGCATTGGGCACAGACATTAATGGCGGGATTGTATTTGTTTGAGAAGACATCCGAGGTGGTCAGGTAAAAATCATTGGTCGACGCAAACGCATTACGGAGCTGGTTGGTATAGAGCAATCCCAGTTCGTTGTTGGTGATGTAGGCGGTGATGCCGGTCAGTTGGTTGCTAAAGGCGATGACTCCGTTCAACACATTCGTCCAGACGTTTTCGCCGTGCGGTTCGTGGCAGACAGCGCAGGTGATGGCCACGTTGTAATCATTGGTCAGTGTCACAGGGTTTTCACCTTCCAATAATGCCTCTCGGGCGGAACCGGAATGGCAGCGACCGCAATTGTTGATATTGTTCGGTGAGGCCGCCATGGATAGCAGCACATCGGGCACCACGGCCGCATGCGGCGAGGCGTCCCAGTCTTCAAAAAACGACGGGTGATACGCGGCCACGGATGGCGGGACATCCTGGAGGTTGTGGCAGCCGCCGCAGACCTGGGCGGCCAGTTCCACGCGCGGTATGACCGTCTGGTCGCCCGGATTGGCTGCATGGTTGGCCCCCGGCCCGTGACAATTCTCGCATTGCACACCTTCCAGTTGCGGCGTGCGCAGCGCATTGGTAAATCCCGTCGGCAAACCGTAACCGACCGTGTGGCAGGGCAGACAACTGGGATTCGTATCCTGTTGCAGTTGTTGAAGAGCCACGAAAGCCTGGGCATGCGCCGTGTTCATGACTGTGCTGTGAACGCTCCCGTGGCATTGGGCGCAGGTTTGTTCACCCGCATAACGCGGTGCCGGGCCGGTGACACGAAAAAACGCATTGCTCGACAGGTTGGTAATGGTGGCAGTCCGGTTCAGGTTGAAATTGCCGAACGGTTGCCAGGTTCCGTTCTGCAACTGCGATTTCTGGTATAAGTGGTAGTAGCCGGACGGACCGTCCCACGTCATCGCGACGCCATTGGTGTTTTTCTGAATGCCCGTCATTATGGGGAGGCCGGGCATGCCGCCGGGCTGTATGACGGTGAGATGTGGAACGCCTTGCGCAAAACCGGAGGACCCCGTCAGGCAGAAACTGACTACAGCCAATAGCAAAAGGAACGCCTGCCGAGCCAATCCGCATTGGGCAGGATTGATAAACCATGAGTGCTGATTCGTTGACAATTGAGGTTTAACCCATTCACCGGACACTCCCGGATACAGGCTGAAAATCAAGTCGCCGCAGACTGGCCAGTCTGATGAATTCGAGCAACTTGCGAATTGAAATCGAGCCTTCATTTGCTCCATCGCAGCCTCGCATGGAGGTGGGTTGGAAGCTATTCCGATATTGCCGTTTACTTACCCCGAATTGTCGGGCCCTTACCAAAAACCGGAGGCGGGCGTGTCTGATGAACACATTTCCCTCGCCCGACCCATCCGATTCTGTCAGGCTGAAACGCCTTGAGGGCGGGCGCAAGTATAAAAATGAAAATGACATCGGCGAATAAACTCGGCTCCGCCAGCAAAGCAGCCATGGGTGAGCGCGCCCAGGTCCGCACCATAGTTCTTTTGTTGGTTTCCTTTCTTCTGGGCGTCACCGCCACGGCCGTTTGGTTTCATTTTGCCACTGTTCGTACCGCGGAAAATCCAAATCCTCCGTCAACCGACCAGCAGGACAACCAGCAGCCCGTTGCACCCGCGGTTGCGGCCACGGCCAATCCGCCGGCGCAGAAATATGTGGAACAACCCGTGCCGGTGGCCCAGGAGGCTGTCGATGACGTAAAACGTGTGTTGCCCAATTACGCTTCGCTGACTGTGGACGAAGGAACGGAAATTTTGCGAGAGGCTGCACTTAAAAAATATGCCGACGCCGCACAGGAACTGCAGACTCAGATTGCCCAGGCGCAGGAAGAGCTGAAGGAGGCTCAAAGCAAATCGCCCGCCGACCAACAGGCGGCCATGAAGCATTTGCAGCAGGTGCAGGCGGAGCAGAGCCAAAAGCTCCAGCAGATCGGCGGGCAGTTGCAGACGCAAATTGCCGCATTGAAGCAACTGAAGAATGCAAAGTGAAGGTTCTTCGATGCCTTTCTGAACGACAGGCACACGCTCAGCGCCCAAACCAAGAGCGTCGCATCTTGCCGGTGGCTAGCCATTGCGAACAATCCCGAAACCCGCCAGCAAGATGCTGGCGCTCCCGGAGGAAGCATCGAGCCGACGATGTCCTGTTGGACGTTCAATGTTGGTTCTTGAATGTTTGGCTGTCATTCACGAACAAAAAACCCCTCCCGGTTTGAAGGGAGGGGTTGAAGTTGCGTTCTGCGGCTACGGGTTGATCACGACCCGGAAGAACATTTGCGCATTGGTCCTCGTCGCGGTCAGGTAACTGACCGAGTTGCCGGTGCCTGGGATCGGGCTGCCGATGTTTCGCCAGCCGCCGCTCAAGTTGGCAATACCCTGAATTTGATACATATTGCCCTGGGCCGTGTTGAAGGCAACCTCGGCCGCCGTGTAGATGGCGATGGTATTGGTGACCCCCGAATTAATCAGGGTCTTGCCGTTCATCCAGACCACGCCACCGGGAACGGTGATGCCGGACGAGGTCGGATCGAGACCCAGGGCATACATCATCCAGTTCGGGACATTGTTGGTATTGTTAACGGCATTGGGCGCAGCTTGGGGATTGCTGATGGTGCCGAAGTATTGAATCTGCCACGAATCAGGCA
This sequence comes from Verrucomicrobiia bacterium, assembly GCA_041482195.1. GTDB lineage: Bacteria > Verrucomicrobiota > Verrucomicrobiia > Limisphaerales > UBA11358 > UBA11358. Next base: position 11,605 of record JBGPDH010000084.1, read on the forward strand.
GGGCGTCGTTGTTGGCGTCGCCGGTCAGGTTGGCGATGGACGCCTTGAGCAGACCGACGGCGAAGGCGGCGTTGTGAACACCCAGGCTGCCGTCGTTGTTCACGAATTGCCAGTTGTAGGCGCCTTGCAGATATGGCATTGCCCAGTTGGTCTTGACGGAGAGACTCGTCTTCACCGAACCGTCCACCACACCAGTTGTATTCGGCAACAAGGTGGAAAGCTTGTTCAGCAGGCTTTGAACCTCGGTTTGGACACCTTCAATGGTGCCATCGCCGTCATAATCGGCAACGGGGAAATCGAACGTACTAAGCTGGCCGTGGCATGGCAGGCAGGCTGCGGTCACATCTACCCCGGTGTTTTCGTCACTAATCTTGAAAGTATGGCCGCCCGCCTGGAGGTAACCGGGATCTGTGCTGGCAAGAGTCTGCATGTGACAGGTGACGCACAGGTTGCTGATTACATCCCGGTGGGGCGAACTGGGGATCGCCTGGCCATAGTTAATGGCGTTGACGCCCAGGATCATGTCCCCTTGCGGCCCGTCATGCGTGCCAAAGCTGGATCCGCCCGCCCAAGTGGGCAATCCCTTCTGATAGTTTACCACATTAGCGGTTGCGGAACCGTTCCGGCTGTGATGGCATTCCAAACATAACAACCCCTCGCCAGCATTTGTAACAACGGTACCGTCACCCATAGTTACCGAGGCCAAAGTGCGGATGAGGTGATCATTGGGCGCATTGGTTGACGGAAGAGTGGCGCCGTGTGGCTCGTGGCAGGTCTGGCAGTTGATGGCCATGTAAGTCACGTTCGTTGTCGTCGAACCAGCAATCCGGCCGATGAAACCGTAGGCAGTGTGGCAACCCACACAAACAGCACGGTTGGCTGTGCCGGAGGGGATGCGCGTAGTGACGGCGTGGCCGGATTTTTGCCATTCTGCCACAAGGATGTGATTGGGCGGAGCGTCGTGGCACTGGGCGCAATCGCCGGAGCCAATGCTGATGGCAATCATATTGGTTTTGCCGAACGTTTGCATGTGTTGGCTGCCGGGTCCGTGGCAATTCTCACATTGGATGTTGCCCACGTTGGCAACAAACGGATAATTGGTTTCCATACTTGCCCAGTTACCGGCCACCAGGTTGGTTGGGAAAATCCAGCCGTATTGCGTCGCCATGTCGTCAAAGCCGCCATTGGCTGCGAGCGCATTGGTGTCATAGCCGACCGTGTGACAGGGGAGGCAACTCTTGCTGTAATGACTGCCCGCCACAATGCCGTCAATGCCACGAGCGAACATTGACGAATGGGTGGTTGTTTCCCACGGCACCACCATGTTAGTCGCGATTACTCCTCCGCTATGGCACAGGGCGCAGCCGGAAGTGTTTGGCAACAAACCAACGCCCATATACGTGCCCGCCGTGATCGTGATGGTCAGGTTGGTGGTTCCCGCGTTGGCCGTGTAAACCGTGGCCGTCACTCTATATAGGTCGTTGGTGGCATAGCCCGCCACGTCCGGGCGCAACAACATCCGGCCCGCCACCTTGTAAAAGGAACGATCGGCAGGCTCATAAACCGGAACGTTCGTGCCCAACGGACTGGCCTGTAGTGCGACCCCCGAGCCGACGGGCTTTTGGGCCAGCGTCCAGACGATGTTCGTCACATTTGGCACGGAGGTGTTCGTGGCCACGTCAATTTCGAGATAAACCGGCTGGCCGACCCCCACGTTTAACAGGCCGCCCGACGGCTCCAGATTGGCGGCCAAGGCATAATTGGTATTGCCGATTTCGCCCGGCGTAAGAGGGCGGGCGACAAGC
>JBGPDH010000085.1:0-13239 GCA_041482195.1 Verrucomicrobiia bacterium
ATCCTTGATTCAGCTTCATTTTCCCTCCTTTTAATAGTTATCTGTTTAGTTAAGTAAATCTTCAAAAAAATTTCAGGCGATTGCGGCTTCAGCTTCTTTCACTCCCAGTAGCGCAAAGATCCCACCGACGGTCTCACGCAAAACTTCCACATCGTTTTGAATTCGTGCCTGGGTCAGCAGGCCTTCGTAATACGCCAGAATCATCCGGGCCTTGGCCCCCGGATCCGGCGCCTTGATCAGTCCTGTTGCATGCGCATCGCGGATGGCCGATTCGAGGTATTTCCGTTTGCAGTCGAGGATCTCCTGAATTATTTTCTGTAAACGATCCTCCTGGGTACTGACTTCGGCGCCCAGGGCGAACTGCGGGCAACCCAGCACATGCCCAAATTTTTCCTTCATTTCCTGCTGGGTTTTATAGCTAAATCCGCAATATTTCCGGATACGATCCAACGGGGGAACCATGGGCGAAAATATCCTGTCCAGCTCTTCTTGCTTGGACTTCCAACCCGCTTCAAGGGCCTCAGCCGCCAAGTCGGACTTCGAATCAAAAAAATAGTAAAAGCTGCCCTTCTTGACCCCTGCCTTCTCGCAGATATGGTCAATAGTCGTAGTACCATAGGAACCACTCCAAATCAGTTCCAATATGGCATCCATCAACCTCTTCTTGGCATCACTTACACGGCCCATAAAATTTCTTTTCTTTTGACGATTCTAAACCCCGGCATTACCGGGCCACACTGCAAAATAACATAGTGAACTAAATAGTCAACTATTATTTTAAAAATATTTTAGTGGGCCAATTCTCACATAATGGTTTTAGTCAATGCGCTCAGCGCGAGGTATACGCAATCTCCCAGACTACTCGTCACCACTTCATGTGACTTTCGACTGCAACGAGGTACAGGCAGGTTGTACTTAGATTTTGCCCATGCTTTTTAATCGGAATAGCTTGTCTTCCCGGCTGACCATCAGTTGTTATCTGAACACGGCAGGACGATTTGTGTAATTTTGACCGTTGAAAACTAACCGCCTGATTGAGTCAAAATCGGAGCGAAGGTGAGTTGTGAGTTGTACCTTGAAAACTTTTAACCAGCTAAAATGAATAGAAAGCCGCGATTGAACTTCTGGCAGTTATGGAACATGAGCTTCGGCTATGTGGGTATCCAGTTTGGTTTTGCCCTGCAGAACGCCAACATGAGCCGTATCTTCGAAACCCTGGGTGCCAGGGTCGAAAATATTCCCATTCTATGGATCGCAGCACCGGTGTCGGGCCTGCTGATCCAGCCCATCATTGGTCACCTGAGTGACAAGACCTGGAACCGTCTGGGGCGACGCAAGCCGTATTTCCTGGGCGGCGCGATCTTGTCTTCCCTGGCGTTACTGTTCATGCCCAATTCCCCCAGTCTGTGGGTGGCCGCCGGAATGTTGTGGATGATGGACGGCTCCATCAACGTGACCATGCAACCGTTCCGCGCCTTCATTGGCGACATGTTGCCGGACGAACAAAGAACCCAGGGATTTGCGGTGCAGACCTTCTTTATCGGTATCAGTTCGGTGGTGGCTTCGGCGTTGCCCTATATGTTTACCAATTGGTTGCACATCGCCAACACCGCGCCCGAAGGTCAGATTCCGCCCTCCGTGAAATGGTCTTTTTACATCGGTGGTGTGGTGTTCCTGCTGGCGGTCTTGTGGACCATTTTCTCGGTGAAGGAATATTCACCGGAAGAACAGGAGGAATTCAACGCGCACGAAACGGATGCCGCTGCCAAAGAAGGCGCCGAGATCAAACTGGACACGCGAAGCTACAACACCACCGGCGCGATCTTGCTGGCGGCCGGTTTGATCCTGTCCTATCTCGTTTACTCGCTGCATTGGGACAAGGGGCTTTATATCCTGACCTTCGGCGTTGCCTTTTACGGAATATTGCAGATTGCCGCAGCCATTCGCTATTCGCTCCGCAAAGTGGACGGCCTGGTCGAAATCATCTACGACCTGCAAAACATGCCTGCCACGATGAAACAACTCGCGTTGGTGACGGTGTTTACCTGGTTCGCGCTGTTTGCGATGTTCATTTACACCACGTCGGCGGTGACCAGTTACCACTACGGGACCACGGATGCGAAGTCCGATTTGTACAATGAAGGCGCCAACTGGGTCGGCGTGCTTTGGTCGGTTTGGAACGCCATGGCGGCGATCATTGCATTCCTCCTTCCGGTTCTGGCACGAAAAATTGGCCGGGTCTCGACACATGTCATCTGCTTGTTTATCGGCGGGTTGGGTTTGATTTCCATGATTCTTTTCAAGGAGCCCAAATGGTTGCTCATTTCCATGATTGCGTCGGGCATTGCCTGGGCGAGCCTGCTGACCATGCCCTATGCCATCCTGAGCAGCGCCGTGCCGCACCGTAAGATGGGTGTTTACATGGGCATTTTTAACTTGTTCGTGGTCATTCCCCAGATTCTGGCCTCGGCCGTTCTGGGACTGCTCGTCCATACCGTGTTTCACGGACAAACCATTTACGCCATCGTGTTGGGCGGCGGCGCGATGATTTTCTCCGGCGTCCTGATGATGTTTGTCAAAGATGCGAAGAGTGAGAAGGAATCCAATGCACAACCTGTGGCAGGTTCACACTGATCGATTCAGCAATGAAGAAGAGAGCATCATGCGCAATGGTAATGTGTACCAGATTGCGAATGGCTACATGGGTTACCGCGGTACGCTGGATGAATTTGGCCCGGATGAACGGGTGGGAATAACCCTGGCCGGCATCTACGACCGGGTCGGCGATGCCTGGCGTGAACCGGTTAATGCTCCCAACGGCGGTTTGACGAAAATTACCCTCGACGGGAGGGAAATCTCGGCACTTTCAACCAGAATTAAACGGCATCGACAGAGTTTACATCTCCAAAATGCGGTGTTCGAACGGGAAACGGATTTTCTGTCACGGGGAAAGACGCTCAAGCTCAAGTCCATGAGGTTCCTGAGCGCCGACCATCCCCATTTGGGGATCATTAAATACAGTCTGACGGTTGATAAAAAAGCCCGGATTAAAATCCGCACCGGGATCGATTATAATATCTGGGATTTAAACGGCCCGCACCTGTTGAAGCTGACTCCGGGGAACAAAAACGGGGCGCTGCTGGTTCAGGGTATCACCGGCGAAGCTTCCAAACGGGTGGTGGTGGCCGAAGCGATTACTTGTGTCTTCGGCCGGGCGTCCATTGAAACCAGTGGCAATAGAATCCTGCGGGTCATCGCGTTTGATGCGCACGCCAATGAGGCCTACACGTTCTATAAATATTTTGCGGTTTATACCAGCAACGACCCGGTCAAGACTTCAGTCAATGAAGCGGCGGTAATGTCGGTTCAGATGGCAAAAGAATCCGGCTATGAGGAATGTTTGAGCCGGCACAATGCGCAATGGGCAAAAAAATGGGAATCCTGTGATGTAAAAATTGACGGGGATGAGGAGGCCCAGCTGGCCCTCCGGTACAGTATTTTCCAGCTCTTGATGGTTGCCCCGGTGACCGGCAGCGCCAATTCCATTCCTGCCCGCGCCCTGTCCGGGCAGGTTTATAAAGGCGCCGTTTTCTGGGATACCGAGATGTTCATGTTTCCGTTCTTCCTGTACACCTGCCCGGAGAAGGCGATTGAACTGTTGCGCTATCGCATCAAAACCCTGGAGGGTGCCCGTCGGAAAGCGCGAAGTGAAGGAGTCGGATATCGCGGCGCCTATTATGCCTGGGAAAGCCAGGAAACCGGCGACGAGGCCTGCACGTATTTTAATATTGGCGATCCGATTACCAAAAGGGATTTGCGGACTTACTTCCGGGACAAACAAGTGCACATCAGCGGTGATGTTGCCATCGCCCTGTGGGAATACTTCCGGATCACCGGTGATGATTCCTTATTATTGGCAGGTGGCGCCGAAGTCATCCTGGAATGCGCGCGTTTCTACTTTTCCTACGCCTGTTTCAAGAAGGACCAGAACCGGTATGAGATTCTGGACGTCGTTGGGCCGGACGAATATCACGAGCGCGTCAATAACAATGCCTTCACCAGTCTGGTGGCAAAAGCGACCTTCGAAATCGCGAATGCGACCGTGAAACATTTGAAACAAAAACACCCGGACAAATTTAAAGTGTTGGTCAGGAAAATCGGCATTGCCGGTGAATTACCGTTGTTCGTTGAAGCCGCCGAATTGCTTTATGTTCCCCAGCCGGATGAAAAGACCGGGGTGATTGAGCAGTTCGATGGCTACCATCAACTGAGAGAAACCACGGTCGAGGCCTTGAAAGCCCGCATGATACATCCTAATGAATATTTGGGTGCGGGTCAGGGACTGGCAGTGCCGACCAAAATAATCAAGCAAGCCGACGTGGTCATGATGTTGAACCTGTTTAAGGATCGCTATTCCACGAAAATCAAGAAGGCAAACTGGGAATATTACGAGCCTCGCACCGAACATGGTTCCAGCCTGAGTGCCTGTGCTTATGCCCTGGTGGCCGCGGACATCGGCAAACTCGACCGGGCATACCAGTATTTCCTGAACACGGCCAAGATCGATATTGAGGCAAAGTATAAAGTCTATGTCGGAACCATTTTTATGGGAGGATCCCACCCGGCGGCGAACGGGGGAGCCTGGATGACGGCCGTGTTTGGCTTTGGCGGCGTCCGCGCAAACGCAGACCACGTTGTCATCAATCCAAAGTTATATAAAAAATGGGACGCTCTGCAATTCAACCTGGTTTATCAGGGGGACCGGTTTTCCATAAAGATCACCCAAAAAGAGGTCACCGTCCTTTCGGACGCATCCAATCAGACCCGTCACACGTTCAGGGTAACCGGGAAATCAATGGTTTGCGCTCCCGGGAAAACTACAGCGGTAAAAATCCGGAAAGCATAGTCCCGGTCCGCGTCAAAAGGCTCTTCATGGCGCAACGGGTTTCCCGGGGATGAATATGCTCAAAGCGATCGTGGGAGCTGTCCCCGATTCATGTGACTGGCTGCGCTGGTTTCTTGCGTTAAGCTGAATTGAGTTAACTGATTAAGACTCGGCCACGCAGTAGAAGATAAAATGAATTCGTTGATGTTTTCGTTCGCGGTGTTGTCCTCCCTGATCATTTATTCAGGTCCGGCGCGTGCCCGGACAGGGGCAGACATGCCTTGGACCACCTATGAAGCCGAGGACATGACAACCAGCGGCACGATCCTGGGTCCCCGATACGAACCCTTCCTGGTCGAGACGGAATCCTCCGGTCAGAAATGTGTCAAGCTCGTCGACCCCGGGGAATACATTGAATTTGTGGTGCAATCACCCGCCAACGCCATGGTGGTGCGTTACAGCCTGCCGGATTCGGTGAATGGTGGCGGGATTACTTCCAGCCTTGGCCTCTATCAAAACGGGAAGTTCATTAAAAAGCAGTTCCTCACCTCCCACTATTCATGGCTCTATGGCAAATATCCCTTTACGAATGACCCGAAAGCGGGCAAGCCCAGGAACTTTTATAATGAATTTCGCCTGAAGGATTTGACACTCGCCAGGGGTGACGTGATCCGGTTGCAAAAGACCGACCCGGACGCTCCCTATTGCATCGTTGACCTGGTTGATTTGGAAGACGTCGCACCGCCGCTGCCCGCTCCCGCCGGGTCCATTTCGGTGGCAGAATTCGGTGCCAGCGGCAAGGGCGAGGCTGACGATACCGAGGCGTTGAGGAATTGCATCGCGGCCGCCCTGAAACAGGGGAAGATCGTCTGGGTACCTGCCGGGGATTACAAATTGACCGGAGACATCATTCTGCCTTCCAATGTTACCATTCAGGGAGCTGGCATGTGGTACACGACGTTTATCGGCGATGATGGACTTTACAACCAGCCGAACCGGCGGGTGCGATTCAAACTCACCGGCAACCACATTCATTTGGCTGACTTTGCCATCATCGGAAAGTTGAACTATCGCAATGATAGTGAACCCAATGATGGAATTGTAGGCGCCCATTGCGAAAATTCGACGATCTCGCGCATCTGGGTGGAGCACACAAAAGTAGGCATGTGGTTCTACGTTTGCAGCAACCTGGTGGTGGATGGCTGCCGGCTTCGCGATACGCTGGCCGACGGCATCAACTTTTGCGTCGATACCCGGAATTCAGTGGTCCAGAACTGTACGACCCGCAACACGGGCGATGATTGTTTTGCCATGTGGCCGGCGCCATCCGATCAAAGCTTTGTCCAACAGGCGCCTTCACCGGGATCCAATGTCTTCCGTCGCTGCACCGGTCAATTGCCATTCCTTGCGAACGGCGGGGCGATCTACGGTGGGGCGAACAACCAGATTGAAGGTTGTCGGTTTACAGATATTTCACCCGGCTGCGGCATTCTGATCAGCACGACGTTTCCGACTTCCGACGAAAGCGGAAAAATTGACAACAATTTCAGCGGAACGACCGTGGTCCGGGACTGCGATCTGATCCGCAGCGGTGGATATGATCATGATTGGGCCTGGCGGGCGGCATTTCAACTTTGCATGGACCGCCGCAGCATTTCGGGTGTCGACATCAGCAACATCAACATCCGTGACAGCCTCTCCGACGGGTTAAGTATCGTCGCTCCGGGCAGCCAGCATGGTCAGGGCACGCTTTCGAATGTCCGCCTCGCAAATGTAAATATTCCCAATTACGGAATTGGAACGGCCTCGCGGCACGGTTTGTGGGTCCGCGACGATGCCCGGGGCAGTGTGACGATCCTCAATTCAAAAATCGCTGACGTTCAAAACAGCTCAACCAATTTCGTGATCAGGGGACAAACCGTTTCAGAATTGATCCCGCACGCCTCGCTGCCTCCGGCCACGGCGCTCCAGGCGGAACCGGGACAGGAAGCCCAGGTCAGTTTCGGGCAGGCGCAGGGTCATTGACACGGCAAACCCTGACCGCGGCGCTGGCTTCAAATCGTCGCGGGTCGGTCCCGTCCGACCCGCCGGTTTGCGGCGTGTCCACGGACCACCGTCAGGCCGGCCGTTCAATCCTTTTTATTTATTGGCCGCAAATTCGTTTTCGGCATAAAATAAAAACAAGCTACACCATTCAGTTGTCCACGGCGGACGGCTGAACCGTTGCTTTTTTGTGACTGCCAGAGAAAATCATCACGGTTTACCGCGGTCGAGATGGATCCGTTGTGGTCTCAAGTGGTTGCTGCTTCCGGGGATATTCGCCGGCGTTCATACAACGCAGGCGGTTGTTTTGTGGAGTGACCTGGGCACGACTCTGGTTCATGACACCGGGGCGGGGTTTGACATTCTGGGCGGGACCACCAAAGAGGATGATTCCTCCACCAACACGCTTTATTTCAAGGTTCATGTTGACCCATTGTCGGACGCCAGCACGGAGGAATATTTTGCCGCGTTTGAGCTGTACGAAGGCGACAAGGAACGTTTGGGCATCGGCAACGCCTTGAAAGCCTGGGCCTACAACGCGTTTCGGGCGGATGCCACCGGGCAGTCTCATGAGGGCGCTGATTACATTGATTTACATTCCTCCCGACCGGAGCCGTCCACGGCCGGAACGTCCATTATCTATGAGAACCCGCATCGGGGCATTGAATGCACCATGGTCTTCAAGGTGCAGTATGTTCCGGGTGATGACGATCTGGTGACCGTGTGGTTGAATCCCGATCTCGGTCCGGGCGCCACGGAGCAGGCGCAGCCGGAAAATCTGATCACCCGTTTCAAAGCCAATGCCGCTTTCAACGAAATCCACCTGCGCCACAGTGGCGGGGGCGATGGTTGGATTTTCAGCGACATGGCGATTGCGACTTCGTTTGATGATCTGGTGGCGATGAACGGCAATGAAACCACTGCGAAAAATCGTGAATTGCCCAAGGAAGAACCGCCGTTCACTTTTCAAACCTGGCGGAGCGAACAAGGCCTGCCGCAAGATCGCGTGCGGGCCCTGGCGCAAACCAGCGACGGTTACCTGTGGGTGGGAACGGACGATGGGGTGGCACGATTTGACGGCGTGCGGTTTGTGTCCTATGGCCTGCCGGAAGGATTGCCCAGCGGACCGGTGCGCACGCTTTTCGGGGACAGCCATGGCTCGCTCTGGATCGGCAGCGTTGGTCAAGGGTTAATTCGCTGGCAAAGAGGACGTTTTACCGCTTTTACGATGGCGAACGGTTTGCCCTCCGACTCGATCAGCGCGCTGGCGGAGGACGGCGGGGGCAGGTTGTGGATCGGCACCGATGCGGGATTGGTTTTGTTGCAGGGCGGGCAGGTGGTCTCGCTCAAGGCGGCGGATGAATTCAAAGGTAAAGCCGTGACGGCTTTGTTCAAAGATCGGGAGGGAAACATGTGGTTGGGCGTCACCGATGCCGGGGTATTCAAATTTCAGTCTGGAAAGTTTGTTCCGCTGACCGGCGCGGTGACCAAGGAATTGCTCCAGGACCCGCATTCCCTATTGGTGGATCGAAAGGGGCGGATCTGGATCGGGGCCGGGGACGATTTTGTTTTATGCCTCGACGGGGAGCAATGGCGACCTTATCGGATTCCACGGCACTTCGCCCGGTCGTATGCCTGCACTTTGGGGGAGGAACCGGACGGGACCGTCTGGGCGGGTTCCGTTAGCGAGGGGTTGTTAAAGTTCAAAGACGGGAAACAGGCGACGATCAACGCCAGCAGCGGGCTCTCGGACAATTCCGTGGAGTCATTGCTGGTGGACCGGGATGGAAATTTATGGGTGGGCACGGAGGTGGGGCTGAATTTGTTACGGCAAAAGAACCTTTTTGCCTTCGATCAAAAACAGGGATTGGGCTATGGCGCAGTGGGCGGCCTGGCGGAAATTGCGCCCGGCGTGGTTTGGGTGGGTAAACCGGGCGATGGGCTATATCGCTGGAATGGAAGAAGTTTCAGCCGGCTCATGTCTGCAAATTTATCCATTGTCGGCCAGCAGATTAACACGCTGCTCCCGGCGCGGGACGGCAGTTGTTGGGTGGCAGGCGCGTATGGTCTGCTCCATTTTGGGAATCCAGCCAAAACGACGGACAAGGCGGCCTTGTTCCCGTTACCCGGCGCCAACATCATTTCCCTGTGTGAAGATCAATCGGGGCGTTTATGGGCGGGGACGCGTGAGGGCCAGGTATGGCGACTGGAAAATGAAAAATGGGAGGCACAGACCAATCTGTCTCGCGCCGTCACCGCCATCGTATCGGATACCAATGGAACCATGTGGATTGGAACTGAAGGCGACGGAGTGTATGAATTCAACGGTGCCCCGCACGTACACCTGGATACGAGTAATGGCTTATTGAGCGACCTGATCCGCACCCTTTATCTGGACGGGGAGGGCACGCTCTGGATTGGCACGGCCGGCGGCGGTTTAAGCTGGTGGCGACAAGGTCGGATCGCGACGTTTACCACTCGTGAAGGCCTGCCGGACAACACCATTTCAGAAATCCTGGAGGATGGCAAAGGCCGTCTCTGGCTGGGGAGTAATCGTGGTATCAATTGTGTCGGTAAGGCAGAACTGGATGAATTGGCCAAAGGCAAAATTCCTGCCGTCTATCCGCAGGTTTATGGCCGGGCCGAAGGCATGCTGTCAGAAGAATGCTCGGGAGGTTTTTGTCCGGCAGGTTTGAAATCCGAATCGGGACAGCTTTGGTTCCCGACCTTGAAAGGCGTCGTGGTGGTTGATCCGCAGGTGGATTTATCGCGAATGCCGGTGCCCCAGGTGCTGTTGGAAGAGGTTTTAGTGGATGGCATTCCCAGCTCCGGATTTCAGGTTGTCGGAACGGCATCCGCTAAAATGGATGAAGCGCCGGTAACCGCGGAAGCGGGCGCTGCTACCTTGAAATTGGGCCCGGGCAAGCATCGGATCGAATTCCAATACACCGCGCTGGGATTTGATACGCCGGAACGAATACGATTTCGCTACCGGCTTGAGGGATTGGATTCCGACTGGGTCGAGGCGGGAAATCGGCGAGTCGCTTTCTACAGTTATATTCCGTCGGGCAGCTATCGATTTCAGGTGATTGCCTGTAACGCCGACGGGATCTGGAATGAGACCGGGGCCACTCTGGCGGTGGCGGTTTCAAAATATTTCTGGCAGACGTGGTGGTTCCTCGGCTTGTCGGTCCTGACGCTTTTGGTTGCGGTCGTCGGGGTGGTTCGCTTTACGGTAAGACGCAGACTGCAACGCCGGTTGCAGCAACTCGAACAGGAACGCGCGCTGGAGCGGGAACGGACCCGCATCGCCCAGGATTTGCACGATGAAATGGGAGCCAAATTATGCCGGATCTCATTTCTGAGTGAAGACGCCCGGAGAAATCAATCCGTGTCGTCGGAGTTACAACATCAAATCGTTTCCATTTCCGATGCCTCCCGGGAAGTGTTGCATTCGCTGGATGAAATTGTCTGGGCCGTCAATCCGCAAAATGACACGTTGGAACACGTGGCCTCCTACCTCGGACATTATGCCCAGGAATATTTTCAGGAAACCGGCATTGAATGCAAAGTGGACATTCCCGAACGGCTGCCGTCCTATCCGCTTTCCTCGCAATTACGTCATCATTTGTTATTGGCTGTCCACGAGGCTTTTACCAACGCGCTCAAACATTCGCATGCGACCCAGGTCAGCGTTTTCGTGAATTATGACGGCTCAGCATTGGAAATTGTCATCTCGGACGATGGCGAGGGATTTGATCCGGCGGTGATTAATTCCGCGGCGGTGGACTCCCCGGCAACCACCGGTAACGGCCTGCGCAACATGTCCCGCCGACTGGCGGATATTGGCGGGCGTTGCTTGATTGAATCCCGAGTGGGGAGCGGGGTGGTCATCCGTTTTGTCCTGCCCTTGAATCAACCGGTGGAAAAATGAGGATAATATGATCACAGTTTCAATAGTGGATGACGAAAAAGAGTTGCGCGAGTCCATCAAGGCTTTTATCGAGGGTTCGCCCGGTTTCCGCTGTGTCAGTGCCTACCACAGTGCGGAGACGGCTTTGAAGCATTTGCCGCAGGACCGCCCGGACGTGGTGTTGATGGATATTCATTTGACCGGCATGAGCGGGATCGAATGCGTGGAACGTTTGAAGGCGATGATACCCGAAATGCAAGTGATGATGCTGACGGTATACGAGGACACCGATCAGATTTTCAAGGCGTTGTCGGCCGGCGCCAGCGGGTATATGTTGAAACGGTCGACGCCGGCCAGGCTGTTGGAGGCGATCAAGGAACTCAACGAAGGCGGTTCGCCGATGTCGAGTTCCATCGCCCGCAAAGTGGTGGCCTCGTTCCAAAAGGCAGGACAAAGCCGTGACGAAAAAACGAACCTCTCGCCCCGGGAACAGATGGTGTTGGAATCGATGGCCAAAGGGCTGACCTACAAACAGGCCGCCGACCAGTACGGGATCAGCATCGGCACCATTCGCACGTATGTCCGGCGCATTTATGAAAAGCTGCATGTGCAATCGCGGACCGAGGCAGTGGCGGAGTATTTGCGCCATTAGGATTTGGTTTATGGAAAGGCAAACATGATTTCGGTTGCCATCGTCGATGATGAAAAGGAACTCTGCGAATCCATCGCCACGTTTGTGAATGGATCGTCGGGGTTCCGGTGCGTGACCACCTACCATAGTGCGGAAGCCGCGCTGCAACATTTGCCGGCGGAAAAACCGGACGTGGTCCTCATGGATATCAACATGACCGGGATGAACGGGGTGGAATGTGTGCGGCGGTTGAAAGGACTGGTCCCGGAAATGAAGATCATGATGTTGACGGTTTACGAGGATAGCGACCAGATCTTCCGGGCGCTGTCGGCGGGGGCGAGCGGGTACATGTTAAAACGGTCCACCCCGGCCAGGCTGTTGGAAGCGATCAAGGAATTGCATGAAGGCGGTTCACCCATGTCGAGTTCGATCGCACGCAAAGTGGTGGCGTCCTTCCAAAAATCCGGTCAAATCCGAGAGGAAAAGGCCAATCTCTCGCCGCGGGAACAAACGGTGCTGGAATCCATGGCCAAGGGATTGACCTACAAACAAACGGCCGACCATTTGGAAATCAGCATTGATACCGTCCGCACCCATGTGCGCCGCATCTACGAAAAACTGCACGTCAAGTCCAACACCGAAGCGGTCGCCAAATATTTGCGCCGGTAGCGACCGGGTGCCTGCGCACCAGCACGATGCGGGTCGTCCCGGCAGTTCCTTAGCCTGCCCGTGACGGCCGGGTTACCGGCTTTCCCGGGTTATTGGACCGGCTTCGACCTGCCTTGCCTGGCTGGAAATTGATTAGTTTTGTGAACCGTATGGGTAAGCAGATAAGTGTCACCACTTCATGCGACTACCGCCGGAGGCGCCCTGGTATTAAGCTCAGCTCAAGTCCGATAACAATTATGTTCAGAAACGTTCCAGTGTCGTCACGTGCAGTGACCATGGTTCTGGGTGGTTGAGCGGATCGTTTATCCGTACATGATTTGGCAGATCGAACCTTAAGAAATAAATTCAAACAAAATGGAAAGCAAACCTATGAAACGATGCACAAAATGGTTGGCGGTCGCGGTTGCCACAGTGAGCAGCCTCGTAATGGTCAGTTCGGCACAGGCCCAGTTCGTAACCGGTCAACAATACCTCTCCAATATTAATCCGGCCGGTACGTTCCCTTCCGGCAATTGGACCATTGGCGGGATGTCGGATGTGGCGACCGGCTTGCAGATCACCGCGGCCGGCGGCTCGGGCTCTTTTAGCACTTTGTATTATCCGCTCACGGCCGGGCAGGTGACCCCGCTCAATCCCGCCGATGACAAAGTCAAGTTTACCTGGACCTGGGAGTCCGGGAACGCCGTGGGAGGCATTAATGTGTTGTTCGCGCTGGATGATGCCAACGGCGGAGTTAATTATTACGATGCGATCAGTCCTGCCTATAGCCTGACCCCGACGGCAGGTACAACGTATTCCATCACCCTTCCGCTTCAACAACCCAATCAGGCCAACGTTGCGGGCGGCTATCCGATTAATGGTCTCAATTTCCAAATTGACCCGGCGAATGTCAGTGGAGATTATACCATTACCTTCAACAGCATCGAGATGGTTCCTGAACCGGCCACGTTCGCCTTGGCCGGCCTGGGGATCGCGGGGCTTTTGGCTCTCCGCCGCAAACCGTAAAACGTCCTGTTCCCGTTTTGTTTTCAAGCCGCCCGCCCGGGCGGCTTTTTGCTGGGTCGTATCTTAATTTGCCGGGAGCGCGGATTGTCCTCA
>JBGPDH010000086.1:0-13156 GCA_041482195.1 Verrucomicrobiia bacterium
ATTTTTGACAACCCGTCCTCCGGCAACCTGAATTCCACGGTAATGAACCCGGCGCACAATCAGTTCGTGCGGGATGCGGCGGCGGCCGGAACCGTCCTGTTGAAAAACAGCGGCGGTTTGCTCCCTCTGGGCCCGTCCGTCCATTCCATCGCCGTGATCGGTTCCGTGGCGAGCGTGTCACCGATTTCAGTGGGCGGTGGTTCCGCGAGCTTGACCCTGCCTTACAATATTACACCGCTGATCGGGATCACCGGTCGCGCCGGCGGTCTTACTGTAAGTTACGCTCAAGGTGATGGGGCAAGCGTGGCCCAGGCCGTGCAATTGGCCACGAATTCCGACGTCGCGATTGTTTGTGTGGGCCAGCAGACCAGCGAAGGCTCGGATCGCTCCAGTCTTTCGTTGCCCAATAGCCAGGACGCCCTCATCAGCGCTGTGGCCGCCGCCAATCCGCATACCATTATCGTGATGTATGAATCTTCCGCCACGCTGATGCCGTGGGCCAACCAGGTCGCGGGAATTTTGATGGCGTGGTATCCGGGGCAGGAAAATGGAAACGCGCTGGCTCAGGTTCTGTTTGGGGATGTGAATCCTTCCGGGAAGCTTCCCATAACCATTCCTGCCTCTTCGAACCAGGTGCCCACCAGCACGACGGCACAGTTCGCTGGCATCAACGGTCACGCGGCCTACTCCGAAGGGTTGCAAATCGGTTATCGCTGGTATGACTCAAACAATGTGATTCCGCTTTTCCCGTTTGGTTTCGGATTGTCCTACACCACTTTCGGCTACAGCAATCTGACGGTCAGCGCGGTGAGTCCTTCGGGCCAGGTCCAAATCGGTTTTGACCTGACCAACACCGGCGGCCGTACAGGTGCTGAAGTGCCGCAGCTTTATCTCGGTTTTCCCGCCGCCGCAGGTGAGCCGCCGAAATTGCTCAAAGGCTTTCAAAAAATCTCCTTGTCGCCGGGTCAGGCGCAGCACGTCACGTTCAATCTGGATTGGGAAGACCTGGCCAATTGGGACCCGGTTGCACGCGGCTGGATTGTGACGCCGGGCGGCTTTCAAGTGATGGTCGGCGCTTCCTCGCGGGACATCCATTTGACCGGGGCGTTCACGCTGGCGTCGGTGCCTTCCAGCGATCTGGCCAATGCGGCGCTCCAGCAGCCGGTCACCGTTTCCTCAGCGCTTTCCTCGAATGCTCCGGGTGCGGCCGCCGTGGACGGAGATACCACCTCGACCTGGACCTCGCTGGCCAGTGACCCGCAATGGATTAAGGTGGATCTCGGTTTAATAAAAGACCTTTCCCGGATCCGGCTGCATTGGAACACCAATTATGCCGACAGCTACGCGATTCAAATTTCGCCGGACGGAACGACCTGGACGACGCTGTTCACCACCAACAATGACAACGGCGGCCAGGAGGACATCCTGGTTTCGGGCCGTGGCCGCTACGTGCAGATTGACGGGACGCAGCAGGGTTTGCCGGGCGCGGGTTATTCTCTTGCGGAGGTGGAAGTTTATTCGCAGCCGCAGGAGCCCTTTGGGGGGACCGTTCCCACCGTGCCGGGCGTTATCCAGGCGGAGAACTACGACACCGGTGGTGAAGGCGTGGGCTATTATAACATCACCGTTGGAAATCCGGGTGGAGTGTATCGTTCGGACGATGTTGGAATCGAATCTACCAGCGACTTTGGCGGCGGCTATGACGTGAGCTGGCTCAACCGCGGCGAATGTCTGGAATACACCGTAAACCCGCCCGACGCGACGGCGCTTTACAGTATTAGCTTGCGCGTGGCTTCTCCCTCCGGCGGCGGTCAAATGCGGGTGCGGCTCAATGGCGCAGTGCTGGGCACAGTCAATATTCCCAGCACCGGTGGCTCCCAAAGCTGGCAAACCGTCACCTTGCCGCCGGTTTCCGTAGCGGGCGGTATCGGGAGTCAGGCACTGAGATTGGAAGTCATCACTAATGGATTTAGTATCAACTGGATTGGTTTGAATGGCGTCCAGAGAGGAACCAACATTGCGTTGTACAAACCGGCCGCGGCTTCCTCCCTTGAAAACGCAAGCTACCCTGCCACGAACGCTTTTGACGGTAACCTGGCCACCCGCTGGTCTTCAGCTTTTAGTGATCCTCAATGGATTTATGTGGATTTGGGAGCAAACTACAACATTTTGGAAGTGATGCTCAACTGGGAAGCGGCCTACGGGAAGAGTTATCAAATTCAGGTTTCCCCCGACGCCTCCAACTGGACCACGATTTACAGCACGACCACAGGGCTTGGCGGCACCGAGGATTTGACCGGTCTCTCCGGCACGGGTCGTTATGTGAGGATGTATGGGACGGCGCGTGGGACGCCATACGGCTATTCCCTTTGGGAATTTCAAGTTTTCCCCGCCTTGACGCCACAGCTGGCAATTGCCCAAAGCGGAACCAATGTGGTGATTTCGTGGCCAACATCGGCAACCGACTGGTCCCTACAAACGACACCCGCCTTGGGATTGCCCGGCGGTTGGAGCAACGTCATGGCTGCTCCTTTTCTACTGAATTCGCAATACCTCGTTACCAACGCCGTAAGCGCCCCAGCACAATTCTTCCGCCTGAAACAGAATCCTTGAATCGAAGTTGCACCTCCAATTTGTAATATAATATTGACTATCACATCCGATTTGTAGTATAATGTTTCAATGGCTATACAGCTCTAAAATGATGCATCATCAACATAATCAAACTCTTGGTACGCGATCCAAATGCTTATCTGCAATACTTTTTACTCTAGCGATGGTCACAGTCTTGATATTGACAGGCCCTATCGCGCGCGCGGATACCAACATCGTCTGGAGCGACGAGTTTAACGGCAGTTCGATTGATTCCACCAAATGGAAGTTTGAAACCGGTACTGGCTGTCCCAACTGTGGGTGGGGCAATAGTGAACTGGAGTACTATACGGCGCGTACAAACAATGCCTTCATTGATGGCAATGGCCTGCTACATATCGTTGCGCGACAGGAATCCTACGGAGGACAGAGCTTTACCTCGGCGCGCATGAAGACCCAGGGCCTTTACAGCACACCGGTGTTTGGGGTTTTTGAATGGCGCGCAAAATTGCCTTCCGGCACCGGCATGTGGCCGGCCCTCTGGCTGTTGGGGACGAATTTCCCCTCGGTCGGCTGGCCTGCCTGCGGCGAGATTGATGTCGTGGAAAATAACGGAGCCACTCCGACCTGGGTGCAAGGAAGCCTCCACTGGGGAACCAGCGGTCTGATCAACAGGACGGGTACGTATTATTTTACCAGTCCCGACTCAGTTACCAACTGGCACACGTATGATTTGGCCTGGAAGCTCGGTGTCATCCAGTTTTACGTGGACGGCCAGCTCTATGAAAGCCAAAGCGGTTTGGGGTCGCCTTTCCTCGCGCCATTCTTTTTCATCATGAACCTGGCGGTGGGGGGCACCTATGTCGGCCAACCGAGCAGCAACACCAACTCCATTAACAACATCAAGGCAGGCACCACTTTTCCGCAGGAGCTGTTAGTGGATTACGTGCGGGTTTATGAACAAACCGCGCCAATGGCGATCTCTTTTGCGCCACAGTCAGATGGAAGTGTGCAATTGAGCTGGCCGACCAATATCGTCTGCCATCTACAGGTGCAGACAAATTCAGTCGTTGGCGGCAACTGGTCTGATGTCGCCGGCGGTACCACCAACCCGTTTGTTGTAATTCCAGATCCCAGTCAGAGCGCCGTTTATTACCGCTTGGAATCCCCTTGAAACCATCGGACGTGGCGTTTGCTTGTCAAAATTGCCACGTTCCCCTACGCTGGGGTGGACAAGAATGTACATAACATAAATTCCCGGGCCCCGGGAACCAACACATGGACTGGATCAGAAAATTGAAGCCGGTCGTAGTACTGATTGTTCTCATGGGGGGAGGTTTGTTCTTGCGGGGTCAAAATGCTCTTCTCAAAGAGTTAAGGACCGCTCAGGAGGTGCGACAATTGACGCCGGAACAGGCGACGAGCCACCATCCGGTGCAACTGCGGGCCGTGATTACCTTTTTCGATCCAAATCAATACTACCAGTTTGTGCAGGACGACACCGCGGGCATTTACTTCTCCATGGATGGCCTGCCGGAGCAGCCGCCCCTGGCCGCAGGTCAGCTGGTTGAGTTGACAGGAGAGGCCGATCCTGGCGAGTACGCGCCCGTGGTGGTGGTGCACCAGATCCAGATTCTGGGCCGTGGAACTTTTCCCGCCGCCAAGCCCGTGACCTTTGAGCAACTGGCCAGCGGACAGGAGGACAGCCAGTATGTGGAAATCCACGGCATTGTTCGGACCGCAAAATTTGATCAGACCAGCAGTTATTTTTTTGCAGAGATTGCCACCGGTGGCGGGCGATTAACGGCGTACGCACGCAAGCTGCCAGTGGCGCAAAGCGATGATTTGGTTGACAGTACGGTGACGGTGCGGGGTGTTTGCGTCACTCATTTCAACCGCCAACGGCAATTATTCGATATCAGGCTCCTGGTTCCTCGACCGGCGGATCTGGTGATTGACATCGGTGCGGCCAATGATCCGTTTGCCATCGCAACACAACCGATTGAGAAGTTGTTGCGGTTTACCCCACAAGGTCCATATGGCCATCGGGTTAAAGTAGCCGGAACGGTCATCTATCGGCTGGGGGATTCATTATACATCGAGGATGAAAAGGAGGGATTACATGTTGAAACCGCAGAGCCGGAAACGGTTCTTCCGGGCGAAAAGGTGGAGGTTTTGGGGTTCCCGGCAAAGGGAGAATACACACCGGAGTTGCGCGATGCGGTTATCCGAAAAATCGGATCCGGTCCGCTCCCGATACCTGACGCTATCAACACTGACGAAGCCTTGAAAGGAACCCATGACTGCCGTTTGGTCACCATCGAGGCCACCGTGTTGGATCGGGCCCGGCACAGTCCCGATCAGTTTCTGGTGCTGCAAACACCTAGTGGGGTCATTTTTCACGCCTATTTGGAAAGCATTTCTCCCGGCGTCGATTTTGCGTATTTGCAGAACGGAAGCAAAGTGACGATCACCGGAGTCTGTTTGATCGAAACGGGCAGCACCTGGATTGCGGGAGAAACGTGGCGGGCCAAATCATTCCGCATTTTGATGCGTTCTCCGGGCGACATTTCAGTCCTGCAATGGCCGCCATGGTGGGACCTGCAGAAATTATTTTGGGTGGTCGGAATTCTTGTCGGCGCGGTTTTTGCCGCCATTGCCTGGGTTTTGATTCTGCGATTGCGCGTTCACAAGCAAACCAAAATCATCCGCGAGCAACTCCAATCGGAAGCCTCCCTGAAGGAACGTTATGAGGAATTGTTTGAGAATGCCAACGACATGGTGTTTACCCATGATCTGAAAGGCCGCGTCACCTCCATTAATAAGGCTGGCGAACGGTTGTTACAGCGGCCGCGCGAGGCGATTGTCGGAAGAAATGTGGTTGAGTTTCTGGCGGAAGAACAACGGGTGCCCGCCCGACAATGGTTCGAACAGGTGATCGAGGGCGCCGAACTGCCGCCTGCCGAATGGGAGTTCCTGAACGCATCGGGACAGCGTCTCCGGCTGGAATTGAGTGCCCGGCTCGTCAGTCAGGCCGGGCAAAATGCCGAGGTGGAAAGTATGGCCCGCGACGTTACCGAACGAAAGCGATTGGAACGCGAGATTCTGGAAATCAGCAACCGCGAACAACGTCGCATTGGCCATGATTTGCACGACGGCGTTTGCCAGCAACTGGCGGCCATCGCCTATCGCATGGACATCATGGCCGACCAATTGCAGGAAAAAGGCATCAGTGAATCTTCCGAGGCGGAAAGAATCGGCGGTCTGGTGAATGAAACCATTACCCAAACCCGCCGGGTGGCGCGCGGATTGTTTCCTGTCCGGCTGGAAGAAAACGGCCTCGTGTCGGCGATCGAAGAATTTGCCGCCAACGCCGAAAGTTTGTTCAAGATCCAGTGCCGGTTTTCGTGTGATAAGTCGCTGCTCGCGGTGGACAACACGGTCTCATTACATTTGTATTACATCATCCAGGAAGCAGTTTTGAATGCGGTCAAACACGGCAAAGCCACGAGCATCCAAATTTCCATTACGCGCGACAGTGACCACTTCCAGCTGGCCATTCGCGATAATGGTACGGGTTTTCAAGCACTTGGGAGTCCCACCGGCATGGGCATCCGGATCATGCGGTACCGCAGTAGTGTCATTGGCTCAACATTGGACTTGAAAAGTGCGCCCGGTCAAGGCACACACATAACGTGCGCTTTTTATCCGTCCACTGAAGTGGCCGGTGAACTTGTAAAATGACATCAGTTGCTGCCAGTTCAGATGACAAAACACAGGGCGGTTCCCACCCGGTGAACAAGAGCCGTGTGTTCCTGGTGGACGATCACGCCATGTTCCGGGAAGGGTTGCGTCAGCTGATTGAACGCGAGCCCGACCTGACCGTATGCGGGGACGTTGCCGACGCCGACGAAGCCATGCGCGAAATCCGCGAAAAGAAACCGGACCTGGTCATTGCCGACATTTCGCTTTCCGGTACGACCGGCATTGACCTCATCAAGAACCTCAAGGCGGAATTTGAAGATTTACCGGTGTTGGTGGTTTCCATGCACGAGGAATCGCTTTACGCCGAACGCGCTTTGCGTGCCGGAGCCATGGGTTATGTCATGAAGCAGGAACCCGCCAAAGCTGTCAAAGTGGCCATTCGTAAAGTCCTGGGGGGAGATATTCATTTAAGCGACAAGATGTCCGCAACGATGCTCGCCAAATTCATGCTGGGCTCCCGGACCGGTCAACCGGAGTCGCCGATCGAAAAATTAAGTGACCGTGAGCTGGAAGTCTTTCGGATGCTGGGCGAAGGCAAGGCCACCCGTCAAATTGCCGAGGAACTGAACCTGACCATCACGACCATCAATTCTTTCCGCAACCGGATCAAGGAAAAGCTCAACCTGAAAAACTCCACGGAATTGATTCTGCACGCCGTTCAGTGGGTCCGCGAGGGCATTACCAAAATATAAACGCAATCGTTTTCGCGAAGTTTTGACGAGTGACAGCCCGTTACAGCAGCCAGGAGCATTTGTGCAGACCAGGGAACTCTTGGTCAATGACCTGCAGATCTGATTCGATGGCAGGAGCAGGGATGCCAGGTTAGTCGCGTTGTGTCAGGGCGTAAAGTCGTTCGTAGTTGCGGTGAAATAATCCCAGCAATGCCGGAACGTCCGTCTCGTCCCGGATGTAAAAACTGACCCACCCGGAGTCGGGAAGGTGATGGTGTGACGAAACTTCACCGCGGGATACCAGTTCATCGCGGACCGACCGCGGAAACGGCAGGTCGGCTACACGGTCACCATGGAGATGTCCGATTTCCCGTTTGCCGACCCGAAATTCACGTCCGCCGAAACGGTGCGTTCCCGCCGTCACCCCCGGCCAACGCAAGAGTTCCTGTTCAATGGTTTCACTGATTTTAGTGGTCATTGCCATGGTTTGAAGGTTTGGTGGATTGTTTGGGCGGGGGTCCAGACGATTCATCGTGCCAGAACAAGCTGAAGAGAATCAGCACAAGGAAGAACACCAAAATCAGGGATGACATAACCTCTCTCCTTTCCGTCGGAAGCGCATGCCACGTTGCCCGTTCGGGCAGCCGGCAAATCGTCGAACCTGCAAATGAATGTAAAGTTCCGTATCAGACAAGGAGGCTGTCTGGGCGGTAATCGTCACCAGTCCGCGTCCTCGGCTAACTGCACCGGGAGTGTTTCTCCTTTTCAGAGGAAAATTTTGCACGTCCGGCAGGGTCTCCGGCAAATCACAAACGGCTGATTCATTGCGAGTCATGGTCCAAGTATTCATTTTGGATTCGATTTACCGGTTCACCGCTTTGTCTCCAGCCGGGCCAGGGAAGGGTCCAGGGTTATGGTTTCCCATCCACCACCGAGGGCTTTGATCAATTGGACAGAGGCAATCAAGCGCAGGCCCGCAAGCTGGGCGTTGGCGCGTTCAGCCGACAGCGTGTCGCGGTTGGCGTCCACGACCTCGATGTAGCTGACGATACCGGAACGGTAACGGTCTTCGGCCAGATCGCCTGCGCGTTGCGCACTGGCCACCGCGCGTTGCTGCGCTGCGGACTGGTCGGCCAGGTGACGGATGGCGGCCAGGCTGTTCTCGATGTCACCAAAGGCCACCAGCACCTGCTGGCGGTACAAGGCGACGGCCTCCAGATAGGCCGATTGCGACCGCTGATAATTCGCCCGGTTGCGACCGCCGGCAAAAATGGGCAGCGACAGGCTTGGTCCGAAGGACCAGGTACGGCCGCTCCAGGTGAACAGGTTATCGACATCGGCACTGACGTAACCGCCCGAGCCGGTCAAGGTGAGTACGGGGAAAAACGCAGCCTTGGCAACGCCAATTTTTGAGTTTGCTGATGCCAGCTGGCGTTCGGCCGCGGCCACATCCGGACGTCGCTCCAACAGGTCGGCCGGCAGACC
Organism: Verrucomicrobiia bacterium; assembly: GCA_041482195.1. Classification (GTDB taxonomy): domain Bacteria; phylum Verrucomicrobiota; class Verrucomicrobiia; order Limisphaerales; family UBA11358; genus UBA11358. Next base: position 8,514 of record JBGPDH010000086.1, read on the forward strand.
TGCAGGAATTTCCGGAGGTTGCGGTGCCCAGGTCTCGGTGCTTTGAGCCGGCAGATGGAAATCAGACGGGTTCTGCCCGACGAGGATGGCCAGCGCATTTTCAAGCTCGGCCCGCCTTTGGGCCAGTGACGCGGCGTCCGCCTCAGTGGTGGCCAGTTCGGTTTCAGCCTGGGCCACCTCCAATTGGCTGCCGATACCGCCTTCAAAACGGCTCCGTACCAGTTTGACCTGTTCCTGGCGCAAGCGCACGGTAGCCGCCACGGTGGCGATTTCCGCGTCGAGTGACTGTAGCGCAAAATAATTCTGTGCCACATCAGACTGGAGTGTGAGCAACACGTTATAGTAATCCGCCAGGGAGGCCTGCGCGTCCGCCCGGGCGCTTTCAAATCCGCGCCGGACCCGGCCCCACAAATCCACCTCATAACTCAAATCCAGCGGCACATTAAAAGTGTTGGCTGTCAGGTTGCCAAAACTGGGTTCGATGTTGGGGGAAAAACGTTGCCGGTTGTAGCTCGGTTCAAGGTTCAGGCTGGGCACCAGTTCGCTGCGCGCAACCCGCGCCGTGTCACGAGCCTGATTCACGCTCGCGATGGCGGCTCTGACTCCCTGATTGGCCTGCAACGCCTGCATCTCCAGCGAATTCAGTTTGGGGTCATCAAAGATTTCCCACCAGGTTCCTTTGGGTACATTGTCGAGCGGCTGGCCCTGCTTCCAGGAGCCGAGTTCTACGGCCTTGTAGGCGGCGGGAACAGAATTTGTCGGCGGCCGATAATCCGGGCCGATCGTCGACCAGTTGGCGCGGGCAGGGGACGCGGCGAACAACGAGAACAGAAACACGAAGACCACAGTCGCCCTGGCGGAACCCAGACCGATGCTCCTGCCCGCCGGCGCAGACTGTTTCTGCCTGCCGAGTTTCATGAGTGTGACATAAAAAACCGGTGTCAGGAACAAACCGAAGAGGGTCACGCCGATCATCCCCGAAAACACAGCGACGCCCATGGCCTGGCGCATTTCGGCGCCGGCCCCGTGTGAAACCACCAGCGGAAAGACGCCCGCGATGAAGGCGATGGACGTCATCAGGATCGGCCGCAGCCGCAGGCGGCAGGCTTCGATGGCGGCTTCGATCGGGGAGAAACCCTCATCTTGTTTGCGCTTGGCAAATTCGACGATCAGAATGGCGTTCTTGCAGGCGAGGCCGACGAGCACGATAAATCCAATTTGCGTGAAGATGTTGTTGTCGCTGCCTTTAAGCCAAACGCCGGTGATGGCGAACAGCAAACACATCGGAACAATGAGAATGATGGCCAGCGGCAGGCGAAAGCTTTCGTACAGCGCCGCCAGCACCAGAAAAACGAGCAGGATACAAAGCGGTCCCACATAGACCGTTGTATTGCCGGCCAGAATGCGTTGGTAGGTCAAGTCGGTCCATTCGTAGGCCATCCCGCGCGGCAGGTTTTCATTCGCAATTTTGGCCATGGCGGCTTCCGCCTGACCGGAACTATATCCGGGTGCCGGGCCACCGTTAATTTCCGCCGCGGGATAGCCATTATAACGCATCACGCGGTCCGGTCCGTGGGTTTCGGTCACCTTTACCAGGGCGCCCAGGGGAACCATTTGGCCTTGGCTATTTCGTGTTTTGAGGCGCGTGATGTCCTCAGGATGTTCGCGAAACTGTGAATCGGCCTGGGCGATGACTTCGTAAGTGCGACCGAACCGGTTGAAGTCGTTTACATATAACGAGCCGAGATAAATTTGCAGGGTGTCGAACAGGTTGCCCAGCGGCACGCCTTCCGTTTTGGCTTTTTCCCGGTCGACGTCCGCATCCAATTGCGGAACGTTCACGGTAAAGGTGGAGAACACTCCGGCCAGGGCGGGCGTCTGATACCCCTTTCCGATCAACGACTGCAACGTTTGATAGAGGGAATCATAGCCCAGACCCGCGCGATCCTCCACGTAGAGCTTGAATCCGCCAAAGGTCCCCAGCCCCATCACCGCTGGAGGCGGGACGGTGAGCACAAACGCATCTTGAATGCCTGAGAATTTTTGGTTGAGCGCGCCGGCAATGGCCGGCCCGCCCAGAGAGGGGGCGCGACGTTCATCAAACGGTTTTAAGGTAAAAAAAACAATGCCCGAGTTCGGGGCCACACTGAAACCATTGATGCTCAATCCGGGAAATGCCACAGCCGAATCCACACCGGGTTGCTTGAGCCCGATCTCAGACATCTTGCGGATGACGGCTTCGGTGCGGCTTAACGAAGCCGCCTCGGGCAGTTGCGCGAAAGCGATGAGATATTGCTTGTCCTGCGTGGGCACGAAGCCGGTCGGTACCTTCTCAAATCCCCAGCCGGTCAACAGGATCAAACCGGCGTAAATCGTCAGGGTAATGACGCTTTTACGGAGCACAGCCTTGACGCCGGCGCCGTATCTCTCCCCCGACCACGCGAACACGCGATTGAACGGGCGGAAAATCCATCCGAGGACTCCGTCCATCGCCCGCCATAACCAGTCTTTGGGAGCATGATGATCCTTCAACAGGACTGCGGAAAGGGCGGGCGATAACGTCAGCGAATTGAACGCGGAGATGACGGTGGAAATGGCGATGGTGATGGCAAATTGCTTGTAGAACTGACCGGTGAGGCCGCTGATAAACGCGGTGGGGATAAACACGGCACAAAGCACCAGGGCAGTCGCTACGATCGGCCCGGTGACTTCATTCATGGCCACTTTGGCCGCTTCCAATGCGGAAAGGCCCCGCGCGATATTTCGTTCGACGTTTTCCACCACCACAATGGCGTCATCCACGACAATGCCGATGGCCAGCACCAATCCGAACAGCGACAACGCGTTGATACTGAAGCCAAACAGGAGCATCAGGGAAAATGTGCCCACCAACGAAACCGGCACAGCGGCCAACGGGATGACAGCGGCTCGCCAGGTCTGTAAAAAAATGATGACCACCAGCACCACCAGCAGCAGGGCCTCAAACAGCGTATGGACTACCGCGGTAATCGAATGACGGACAAATACCGTCGGGTCATAAACCACAGAGTAGTCAATGCCTTCGGGGAAATTTTTCTTTAACTCCTCCATGGTCCGGCGGACGTCCCCGGAGAGTTGCAGCGCATTCGCGCCGGGCGTCTGAAAGATAGGAATGGCCACCGCTGTCTTGTTGTCCAAGAGTGACCGGAGCGAGTAATCACCGGCGCCCAGTTCAATGCGGGCTACATCCTTGAGCAGGGTCTTTTCGCCGTTCGGCCCGGTTTTCACAATAATGCCGCCGAACTCTTCTTCCGTCGCCAGTCGGCCTTTGACATTGACCAGCAGTTCAAAATTGATGGGATCACGGACCGGCGGCTGGCCGATGATACCGCCGGCCACCTGCACATTCTGCTCCCGGATGGCGGCGACGACATCGCTGGCGGTCAAATTGCGGGCGGCGAGCCTGTCGGGGTTGAGCCACACCCGCATCGCATAATCACCCGAACCAAAGACCAGTACGTCACCGGCTCCGGGAATTCGGGCCAGGGCATCCTTCACCTGCAGGGTGGCGTAGTTGCGGACATACACCTCATCGTAACGGTTGTTCGGCGAAAACAGGTGGACCACCATGGTGAGGTCGGGTGATTGTTTGGTGGTGGTAACACCCAGATTGCGGACTTCCTCCGGCAATTTGGGCAAGGCCTGTTGCACGCGGTTTTGCACCTGGACCTGCGCCGTGTCCGGGTCCGTGCCCAGCTTGAAGGTCACCGTCAAATTCATGACCCCGTCGGGCGTTGCCTGCGAAAACATATAGAGCGACCCTTCTACTCCGTTGATAGCTTGTTCCAACGGCGAAGCCACCGTTTCGGCGATGGTCCTCGGCGTCGCCCCCGGAAACGTCGCGCGGACCACAATGGTGGGCGGCACCACCTCCGGATACTCCGCGATCGGAAGCTTGAACATCGCCAGCAGCCCCATGATGAAAATGGCGATGGACAGGACGCCGGCAAAAATCGGCCGCCGGATGAAATAATGGGCAAAGTTCATGTGCTTAAAAGTCGGTTGGAGAATGACCGTATCAGCGACTGGCGGTTTGCCGCCCCGCCACTGAGGCATTCATGGTTTCCTTTTCCACAGTTACCGGCATGCCCGGCTGGACCCGTTCCAGGCCGTTGACGACGATTTCTTCACCGGCCTTCAACCCGGAACGGATAATGCGCTCGCCTTCAATCACGGGCCCGAGTTGTACCGGCTGATACGCGACGGTGTTGGTCGGCGTCAGAGTCAGGACGAATTTCTGCGACTGATCAGTGCCGATCGCCCGTTCATCAATCAACAGCGCGGGATGCCGGTCGCTTAAAGGAATACGGATTCGTGCAAACAATCCGGGCACGATGCCGCCGTGGTTGTTCGAAAAAACCGCGCGCAAAAGGATGGTCCCGGTGTCCGCGTTCAATTGGTTGTCGAATGACTCGATGTGGCCCCGGTGGGGAAAACCCTGTTCATCGGCCAGTTCCAGTTCCACCGGGATTTTTCCGCCATCATCGGCGCCCAGTTGCCTCGTACGCACCAGTTCGCTGAACTTCAAATAGGCATCCTCATCGACATCGGCATAAACATAAACCGGATCCACCGAAACAAGGGTGGTGAGCAGCGAAGCCGAG
>JBGPDH010000087.1:0-13127 GCA_041482195.1 Verrucomicrobiia bacterium
AGCACGCAGGAGCCTTCGCACGGCGCGGGGCAGACGCGGCCGGTGAAGTCGGGAAAATTATTCGTCTTGTGCAGCCGATCGAGCGCTTCCTTCCACAGGCCGCGATAAACCAGATCATTCCATTCGGGAATCAGGTTATGAATCGGACAACCGGTGGCCATGCCGCTGAGCAACGAACCGGTATGGCAGAAAGGAATGCCGCAATCCATGCAGCGTGCGCCCTGCTCGCGCAGTTTTTTCTCCTCCATATGGAAGTGAAATTCCTTCCAGTCAGCGACACGCTCGATCGGCGTGCGATCTACCGGAAGCTCGCGCAGGTACTCGATGAATCCTGTGGGTTTACCCAAGCTATACTCCTATCAAATTGGTTTCTTTCAGGTTATCCGCAGATTGCGCTGATTCGCGCAGATTAAAAACGAGACGTTTATACTCCAAACTCGGCGCACCGAAATTTAGCAGTAATCCTCGATGCAACCCGGTGGCCTTCAACTCGTTGATCACCTGGGCTTCATCCACGCCAGTTAACTGGTTAATGGCCTTTAGCTCAACCACGATCTTTTCAAAACAAACAAAATCTGCGGGGTAAGAGCACTGCAAACGATTACCCTTATATTCAACCGGCACGACAGCTTCACGCTCAAAAGGAATGTTGTGTTTCGCCATTTCAATCGCCAAAGCCTCTTGATAAACCACTTCAAGAAACCCATGGCCTGACTGACGATGAACTTCCATCGCAGCACCGATAATTTCGTAAGTTTGCGGGTCTTTGTTCACTTCAGATAAAAATCTGCGCCGTCTGCGTAATCTGCGGATGTATTAACCGCCGCCGACGCGCGCCCCGTCGCGGATGTTCGCCTCAAAAGCAGCCATGATGGCCTGGTCGCCACTTAAACCACCCTTTTCGGCTTCTTTCATCTTTTCCATGGCACGCTTGTAATCTTTCGGCAACACCTTGACGAATTTTGTCACACGGTTTTTCCAGTCGCCAAGAATTTTCGCGGCGCGCTCGCTCCGGGTGTACGCCTGGTGCCGCTGGACCAATTTCCAAACCATTTCGATTTCGTCCTGATCCGCGAGTTTTTCCAGACCGACCATGTCCAAGTTGCAGCGCGTGGCAAAATCACCGGCCTCATCCAGCACATAGGCAATACCACCGGACATGCCCGCCGCGAAATTGCGCCCGGTCCTGCCCAGCACCACCACCCGCCCGCCGGTCATGTATTCGCAACCATGGTCGCCCACGGCCTCGACTACGGCGCTGACTCCGGAATTACGGACGCCGAAACGTTCGCCCGCCATGCCGTGCACGAAGACCTCGCCGCTGGTGGCGCCGTAAAGCGCCACGTTGCCGATGATGATGTTTTCCTCGGCGACAAACGTCGAGCCTTTCGGCGGATAAATAATTATTTTGCCGCCGCTCAAGCCCTTGCCAAAGTAGTCGTTGGCGTCACCTTCAAGCTCAATGGTCATGCCCCGCGGCATGAACGCCCCCAGGCTCTGCCCCGCGCTGCCGGTGAATTTGAGATGAATCGTGTCCTCGGGCAACCCGTTCGGGCCTTGTTTCCGGGTCACTTCGCTGCCGACAATCGTGCCGACCACGCGGTTGACGTTCCGGATGGGCAAATCGGCATGAACGCGCTCGCCGCGTTCGATGGCCGGTTCGCAAATATCCAGCAACTTGGTCACGTCCAGCGATTTTTCCAGCCCGTGATCCTGGTCAATCTGCCGGTAACGTCCCACTTCCGGCCCGACTTCCGGCTGATACAGGATCGGCGTCAGGTCGAGTCCCTTCGCCTTCCAATGCTCGATGGCCTTCCACGGAATCAATTTGTCCGTGCGACCGATCATTTCGTTAACGGTGCGAAAACCGAGTTTAGCCATGATTTCGCGCAGCTCCTGCGCCACAAAGCGCATGAAGTTCACGACATGTTCGGGATCGCCCGTGAAACGCGCGCGCAATTTCGGGTTCTGGGTGGCCACTCCGACGGGGCACGTGTCCAGATGGCAGACCCGCATCATGATGCAACCGAGCACCACGAGCGGCGCGGTGGCGAATCCGAATTCCTCCCCGCCGAGCAACGCGGCCACCGCCACGTCACGGCCGGTCTTCAACTGGCCGTCCGTTTCGACGTAAATGCGGCTGCGCAGGTTGTTCAACACCAGCGTCTGGTGCGTCTCGGCCAGGCCGAGTTCCCACGGCGCGCCGGCATGCTTGATGGACGACAACGGTGACGCACCGGTGCCGCCGTCGTGACCGGAAATCAGGACCACGTCCGCGTGCGCCTTGGCAACGCCGGCCGCGACCGTGCCGACGCCGATTTCGGCGACCAGCTTGACGCTGACCCGCGCGTTGCGGTTCGAGTTCTTCAAATCGTGAATCAATTCCGCCAGATCCTCGATGGAGTAAATATCGTGATGCGGCGGCGGTGAAATGAGGCCGACGCCCGGTGTGGTGAACCGCGTCTTGGCAATCCACGGATAGACCTTGCGGCCCGGCAATTCGCCGCCTTCACCGGGCTTGGCGCCCTGCGCCATTTTGATCTGGAGTTCGCGCGCGTTGATGAGGTAATGGCTCGTCACGCCGAACCGCCCGCTGGCCACCTGCTTGATGGCAGAATTCTTCGAGTCACCGTTGGGCAGCGGGATATAGCGATCGGGATCTTCACCGCCTTCGCCGGTATTGGATTTGCCGCCCAGGCGGTTCATCGCGACCGCGAGCGCTTCGTGCGCCTCTTTTGAAATCGAGCCGTAGCTCATCGCGCCGGTCTTGAACCGCTTCACAATTTCTTCCACCGGCTCGACTTCCCCGATCGGAATCGGGTTTTCCGCAAATTTAAAATCCAACAGGCCGCGCAGCGTGCAGAGGTTCGCCGCCTGCTCGTTGATCAGACCGGCGTATTCCCGGTAAATCTTTTCGCTGTTGAGGCGGCAGGCAATCTGCAATTTGTGAATCGTCTGGGGATTGAACGAATGATATTCGCCATCCGCACGCCATTGATATTGGCCGCCGGGGTCGAGTCCCGACGAGTCGGGATTAACGGGACGGTCCGGAAACGCGTGGCGATGCCGTGACCGAACTTCTTCCGCCAGCACGTCCATGCCCACGCCCTGGATGCGAGACGGCGTCCAGGTGAAATACCGGTCCACGACGCTGCTGTTGAGACCGACGGCCTCAAAGATCTGAGCGCCGCGATAGCTTTGGATGGTGGAGATGCCCATCTTGGCCATGGTCTTGACCACACCTTTCACAGCCGCCTTGATGTATTTCTTGACGGCGGTCGGGTGGTCGAGCTTGAGCAGCAAACCCTCGCGGATCATGTCGTCGAGCGTCTCGAACGCCACGTAGGGATTGATGGCGCTGCAACCGTAGCCGATGAGCAGCGCAAAATGATGCACCTCGCGCGGTTCGCCGGATTCGAGCACGAGGCCGACCCTGCCCCGCGTTCCCGCCCGGATCAGATGATGGTGCAGACCGGCCACCGCGAGCAGCGCCGGGATGGGCGCGTGCTGCGCGTCAATGCCACGATCCGAGAGGATAATGACGTTGACGCCATCACCGATGACCTGGTCCGTCATGGCAAATAACTTGTCGAGGGCGACCTCCAAACCTTTGGCGCCGTCGGCTGCCGGAAATAGAATCGGCAGGGTGGCGCTCTTGAACGCCCTGACATCCACGTTGCGCAATTTCTCCAATTCCTCATTCGTAAGAATCGGATATTTCAACTTGATCAAAGCGCAACTGTGAGGCGCCGGCTGAAGCAGGCTGCCTCGCGGACCGACCATCGTTTCCGTGGAGGTGATGATTTCCTCGCGAATCGGATCAATCGGCGGGTTGGTGACCTGCGCGAAGAGCTGCTTGAAATAATTATAAAGCAACTGCGGTTTGTTCGAGAGCACCGCCAGCGGCGTGTCCGTGCCCATGGAACCCAACGGCTGCACGCCATCATTGGCCATCGGTCCGATGATGAAACGCAAATCTTCGAACGTGTACCCAAACGCCTGTTGCCGTTCCAGAACAGTGTGGTGGCCGGGCTCGGTCTGAAACCCGGGATCGGGCAGATTCTCGAGCAGTACGTGATGCTCCTCCAGCCATTTTTGATAGGGCTGGGCCTTCGCAAACCTGTTCTTCAGTTCTTCATCGGCGACGATGCGGCCCTGTTCGATGTCCACCAGAAACATCCGGCCGGGTTGCAGGCGGCCTTTGATGGCCACCCGGTCCGGTTCCACCGGCAGCACGCCGGCTTCCGAGGCCATGATGACCAGGTCGTCTTTGGTGACGTAATAACGCGACGGACGCAGGCCGTTGCGGTCGAGGCAGGCGCCAATCACCTTGCCGTCGGTGAAGGCGATGGAAGCCGGGCCGTCCCACGGCTCCATGAGGCACGAATGAAATTCATAGAACGCCCGGCGTTCAGGATCCATGCTCTCGTGGTTTTCCCACGGCTCGGGGATCATCATCATCATCGCGTGCGGCAATTCGCGGCCCGCCATGACGAGCAATTCGAGGCAGTTATCAAACATGGCCGAGTCGCTGCCGTCGGTGTTGATGACCGGAATGATCTTCTTGATGTCGTCGCCGAACAGATCGGAGGCAAAATTCGATTGCGCCGCGTGCATCCAGTTGATGTTGCCGCGCAGCGTGTTGATTTCGCCGTTGTGCGCGAGATAACGATAGGGATGCGCCCGGTTCCAGCTCGGGAAGGTGTTCGTGGAAAAGCGCGAATGCACCAGCGCCAGCGCTGATTCCAGCGCCGGGTGCGACAGATCCGGATAATATTCGCCCAATTGCGCTGTCAGCAACATCCCCTTGTAAACGACGGTCTTGTAAGACAGGCTCGCGAGATAGAAAAACTCGCCGCCCTTGACCTTGCCGGAATAGCGGATGGCGTTTTCCGCCCGCTTGCGAATGACGTATAGCTTGCGCTCAAACGCCATGTCATCGGCGAATTTCCCGTTGCGCCCGATGAAGACCTGCCGCATGAAGGGCTCGGAAGCCTTCGCGGTCGCACCCAACGAGCTATTGTTCGTCGGAACGGTGCGCCAGCCCAGAATGCGCTGCCCCTCCTCGGCCACGATCTCGCCAAAAATCCTTTCGCACTCAGCGCGTTGACCGGCATCGTGCGGCAGGAATACCATGCCCAGGCCGTATTCGCCGGCGCCCGGCAGGGAAATCTTGTCCTTCGCCGTAACTTCCTTGAGAAAAGCATGCGGCGTCTGTATCAGGATGCCCGCGCCGTCACCGGTATTGACCTCACAACCGCACGCGCCACGATGGTCCAGATTGAGCAGCACCTGCAGCGACTGCCGGACGATGGTGTGGGATTTCTTCCCCTTCATATTGACCACAAAGCCCACGCCGCAGGCCTCGTGTTCAAATTGGGGATCGTAAAGCCCTTGTTTCGGCGGTGCAGTAAGCTGCGCCGGCCGGCAACTATTAGAATTCGGCGTTAAGCTTCTGGTCATCGCTTGGCGAATTAGCCGTCGTTCATTCATTTTTTACTCAAATGTTGCCGCTGCGCAATAAATGTTTTTAAAATTCGCGCATCACTCTCCATCATACACCGGGTCGGCCAATTGTATATCCCATTATTCAACAGGAGTGTTAACGCCGCCCGGCATTAGAACGATGGGGCCCGGCAAAAACGGACAGAAGGAATGATTATTTCCAGACTCTGATTACCACGCCACCACACGCCAGAACTTTGGCGTTCCCGCCGGTAATGGCAGGGAAACCGTCTGTGACGTGTTGGTCTGCCAGATGGATTGCGTGGTCTGCCAATTGGTGGTTCCGAGAGAACTGTTCTGCTGAATTTGGTTCGTGTGGTTGATATCACCGTTGATGGTCAGCAGCAGGTTGGTCGCGCCCGAGACCAGCGAAAGGCGCGGGGCGTGCGGGGGCGTCACACTGGCCGGGTTGTCGCTGAAATCGGGGATGCCGTTGACATTGGCATCGTTGGTATCGTCAATGGAAAGGACCCAGAGTTCGTAATCCGGGCTGGCCGTGCCGGGATTGCCGTCGACAAAGTTAACATATCCGGCGTAGTTGGTAGGCCAGGTTGGATTACCGCGCGTAAAGATTTCCCTGTCAAAACTGAGCATTTGCAGAGAGGCATTGGTCCACACTCCGGGTTGGTTGGTCAAAATGTTGAAAGGGTAGGTCTTGGATTTGATGAAATTGATCGGGCCTTGAAGTGTTTTGGCGGGATTGCCAGTTTGAGTCAGGCTGATGCTAGCGGAAACCGTGTTCGAGCCGGGCGTGTACGTCAATGGACCCGTGTATTCAAGGAGGGTGAAGGGACATGTGAAATTACCCAAATTGTCCCACAGATCGTCATACAGATTGAGCACACAAGTGCCACTTGCCGAACCGGCATTCCGGTTCCAGGTGGCGGTGACGGTCCCGGAAAAGTAAGTGCTGGTGGAATAAGAGCCCGAAGTGACTTTGCCGGTTACGGCTTGTGAAACTTCAAAGAAATCGTCGAAGTCGTCATTGTTGGCGTCCACTGGCGGCGGCAAATTCACATAAATGGTCCCGCCATCTGACATGCCGCTCCAGACCAGGACAAGACCACTACCCCAGGGATTACCGGAAGCACCACTGCCAAACGTCGGCATCAACTCGCCGTTGTACGGCGTGCCGCTAAGGGTGCTCAAATTTAAAGTACCGCCGTAGGTGGTACCCTGCTGAAATTGGAGGGACAGGCAATACAGCCGCGCGTGCGCCGTCTCCAAGCCAAAGCTTGTGATCGGGTAAAGAAACCAACCCACCGTCAATAGAATCAAGAATCGTTTCATAGCCACTCCCGATTAAGTGACATTGAAACACTTATCAATCAATGAGTCAATATAAGATTAACTGGCGGCGTACCGCTTTGCTGTGGCGTCGAGCCTGTGGCTCGAATTCGGCGCACAGCGCCGACACTACAACGTGCAAATTCGGACACTACCGACTAACTATTCAATGGATGCTGTTCGCTTCGTCGAAGCTCAAGTCTTAGCCAGACCGGCATCCATTGACCATCGCCCCGGTCCGGTTACCAGCAGGAACATCAGGCCAAACCACATGGCAAAATCTGTGCGGGCCTCGTGCACCATGCTCAAGAAGCCGTAGTGATCCAGGTTCATCAGCGGAAAGCCCAGATAACCGTGCCCCAGCAACACGGGAATTTTGGTGGTAAAAATCGCCACTGAAATATCGATGAACAGCAAAATCGCCGCCGGGCGCGTCAGCAGGCCCAGAATCACCATCGCCCCGCAGACGGTTTCCACCGTGGCCACAAACGGGCCAAAGAAATCCGGAAAAGGTATGCCAATCTTCGTAAACCGGCCTGCCGCCTGCGCCGCCGGATATAGAAACTTGAGGATGCCTTCGTTGAGAAACACACCGCCCACCACCAAACGGATCAGGATGTTGGCGTTCGCACCGGTCGGTTTACAGAATGTTTTTAAAAGACTCATAATTTTTGTCCTTTGTTTGAATTTATGGCTTGGAAGCTTTCTCCGGCCCCCAGGTCCAGTAAAGCCCGAAATACCAGAGAAAATGGTTGTCCCCGGCCACACTGTGCCCGGCACTGAACAGCAGGCTGAAATGTTCGGTGAAATTGTAGTAGCCGCCGAAGTTGAGCGCGGCGTAAGCACGGTCATCGTCGGTGTCCTGCCCTTGAGCGAAAAGTTCCCCGCCGAGGGTGAGATGCGAACCGAAGTCGCGCTGCAGCAGCCAGCCGCCGAAGGGATAATCGCGCTGGCCGGGAGCAGAATTCAAGGCCACCCCACCGCCACCGTACGTCGTCCACGGTCCCCAACTCTTCTGAATCCACAGCGGCAGGCGAAACCAGGTCTTGCCATTGCCCAAACCGCGATCAGGATTGCCCGTGGGCAGTTCGGCCATGGGAAAAACCCCGATTTGCGGCCATCGGTCGGTTTCATGCACAAACCGATATTTGACGCCCAGTTCCATGTCACCCAAACCGGTCTCCGTCGGGGCACCGTCGGTTCCCACCGTGGTCATCGGCAGTACCAGATGCAACTGCGTATCGGGCAGCACCCCGTAATTTAATTCTGCTGCCGGGCCGTTGATGGTGTAATTGCCCCCGCCGGTGTGGTCGCCATTGCCGAAAACATAAAACTCCCAGTGCTGATAGTCCACCGGCACCGGGTCATCCGTCAGAAATGGCGGGCCGGCGAAAGTTGATGTCGCCAGAATCAAGTTCAGGCCGGTAACCAGCGAAATGATTTTAAAGGCATTGTCCATTGACCCGCTCAAAATAGATGAAGGAGCCGCACTTGTAAAAATTCGGTTGGGCCTCCGTAGCGGCGTCTCGGCAGAGCGCCGCCGGCTTTGTAGAAATGAAGGCTGCGGCTTTCTCCCGAAAGCCGCTACGTTGCCATGAAAAATAACCTGTTACCTTTTCGCGTTGGCGTAAATATATCAGTGAAATCATGAATGACGACCTGACTCTGCTGCGGGAATACGCCCGGCGCCATTCCGAGGAGGCTTTTGCCGCGTTGGTTTCGCGGTACGTCAACCTCGTCTATTCGGTGGCCTTGCGGCAGGTGCGCGACCCGCATCGGGCCGAGGAGATCACCCAGGCCGTGTTCATCATCCTGGCGCGCAAGGCGGACGCGCTCGGTGACAAAACCATTTTAGCGGGGTGGTTGTGCCGCACGGCGCGCTATGCCGGCGCCAACGCGCTGACGATTCAACGTCGCCGCCAACGCCACGAACAACAGGCGTCTATGCAAAACATTTCAAACGAACCGACTCCCGATGACACCTGGATGCAAATCGCGCCAATGCTCAACACCGCGATGGAAAAGCTCGGCCAGAAGGATCACGACGCCCTGGTGCTGCGGTTCTTTGAAAACAAAAAATTTTCGGAAGTCGGCGCGGCCCTGGGCGCGAGCGAGGACGCCGCCAAAATGCGTGTGAGCCGGGCGCTGGAAAAGCTGCGGAAATTTTTCGCCAAAAGCGGCGTGAGCTCGACCACAGTGATTCTGGCAGGGGTGATTTCAACCAATTCGGTCCAAGCCGCGCCGGTGGCGCTGGCCAAAACGGTGACCGCGGTGGCGATCGCCAAAGGCGCGGCGGCCAGCGGTTCAACCGTAACCCTCATCCAGGGAACGTTGAAACTAATGGCCTGGGCCAAAGCCAAAACGGCAGTCGTTATCGGCGTGTGCGCACTCACCGCGGGAACGACGGCGGTCACGGTTTGGAAATTGGAGAACCCCATCCCCGCCGGATGGTCGGTGATCAGTGGCGACAGCAAGAGTTGGACTTGGGCCGGAGGCAAAATCAACGCGCATAGCACTTCCGGAGACAGCATTCTGGCTTCGGGCAAGCAGTACGGTGATTTCACTTTATCAGTCATCGCCAGCACAACCAACCGTGAGGCGAGCCTGGCATTCCACATGCCGGATGCCGATAATGGCTACATTCTCGTCTTTGCCCCGGATGGCACTCCTTACCCCTGGGATAATGGGATCGGTCATGTCCGTCTGGATAAACGAACTGCCGGAACAGACAACACGATCGCTTATTACCACGAAGCAGGGTTCCCGACCGTCGGCCAGCCGGTGAAAGTCGAAGTGACTACTCGCGGCCCTTTGATCGAGGTCTATTTGAATGATGTCGACGTGATGCAGGTCGAGGATGCGACGTTTGCCACTGGTTACATCGGCCTCCGAATCTTCGGCGATCAAGACTATCCTTGTGATGCCACTTTTTCCGGCGTGACCTTCCATTGAGCTGCATGAACGTCCCATGAATCTCGAACCAATAACCCCTACAAGATATGAAAACGAAATTCGCCGCCATCTGCGGGTTGGCTTTTTGCAGCGCCATCCACGCTCAAATACCAACGGATGGACTTGTTGCCTATTTCCCGTTCAACGGAAACGCGAATGACGCAAGCGGAAATGGAAACGATGGCACAGTTTATGGCGCGACATTAACGAACAACAGATATGGGGTAACCCATTCAGCTTACTTTTTCGACGGCGTATCAAGTTACATTTCGGTCTCCAATGGTCCCAGTCTGTCGTTGACGAATATCAGCATAAGCCTGTGGGTCAAGCCCGCGCCCGGGTTTACGGTCCCCTGTTACTTTCTTCAAAAACATAAAGCGTACGATAATGACGACGGCTCCTGGTGGCTTGGGATTCATGATGCTCACCTGTCGTTTCAAGCAACCCCTCACTTCGACGAGACCACCTCATCATCATCTCTTCCGTCCACCAATCAGTGGACGCAATGCGTATTTACTTACGATAATTCCTCCGGCAATTGGGCGTTTTATCTAAACGGAAAACTTGATTCGTCAGGGAACCAAACATTTGACCTACAACCGACAACGTGGCCACTGCTAATAGGCGCTGAACTTCAACCTGATGGCGTTTCGTTGAATTATTTTTATTACGGAGCTATGAATGATATTCGTATCTACAATCACGCTTTGTCCGGTACGGAAGTACAGCAGCTTTATCAAATTGAAGGCGCGCCAAAAGTTAACTTAATAAATTTGACCAACGTCGTGACTGTCAGTTTTGCAAATCTTGTTGTTGGCATGGATTACCAATTACAAGTTTCAACTGACTTAAATTCATGGACAAATTTCGGCGCGGCATTCACCGCGACAAATTCCTTTATGATTTATACCAATAAGTGGAATGTTTCAGACTGGAACCAATTATTTTTCAGATTGCATTAGCACTTGCGGTTTTCTTAATTCGTCCGCGCCTGGAGCTGGGCTTCGGACGTTGATATGGTTTGACACGTTTTATAATTACCGGGCGTTTCATTGTTATGCTGGTGCTGCCGGTTATCTTGCTCGTGGCTTTGGCTGTCATCCTCCTCCCGCAGCATATTCGGATGGAGCGGCGAGTACAGAAGTTGTCGGCGGAGCATCCGGGCGCGATGCCTGATATGAATCTGCCTTCCCACGCCGGCAAATTGTCCGGAAGGCGTTTTGGATTTAGCATTCTTGACCGGACTGGGTGAACGAGTAGGCTGCCGAAGGCACGGCAACCAATGGTTGGCCTTAAACCCTCATCAAAGAAGCGTTGAATCTTATGGTGTGGACAAAAACGAAAATGGCGATTGTCGTTGGTGTCTGTGTGTTGCTGGCGGCAGAAGTAGCGACGATCACCTTCTACAAACTTAATAAGCCCGTCCAGGGCATTCCCAAACATTGGTCGGTTTTAGATGGCGACAGTGAACAATGGAATTGGGCAAACGGTAAAATCCACGGGCGCAGCGCCAGCTTCGAGAGCATTCTGGCTTCGGAGAAGGAATACCACGATGTCACCCTGTCAGCCATCGCTGGCAGCACCAATCGTGAAGCGAGCCTGGCCATCCGCATGCTGGACGCCAAAAACGGCTACCTCATCATTTTCGCCCCCGGCGGCACCCCCCGGCCGGACGCGGGGCACATTGCCCTGGTGAAGCGATTGGATGGAAGCGAAACCTCCCTCGGCTACTACCAGGGACGCGTGTTTTCTTACATGGGCCAGTCCGCAAAAATCACGGTTGCCGCCCAAGGGCCTCTGATTGAGGTCCGCCTGAACGACGTCCGGGTTCTGCGGGTCACGGATTCGACCTTTGCCGCCGGCCTCATCGGCATTCGGATCTATGGTGATCCCGATTCCCCCTGCGACGCGACTTATTCCAACCTGACCTTCCCTTAAACTGCGCGCCATTGGAAATAAAACCATGCCTCTCCCCGGCAAAATAACAGGCAGACGGGCCTTTACCCTCATCGAACTGCTCGTCGTCATCGCCATCATCGCGATTCTGGCCGCACTGTTGCTTCCCGTTCTAAGCCGATCCAAAATCGCAGCCCAAGGAACGCAATGTACTAATAATCACCGGCAGCTGGTTTTGGCCTGGAGCATGTCTTGTCATGACAACAATGACCAGTTGCCCGTGTTGGACCACTGGGTAGCCGGAGACATGAGTGATCCATTTGATGCCACGAACACCTCACTCCTGGCAGATCCGTCCCAATCGCCTTTGGCACGGTACGGCATTGAACCGGCCATTTACAAATGCCCCGGTGACCGAAGCGCTCTGGTACGCAGTGTTTCAATGAACAACCGTCTGAATCCCAGGCTGCCTGGCTACTGGCTTCATGGCGGCGGTGACGCGTACCAGATCTTCAGCAAGCTTCAGCAAATCAAGATGCTTTCGGAGATTTATGTCACCACGGACGAGCGTAGCGACACCATCAATGATTCTTCACTTTGTGTGGACATGAGCAATACGGGGAGAGATGACGGAATGGGGTCAAGCAACCCCTACTGGATGGCAGATTACCCGGCGGGCTACCACAACAGCGCAGGCCGGTTTTCCTTTGCCGATGGCCACGTGGAGAGTCATCGGTGGCTGGAACCCTATATCCTGGCGCCGCCGGGACAGGCGCATGTGACTCACACTTCGGCGACGGACCGGGACGTGCAATGGCTGCAGCGTCACTGCACTTATTTGAAATAAAATTCGAGAGGCTGGTTATTCTGTATCCCCAATTTCACCCTTGTTTCCCGCACCTCGCAGAATCTTTATACGCCGCCAGCACATTGTAAAATGTCCTTTTGCGTATTCGTCGGAGCGCCAGTACGCATCTGCATTTCCAAAAATAAAATTGCACTTTTGCCGTCGGCGGACATTTATGGATAGATGCAGAAACCGGCGGACCCGGAATTACTCCGGCAATACGCCGAGCAGAATTCAGAAGCGGCCGTTGCGGCGATGGTGACGCGGCACATCAACCCCGTCTATTTTAGACGCCTTCTGCCGGGTTGTTACCGATACGGACAATAGTGATTTGGTGAATAAGGACAGAAAGAACATGCGAAATTACAGGGTGCGGTGTCTATACAGTAGGATCCGATGCCGAAAAAGAAAACCAGGACAGCCGTTTTTGTTTGTGTCGCCCTGTTATTGGCGGCCGGCCTGACGATAGTGGTGGTCAAATACGAGCGGCTGGTTCATTTGAAAAGGCTACAAGGCACTTGGGAAGGGGCGATGCATTTTCACGCGGGGCCGCTCCTGCGCACGCAGCGCATGGTCTTGAGAATCTTCAAGGAGAATGGCTCGTATCATGCAGTCTTTGACGAAATTGACATCGGCGTCA
>JBGPDH010000088.1:0-13027 GCA_041482195.1 Verrucomicrobiia bacterium
TCCGGCTTGTGCCTGCATGGGGAAATTCGGAATCGTCTGGATTGGTAAAACACAACTCATTGCCTGGATGGCAAACGCGGCCTGAGCCCGGGCGCGGCGATAGGCATCACTGCTCATACCCTGTGGTTGCGGCGTCGGCGCGAGGCAATGACAAGCCCCCGCCGGGAGGGTGAATGTCATTTGGCTGCCGTCCATGACCGTTTTCGGCAGCGACTGGCCAAGTAATTCAATTTTACAATTCGGAACCCGGTTTTCCAGGTTCGTGATGGTGATGGAATTTTCCTTTTCCGCATCGGTATTGACCAGGACAACAACGGAATCCTGGCCTTCGAAAGACTCGCGCAACAAGGCGTACACCGGCGAATCGGGCGTACTTAGCCGGGTGAGCTTTGCGCCATCGAAGAAGCAAGGATGGTCGGCCAGCAGCCGGTTTAACTGCGCCAGATCCGGGACGATATTGTCATGACTATCCCAGGCCAGGCCCGTGCAGTCGTGAACTTTGATTTTTTCGGCGGCGAGCCATTCCACGCCGCAGGTGAAACCAAACCCGCCGCTGATGCTGGTCAAGGCACAGAAGCGATTGCGCAGCAGTGACCAGGCCCGGCCACGTTTGGCGAGCCGTTCGTTGTCATGCGTTTCGCTGTAATGAACGTAAAGTCCGACACGCGCGCTCTGACGCAGCGCGTAATCGAGGTATTGAGCCACCTCCCGTCCGGAATAATTCTGAAACAGTTCGGAATAAGCCCATTGCATGCCGCCTTCGGTGAGCAGATTTTCCGTGGCCTCCCAGGAGCCGCCCAGTCCCTCAAGCAAAAAGATGGCCTCGGGAAATTCCTCCTGAACGCGGGTGATGATGTATTGCCATGCCGGAACGGGAATTTTGTAGCCGGCGTCACAGCGATAACCATCCACTCCACGGCGACACCAGGTGAGCAGCGCATCGGCGATGATATCCCAGAGCGCAACGCCGTCCTGTTTCAATTCCACCAGATCACCCCATGTGACCCCCCACGCGCCCGGGCTGGCGAAAGCACCGTCGGGTTGCCGCAGGAAAAATTCAGGATGATTTTCCTGCAGAACGGCACCCCAGCCGGTGTGATTGATGACGATGTCGAGGAACACCCGTGCCCCGAGCGCATGTGCCGCAGTGGTGAGTTCGCAAAACTGATCGATGGCGGTAGTGCGATGGTCGAATTCGGCGAGTGCCGGATCGATCGCCGTCAGATCCAGCGCGGCGTAGGGACTGCCAAATCGGCCGAACCGCGCGTAAGTCGTCGGCGTTGGATGCACGGGCAGCAGATGCAGGATGCGGCAGCCGAGCGTTTGCACGATATGAGGCAACTGCCGTGTCAAGTCGCGCAATTTACCGGACGGGGGAATAACGGTGTAACCCTGGGAATCGAGGGGGTTAAGTTGAAACTGTAACTGTGGATCCACGGCAATTGCAGCGGTGCGAGTCGTTCCAAAGAGCCGGGTGAAGGCGCAGTAAATGGTATTCGCGGTACGGCAAAAATCCGGATGAACACTGATGCCCACATCGGGTCCCTCCGGCCAGTGTTGCCAGCCTTTGGTGTCCAGCAGATAAGGTTTGGCTTTGAAAAAGCCGACCTCGGCCAGCGGCAATTCGATTTCCCAGGTGTCGCCCTTTTTCTGCATGGGCAGGTCATGCCAGGAAGTGCCGGCGTGACCGGCTCCGCCGGCGTGGGCGGCGATAATTTCGCGGCGCCGCGCCGGGCTGCGACCGAGGTTGGTGCGAAGCAACCCGCGCCAGCTGCCGGATGGGCCATCCGTCGGGGCCGGGTTGGAGAGCGGCTTGCCATCGTGCAAAGTGAAACGGATACGATCACCCACGAAACGCACCAGGCGTTCACCGGCGGGGGGCGTCATGGTTGGCATGGGCCTCTCCATTGGCGGGGTTTTAGCAGGAAAAGACCAAAACTTAAATCGTAAAAGTGCCGTTGCGAGGTTTCTTATCGGGCACTGTGCAGCCGCCGGAATTGGCTGCCAACCTTGTTCAGGCTGGCAGGAAAATTGCTGAAAAACTGTGTCTTACCGCATATGTTGGGTGAGAATGACGGTGGTCGATTTCGAGGCATGGCTACAGCGACGTTAAATGCAGGTGAAGAAGCTCAATTGCAGCAGACAATTGAGATGTTCGAAGTCATTGTACAATCGCAGCCGAACGATTGCCAATCGCTGGAAATCCTTAAGGAAGCTTACACCAAGCTCGGCCGCGAACCGGACGTCATCACCACCTCCAAGCGCATCGCCCAGGCGTACCTGCAAATGGGACAACTTTCCTCGGCCATTTTGGAATACGAGACAGTATTGCAGCGCCGTCCGAATGACACCGATGTGCAGTTGGCGTTGAAACAAATCGAGGACAAGGCCAACAACGTGGCCGTACAACAAATTTCGGGAGTGGAGCCGACGGCATTGACGCCTTCCTCGGACACGGCTCGATTCAAAAAGAAGACCCGCGCGTCGGCGGAAGAAGTGGATGACGGCCGGAAGGCGATGCATAAAATTTTCGTTGAAGGTCGCATTATCTCCGCTGGTGATTTCGATTTATGGTGGCGCTCGCCTGATATGACCCAGCCGCCCACAGACGTGATCGAACCCTTCGTTCACGCCCTGTCGGAAAAAAGTATTTTGCCGATCGAGAAATCCCTCAAATTGCTGTCGGACAAATCGCGTCTGGCCTATCTGCCGCTCGATAAATATGAGCTGGACATGGAATTGGCGCGCGGATTTCCCATGACTATTTGCCGGCGCTGGTGTCTGCTGCCCTTCGACCGGATGAGCAAGGGCATTTTGGTGGCGACGGCGAATCCTTTCAACCAGCAAGCAGCCAAGGAACTGGCCGAGACTACGACCAACCGGTTGCTCTGGTATCTGGCGTCGCCGGCGGAACTCATGCTAAACATCCGCAAAGCCTTCCGTTAACATCATGGCCAAAGTCAAATCATTCGGAGAACGCATTGCCGACGCCCTGGTTGAGGATGGCTTGTTGACGGCCCAACAGGTGGAGTCTTTGCTGGAGGAACAAAAGAAGGGGGGCACGCGACTGGTCAAACTGATCATCGAAAAAGCCTATGTCAGCGAACAGGATTTGACGGTTTCCATGGGCCGTGTTCTGAATGTGCCTTCCATCAATCTCGCCCGGCTGTCGGTTCCCCTCGATATTGCCGATTTGTTGCCGCGGGATGCCGCGCATAATTACAAGGTGGTTCCCATATCACGGCTGGAAAACAAGTTGTTTCTGGCAATGGCCGACCCGTTGAATGTGCTGGCCCTCGACGACGTCAAGCGCCTGACCCGCCTGGAAATTGCTCCGCTGATTGCCTCGGAAAAAGCCATCGTGGACAAACTGGCCGCGATCGATTCCGCCAAAGGGGGTTCGATGGAAGATATCATTCAAGACGCTGAAAAACAGCGTGAGAATGATGAAGACGCCTCGATTGAAACGATCAAAGAAACCCTGGAAGAGGTCAACCTCGACCAACTGGCTGCCTCCAGTGGCGAGGCGCCGGTCATCAAGCTGGCCAACCTGATCGTCGTTCAGGCCATCAAGGATCACGCCAGTGACGTGCACCTGGAGCCGTTCGAGAAAATCATGCGGTTGCGTTACCGCGTCGACGGTGTGTTGATTGATGCCACACCGCCACCCAAGCAAATGCAGCTGGCCCTGGCCTCGCGGTTCAAAATCATGAGCAGTCTCGACATTGCCGAACGTCGTTTGCCTCAGGACGGCCGCATGCGGGTGCGGGTAGGTGGCAAAGACTACGACCTGCGCGTTTCGGTGTTGCCCACGGTGCACGGCGAAAAAATCGTGTTGCGCGTGTTGGACAAGACCAATCTTTCCGCCAGCATCGACAAACTGGGATTGGACGCCGAAACTTTCAAACAAGTCAAGAACGCCATTGAAGCTCCACACGGATTGATTCTCGTCACCGGCCCGACCGGTTCGGGCAAAACGACAACGCTTTACTCCGCGTTGAACGAACTCAACAACCCCATTTACAACATCGTCACCGTGGAAGACCCGGTGGAATTTCAGATTCCCGGCATCAATCAGGTGCCCACCAAGAAGGAAATCGGCCTGACCTTCGCCAATGCGTTGCGTTCGATTCTCCGCCAGGACCCGGATATCATCATGATCGGGGAAATCCGTGACACCGAGACCGCCGAAATCGCCATTGAAGCCGCGCTCACCGGCCATCAGGTGCTCAGTACCATGCATTGCAATGACGCCCCGGGCGCCATCGCCCGGCTGGATGACATGGGCATCGCCCCGTTTTTGATCTCCTCCTCCGTGATTCTCTCCTGTGCACAACGCCTGATGCGCCGCATCTGCCCGCATTGCAAGGAACCGGTGACCTATCCTCCAAAGATGTTCGAAGACCTCGGTATCGATCCCGCTACGCTCGAAGGCCTGCAACTTTATCGCGGGCGCGGTTGCGAGCGCTGCAAGAATTCCGGGTACAGCGGGCGCCTCGCGGTCATTGAGGCCATGACCATCTCCGATCAAATCCGTAAACTCGTCATCGCACGGGCCAATACGCGTGAATTGGCCAAGGTGGCCATCAGCCAGGGTATGCGCACCTTGCGCATGGTCGCAATGGACCGTGCCCGGGAGGGTGTCTCCACCCTGGAACAGGTCCTCGTGATGACCTCGTCGCACTGATTAGCGTTGCCGGCTCAGAATTTACGCTGGGGAACCGCGAACGGCTGGGGATTGGGTGATGTCCAGGGGGCGGGTTGCGGCGCCCAGGCCGGCGCGAGTGAGGGTTGCGTGTTGGCCTGACTGGTAATGCCGGGAAGTTGCGTCAAAGGACTCGGTTGACCAATGCCACTGTTTAAGGGGGCGAATGAGGCTCCGATGGGATTGACCAGCGGTTGCGTGGAACTGGAAAACGGCAGAGCGATTTGCGATTTAAACGATGGGGCGCTGTCCGGTACGATGGCAGTCGCGGTGGCTGGTACAAAGCCCGGATTAAGCATTCACCGGAACTGGTCCATGTCCGCCTGTTGTTGCAGGGCGTTGACGGGGTTTTGAGCAGGCTGCGGCGCCGGGGAGCCCAATCCACTTCCCCAGACGGAATCTTGATTCTGGTTCCCAAACAAATTGTTAACCACGACCGTATTCGGCATGGCGTTTAAAGGTTGACCGGGAGTGGCGGACGACTGCAGGTCGCCCCAGCCCGCGTTCATCTGATCAGAAGAAAAGTCGTCACTATTGGTCTGGGTATTTTCACCTCCCCGGTAGTTCTGGGATGAGGAGGGATTCGACCTGGATTTGGAACCCGGGTTCCGTCCTTCCAGGTAACGTTCAAGCGGTGTCAGGTTCTTCTGCCGACCCTCGCCGTTTCGTTTCCCGTTTGACAGTATTTGTTCCGGTGCCACCCCCATAATTTCTGCGGGTGTCTGGAAAGCCCAATCCGCACGGTCTTCGGATTTTTTTTGGACCCGCCGCCCTGCGTCCGGAGCGGGTGCCGGACCAAAATTGAAGGAAGGCACCGGCGTTGTATTATCAAACAGGCTCCTTTGCAGATTCGCCGGCAGCACCGGTTGGGTTGAGGGCGAGGTCAGGTTGGAGGAAATCACGTTGTTGTCCAGCGTCGAAAAAATAATCGGCTTCCAGGCATTGGTTGTCGGCGGTTCCGCCCGGGCAAAGGGCACCGCTACCATCGCCGCCAGAGCCAAAAGCGGTGTGCATCTTAAATGAAAGAGGCGGCTACCCATTCAACCTTCACCCTACCGCAGATTAGCACATGCGTCAAAACGGATTTACTGCCGTTCGTATTCGCCTTTGCTGACCTTCTTCAGCACGGTGAACCCGGCCTTTTTGGCGTCGGAAACAGACAGGGGTTTGAGTTTGGTAGGGGTGTTGAAACCGGAAATGATTTTGCGCACCGGCTTTTTACACGCCGGACAATTCGTCAGCGGTTTGGCGGACAGCGGCCGGCGCAGCGTGAACCGCCCGCCGCAAACTTTGCAGTCACCTTCGCACAACTCGTATTCGTACAGCGGCATATCTCAATTTCGATTTTCGATTGCTGATTGTCGAATGGAAATTGAGTAAAATCATCTGCCATGCGCACAACAATATCCAGTTCGCCCCGGGTCTTTCTAACCGCGGAATGGCGTTATCTGGCAATGCTGAATTACGAAATTGATACAGCGGTGCTCGCACCTTTCGTCCCTGCAGGCACGGAATTGGATTTTTGGAATGGCAAAGCTTATATCAGTCTTGTCGGGTTTCTCTTTCGGCATGTGTGTGTCGGCGGAATACCCATCCCGTTTCACCGCAATTTCGAAGAAGTCAATTTGAGATTTTACGTTCGCCGGAAAGTGGACAATAGTTGGCAGCGCGGGGTTGTTTTCATCCGGGAATTTGTTCCGCGAAGAGCCGTCGCTTTCGTCGCGCGGAAATGTTACAATGAAAACTATTTTGCGGTGCCGATGGCGCACCGGATTGAAACGTTCCAGGACGGAATAAAATCCGTTTCCTATTCCTGGCGCTCGAAGGGCCGCGAGAATTTTATGAAAGTAGCCGTGTCCGACTGTGCCCGGCCAGTGGTGAACGGTTCGTTATCCGGGTTCATCAGCGAGCATTATTGGGGCTACACAAAGCAGCGCGATGGTTCAACCATGGAATATCGGGTGGAGCACCCCCGCTGGCGCGTTTGGGAGGCCCGGGCAACGGAACTTCACTGCGACGCGGCCAATTTGTATGGAGAAAATTTCCGGGAGGTTTTCAACCGGCCTCCGTCTTCGGCTTTTCTCGCGGACGGTTCGGAAGTTAAAGTGTTTCAAGGTGCCAAGCTGACGCAATGAAAAAGGCCAATCCTAAACCATACGGCTGGATTCTATATGACGATAGCTGCGGCTTTTGCCGGCGATGGGTGCCGTTTTGGGCAAATACCTTGCGGAAACGAGGATTTGAAATCGCGCCGCTGCAAGCCGATTGGGTTAAAGAAAAGCTGCGGTTGAACGAAGACGAGTTGCTACAAGACTTACGCTTGTGGCTGACAAGTGGCGAACAAATCCGGGGCGCTGACACTTATCGCTACGCGATGAGAAAGATCTGGTGGACCTATCCGGTTTACCTGTTTTCCATAGCGCCGCTGGGTAGAAATATTTTCGACCGGGGTTATCGAAAATTTGCCACCCACCGCTACCTTTTTTCGCGTGCTTGCAAATTGTAGTTTTTTACGGAATTGGCCTCATGGTTTATTTCTTCAAAAACGCGCTGAACAAGTCGATCGGCAGCGGCAAGAAGGTGGTCGTGTTGTGTTCGCTGGCCATTTCGCGCATGGTCTGGAGGTAGCGCAGTTGCAATGCGATCGGTTCTTTGGCGATCAACGCGGCGGCCTGCACCATTTTCTCGGCGGCCTGGAATTCGCCTTCTGCGTTTACAACCTTCGCACGGCGTTCGCGTTCAGCCTCGGCTTGTTTGGCCATTGCGCGCTTCATGCTGTCCGGCAGCGCCACGTCCTTCACCTCGACCGCGGTGACTTTGATGCCCCACGGCTCAGTTTGTTTATCAATGATTTCCTGGAGCTTTTGGTTGATAATATCGCGTTGCGCCAGCAGGTCGTCCAACGGTGACTGGCCGAGCACGCTGCGCAGCGTCGTCTGCGCGATAAGCGAAGTTGCTTTCCAGAAATTTTCCACCTTCACCACCGCCGCGTTCGGGTCCACCACACGGAAATAAATCACCGCGTCCACGGTGGCGGGCACGTTGTCCTTGGTCATGATTTCCTGCTTGGGAACGTCAATGGTCACGACGCGCAAATCCATCCGCACCATTTTGTCTACGATGGGAATGAGGAAGATGAGGCCCGGGCCCTTCGCACCCTGCAGCTTGCCGAGGCGGAAAATGACGCCGCGTTCGTATTCGCGCAAAATGCGGATGGCCTGCGGCAAAACCACCACGGCGAGAATGATCAGAATGACGGCCACCGGGCCGAGGGCGAAAACTAATTTGACGAGCTGGTCCATAATTTTTCTCCGTTTCTAGTTTTTTGGTTTTACTTTCAAAGTCAGTCCCTCGATGCCGGTGATTTCCACGTTTCGCCCGGCTTCCACCGGGGTTTCGCTGACGGCGTTCCAGGTTTCGCCTTCGATGAACACCCGGCCGCCTTGCGTGTCAATGCGTGAAAGCGCGTTCACGGTTTTGCCCAGCATCGTTTCCTTTCCGGCACGGACAGGTTTGAATTGCGCCCGCAGACCGGCACCGGCCACAAAAATGAAAAAGGCCGCCGTAATCACCGTTGCCGGAATAATCCAGGTCAGGGTCAGGTGGTAGCCCGGGCCCGCGCCATTGAACAACATCATCGCGCCGAGGAAAAACGACACGATGCCGCCAGCGGTCAGCACGCCATGCGTGGTCGCAAAAATATCCGCAATGAACAACACGACCGCAAGACCCATCAATACCAGTCCGGCGATGTTCACGGGCAGGATGGCGGACATGTACAACACGAGAATCAGCGCAACCGCGCCCACGACGCCCGGCAGGATGGCGCCCGGGCTGCTCAGTTCCCCGATAAAACCGTAAATGACCATCAACATCAGGATGAACATGACTTCCGGCCGCAGAAACAACTGGGAAAAGCGCTCCCACGCCCTCATGGGGATTTCCACGACGTTGGCGTTCGCCGTGTGCAGCGTCTTATCACCCACCTTGCGTCCGTCGAGTTGCTTGAGCAAAGCAGGAATGTCATCCGCAATCAGATCAATGACTTTTGTCTTGAGCGCCTTCTCGGCGGTGGTCGCTTTGCTTTCCACGACAGCGGATTTTGCCCAGGTCACATTGCGATGCCGCTTGTCCGCGATAGTTTCGATGAAAGAGGAAGCATAATTCTCCAGCTTTTTTTTCATGACGTCGTCGGTTTTTTCCTCATCGCCGGTCGCGCCCAATTCGACCGGGTGCGCCGCGCCGATGCTGGTATTGGGCGCCATCGCCGCTACGTCGGCGGCAAGGGTAATGAACACGCCAGCGCTGCCGGCACTGGCGCCGGAGGGTGCGACATACACCACGGTCGGTACTTTCGAGGCGTAGAACGTCTGGACGATTTGTTTGGTGGATTCGAGCAGGCCGCCGGGGGTATCGAGTTGGATGACAAGGCATTCGTCATTTTGTGTGGCAGCCACCTGAACGGCTCGTGAAATGTAGGTGGCGGTCGCCGGGCCGATGGCGCCGTTAATTGTGATCAACCCGACTTGCGTGGCTTGAACGGCCGTTCCCAGAAGCAGTCCTGCAATTGCGATGAAATGCCAGCGCTGCATAGCTTTCCGACTTCAGCCTCAGGCTAACAGAGGTGACCACCGCTGCAAACTATTTCGACGCGATTATTCCGCCACGTGCGCCCGCACCAATTCGCACAATTTGACCGCCAGCTGATCTTTTATACCGTAATAAACGCGCTGGCCGTCTTTTTTACGCTCCAAAATGCCGGCGGCGGCGAGCAGGGACAGATGTTTGGAGACGTTCGCCTGCGTCGAGCCGGTGGCGGCCACGATATCGTTCACCATGCGGGACTGCTGGCAGACCGCCTGCAAGATCCGCAACCGCATCGGCTCACCCAGCATCCGGAACCGGCCGGCGATCAATTCCAGTTCGCCCGCCCGCCAACCCCGAAAAAACTTTCCATTTGACATATAACTATATAGTTATATGATTATATCATGATTGACATGAATGTCCAATGCAAAAGGTGATGCGAACAGAAAGTCTGTTATGATTTTGCAAATTGCCATCGGCGCGGCCGTCGGGGCGGCATCCGGTTTCGGCTGGTCCCGCATTGCGGGATCGGCGGGTTGTCGGACCGGCGCGTGCCCGTTGACAAGCAACCCGTTCATCAGCACTCTCTATGGCATGGTCGTGGGAGGGCTGATCGCGACCCGTTTTCATTAAATCAAGACCAATCATTAACCCTTATGAAAATGCACATGCTCATTCGCCGGTTCGCCGGCTTGTTCATCCTCGCCAGCCTGTTGCTGGCGTATTATCACAGCCGGTACTGGCTCTGGTTCACCGCCTTCGTCGGCTTTAACCTCTTTCAGTCCTCGTTCACCAACTTTTGTCCGCTGGAAATGATTTTGAAAAAGCTTGGCGTGGGCCGCGACGCCGGAAGTTGCTGTGAGACCAGGCCGGCTCAGGCGGCATCGGGAAAATGACTCAAACAAATCTTACCACCATCACGCTACTGCTGGCGGCCTTTGCCTTGAGCGGCTGCAGCCGCCAGAGCGCGAACATTGCCGGTGAGGCCCTGCCGTCCGCCACCGTGCGCGCCTTGGTGGTCGAGAGCAAGAGCCGCGCGGCCACGGAAGAAGTCGTAGGCACGGTGCGCGCCAAATTGCATTCCGTCATCGAGGCCAAAGTCAGTGGCAAGATCGAGCAGATGCTGGTCGCGCCCGGCCAGGAGGTGAGGGCCGGCGAGTTGTTGGTCCAACTCGATGCCCGCGAAATCCAGGCGCAACTGGATCAGGCTACCGCCGTTCGCCAGCAGGCCGAAAGCGATTTGAAACGCGCCACGGATCTGGTGCAGCAAAAGATTCTTTCGCCATCCGAATACGACAGCGCCCAATCAAAATTCCGCGTGGCCGATGCGGCGGCAACACAAGCGAGAACTTTACTCGGTTATACCCGGGTCACCGCGCCCTTTGCCGGGGTCATCACCCGTAAATATGCCGATGTGGGTGACCTGGCCTCGCCCGGCAAGCCGTTGCTGGAAATGGAGGATGCCCATGCCTTGCAGCTGGAAACCGACGTGCCGGAAGCAGTCATCGACCGACTCGCGCTGGGCGACAAGCTGGGCGTGCGCGTTTCCGGCGTCAAAAACGAACTCGCCGGTGTCGTCAGTGAAATTGCCCCGTCCGCCGACCCCAACAGCCGCACGTTCCTGGTCAAACTGGACTTGCCACCGACACCCGGTCTGCGCGCCGGCCAGTTCGGCCGGGTGACGGTGCCGGTGGGCGAGACCTCGGCGCTGCGGGTGCCCGCCACGGCCGTGTTGCAACGTGGGGAGATGGAACTGGTCTTCGTCGTCGTCAACAGCCACGCGCAATTGCGCATCGTCAAAACCGGTAAACGCGTCGGGGACGAGGTTGAATTGGTTTCCGGTGTGGACGCGGGTGAGCGGGTGGTGGTGGACGGCGCTCCCCGGCTGGCCGACGGACAGCCGGTGGAGGTGAAATGAACGTTCGCCCTTGCCGCGAATCGCGTAGCCGTCTCGCATTGCGGGATCAGTCCGCGCATTCTTTAATGGGTGAAAATCAGCGCCGACTGATCCCGCGATGCGGGACGGCTACAGTTCCATGGCGGAGCGCGAAGCTGTTTTGTCAGGCCGGCTTGCCGCTATGAAATCTGAACATCCAATTTCAGCGCCCGCGCCCCTTGGCATTGCCGGCCGTATTGCGCGGGCGTTCATTGATTCCAAGCTCACGCCGCTCATCATCATTGCGTCGGTGTTGCTGGGTCTGTTGGCGGTGCTGCAGCTGCCGCGCGAGGAGGAGCCGCAAATCAAGGTGCCGATGGTGGATGTGCTCGTCACCATGCCCGGTGCCGGCGCCAAGGAAGTCGAGGAGCGCGTCACCCGGCCGATGGAGAAGTTGTTGTGGGAAATTCCCGGCGTTGAATATCTCTACTCAACGTCCAGCGAAGGCCAGTCGCTGGTGATTGTGCGGTTCAAGGTGGGCGAGGACATGCAACTCAGCCTGGTGAAACTGAACCAGAAGTTGCAATCGAACTTCGACAAAATTCCACACGGTGTTTCACAACCTCTGATCAAGGCATGGTCCATTGACGACGTGCCGATCCTCGCGTTGACATTTCACAGCGCGCGTTACGATCATTTGACGCTGCGCCGGCTCGTGGCGCAGGTGGACGATGCAGTGAAGCAGGTGCCCCAAGTGGCTGGCACCACCCTCATTGGCGGCAGCCGGCGTGAGGTCCGTGTGCTGCTCGACCCGGCCAAACTGGCTTCACGCAACCTCAGTCCCGTGGGTTTGATTCCCATGTTGCAACAGGCCAATCGCCAGTATGTCGCCGGAGGATTGACCAGCAACAACAAGGAAGTTGTCGTGGAGACCGGTGGATTCCTGACGGATGCCGGGGACGTCGGCAATGTGGTTGTGGGCGTATTTGGGGGCAAACCCGTTTATCTCCGCGACGTCGCCGTCATCGAGGATGGCGCGGAAGAACCGAATCAGTATGTATTTTTTGGAGAAGGTGCCGCCGCGAATGTGAATTCGCGGATTGGGTCAGACCGCGTTTTGACAAACGCGGCTACGATGTATGCGGAACAACCCGCCGTTACCCTGGCCATCGCCAAACGGCCGGGGGCCAACGCCATTCACGTGGCCAACGAAGTGCTCAGGAAAATCGATACGCTTAAAGGCCACATCATTCCCGCCGATATCCAGGTATCTATAACGCGGAATTACGGTGTGACCGCAGCCGAAAAATCCAACGAATTGCTCTGGCACATGCTCATTGCCGTCGTTGGCGTGTCGTTGTTGATTCTACTCGCACTGGGCTGGCGCGAATCGTTCATAGTAGCCATCGCCATTCCATCTACGCTCGCGCTCACGCTGCTGGTGTTCTATCTCTACGGATTCACGCTGAACCGCATCACCCTCTTCGCGCTCATTTTCAGCATCGGCATCCTGGTGGACGACGCCGTGGTGGTGGTCGAAAATATTGTCCGCCATTTCCATCTGCCCGGCAACCGGGGTCGAAAATGGAATGCCATCGCCGTCGAGGCCATCAACGAAGTCGGCAATCCGACCATCCTCGCCACGTTTGCGGTGATTGCCGCCGTGCTGCCCATGGCGTTTGTCGGCGGATTGATGGGGCCGTACATGCGGCCGATTCCCATCGGTTCGAGCGCCGCGATGTTCTTCTCGCTGGCCATCGCATTCATGGTTACGCCCTGGGCCAGCATCCGGATTTTGCGCTGGGGCCGGAAATACTCCTGTCTCACTGAAGGCGCAGCTTATGTGACCGAAGGTGAAA
>JBGPDH010000089.1:0-12846 GCA_041482195.1 Verrucomicrobiia bacterium
AACAGCACAGAGGCTTTCAACCGCGTATGGACACCGATAAACACGGATCTGGAATCCAGCCGTTGAAAGTCGGTGCCAGAATTTTCAGCCTGCCTTACCTGACTCGGCGACCAAGTCTTCGACGACCCAATTTGATCCCACAGCTTGCAACGCATCCGCGGCGTGACCGTGCTGCCAGACGGCGTACCGGAGCGCTTTGCCAATATCAGTTCGTAACGCCGGCTGCGCGAGCAATCCCGCGATGAACCCTGCCAGCACGTCGCCGCTGCCGCCTTGAGCCAGATGCGGGTTGCCGGATGAATTCACAAAAATTTCGCCCGCGCTCCGACCCACTAGCGTCTGATGCCCCTTCAATACCACCCAGCAGTGACCAAATCGGCGCGAAATTTTGCGTAAGGCCTGCGGCCGGTCTGCCTGGATCTGCCGCACTGTTTTTCCAAGCATTCGCGCCGCCTCGCCTGGATGGGGCGTGACAACTCGAATCCGGTTCTTCGGCAAAGTGTGCGGCAACAGCCAGTCCAGCGCGCTGGCATCCACAATCACCGGCAATCTCGAATCGCGCCACAGTTTCTGCGTCGGCATTTTCATCGTTTTGGCGATGTCCGGAGCCGCCAGACCCGGCCCGATCAACACTGCGCTGGTTGACTCCGGCAGTTTGGTCTCCGGTTTCCAAATGTTCACCATCACGGACTGCAACTGTTCCGCCACGGGACGGTAGGTGATTTCCTGCGTGAACAGTGTGATAAGTCCCGGTTGCGCGCGCTGCGCTGCCCGCGCCGCCAGGACCGCGGCACCGTGAAAACCGAAACTGCCCGCGATAATTGTCAGGTGCCCGTACGAACCTTTATGGCCGGCAATGCCCCGACGCGGCGGAAAACCGGCAAAATCGCCCGGCAACGTCCAATTCAATTCGCTCTTAAGCGGACAGGGAATCAGGCCTACGTCTTCGGCCACTTCCAGCCGGCCGACGAATGGCCAGGCGCTTTGCTGGAGCATGCCGATTTTGGGGGCGCCGACGGTCAACGTGACCGCCGCTTCAATTGCCACTCCCTGTGGCTCGCCGGAATCCGCGTTCAAGCCGGACGGCACGTCCACCGCCACAACCGGAATTTTGGATTGATTGACCGCCCTGATGAGTTTTTTCCAGCCGCCATCGAGCGGGCGGCTCAGGCCGATGCCAAACAAACCGTCGATAACGAGAGCAGGATGGGAACGCAAAGCGGCTTCCAGTTTCGGCAAATCGGTTTTTTGGGCTACGACGTCCAGCGTTTCAATACGGCGGTCCCGTAATTGTTCGCGCGCTGCCCGGGCGTCGTCGCCGTTGTGCCCCTTGCCGGCAAGGATTAAAATGAAATCGCCCGGCCGGGTCAGGCCCAAGGCGCATTGCGCGATTTTACCGCCCACCCGGCGGATGACCGCGGCCTCGGTCTGGCCGGTGGCCCAGGTGGCCTTCTCCCAGCGCCGCATCTGGCTGATATTAATAACCGGAACTGGCATGGCATTTATTATTTATGATTTACGATTTACGATTGATGATTGTTTTCAAGGACATACGCGGCAAATCATAAATCATCAATCATGAATCATAAATGAATTTGTCACCAAATCGTCACATGGTTGTCACAGATTTGAAATTGTGCAGCGTCGGCGATTTGGGCATGATGTGAAGCAAAGGTGAAGCCTAAGATTCTAGTGGTGGACGACGAACCGGAAGCCGTCGAGCTTGTGGAATTCAATCTCAAGCAGGCCGGTTACGCGGTCAGCACGGCGGCGGATGGCGCGGAGGCGTTGAAAAAAGCCCGCTCCCAGCCGCCCGACCTGATCGTGCTGGACGTGATGCTCCCGGAAATGGACGGGTTTGAGATTTGCAAAACTCTGCGGCTGGAACCAGCCACCGCGCGGGTGCCCGTCATTATGTTGACGGCCAAGGCGGCGGAAATTGACCGGGTGCTGGGCCTTGAACTCGGGGCCGATGATTATCTTACCAAGCCGTTCAGTCCCCGGGAGCTGTTATTGCGCATCAAAAAGATCCTGTCGCGCGGCCAGAACGGGGAAAAACCGAACGACCAGATGCGCTTTGGCGATCTGTTGATTGACCTGCCGCGGCACGTGGCCAGTTGGAAGGGCAAAACGATCGAGCTGACCGCCACCGAATTCAAACTGCTGGTGGTGCTGGCGCAACGCGCCGGCCGCGTGCAATCCCGCGACCACTTGCTGCGCGACGTCTGGGAATACGACAGCCTGATTGACACCCGAACCGTGGACACCCATATGCGCCGCCTCCGTGAAAAGCTGGGCCCGGCCTCAAAGCATCTGGACACCGTGCGCGGGGTCGGCTATCGGTTTGTGGAGTGAGCTGGAAACATTCAACACTCAACATTCAACACTCAACGTTCAACGATTGCCGGACGCGTGTAACTGGATATTGGGCGTTAAATGTTAAATGTTGGGCGTTTTTCCTCCTGCGATTCATCTTCCCATGTGGCCGCTCCTGACCATTCTGGCCGTAGCCGTCGCCGTTGGTGTTCATCTCTGGTGGCGCCAGAAATTCCAGCTCCAGCAACGGCTATTACAGGCAGACATGGAGGACTTCCAGCGGCGGGAGCAACAGACCGCTGTGGACGCCAAAGCCCAACAGCAGGTCCTGTTCAACAGCATGTTGGAAGGCCTGCTTCTGCTGGACCGCAATCGCCGGATCTATCTCGCCAACCGCGCTTTCAAAAACTTGTTCGGCCTGAAAGCTGAGTTGCGCGGCAAGACCATCATGGAAGCCCTGCGCGTGCACGAACTCGCCGCCCTCGTCGAACGTGTCGAGGGCGACGGCCAGGTCTTTGATTATGAACTGAAGCTGCCGGAGCTGAGCGAACGCTGGTTGCAGGTCAACGCCGCCGCCATTTTCAACTCCGCCGGTGAACGCGAAGGCACCATCCTCGTCTTCCACGACCTGACCCGGCTCAAGCAGCTGGAACGCACCCGGGAAGAATTTGTCGCCAATGTCAGCCACGAGCTGCGCACTCCGCTGTCCTTAATCAAGGGCTATGTCGAAACCCTGCTCGAAGGCGCTCGCGGCAATCCCGAAGTCGCGGAACGTTTTCTCCGGATCATCGAGCGCAACACGCAGCGGCTCGATTTGCTGATCCAGGATCTGCTCACCATCTCGGCGCTGGAATCGGGCCGGGTCAAACTGAACCTGCAGCCGGTGGAATTGCGGCCGCTGGCGGAAAAGGTCTTTACCGATTTGAAAGCGCGCGCCGAGGAAAAGGACATGAAACTGGCCAACCAACTGAACGATTTGACCGCCCTGGCCGATGCCCACCGCCTGGAACAGGTCTTCGCCAACCTCGTGGACAACGCCATCAAATACGGGCGGTCCCAGGGCACGGTGACCGTCAGCGGTAAAAAGACCGAAGCCGGCAAGATCGAGGTCTGCGTCCGGGACGACGGACCCGGCATTCCGGCGGAAGCGTTGGACCGCGTGTTTGAACGGTTTTACCGCGTGGACAAGGCGCGCTCGCGCGAGCAGGGCGGTACTGGTCTGGGTCTCTCAATTGTCAAACACCTCGTTCAGAACCACGGCGGCGAAGTCTGGGCGAAAAGCGAGCCCGGCAAAGGAGCGACCTTCTTCTTCACGTTGTCTCAAGGCGAGAAATAAACTTGGTTGGTTGCAGCACGGGTTTTACACTTCCGCCATGGTTCACGTTGGCATCGGATACGATGTTCATGCTCTGGTTGAGGGACGCAAACTGATTCTGGGCGGCGTCGAGATTCCGCATACCAAAGGGCTTGACGGCCATTCGGACGCCGATGCCTTAATGCACGCCATCTGCGACGCGCTGCTCGGCGCCCTCGGCGAGCCGGATATCGGCCATTTTTTCCCGAATTCCGATCCGCGCTGGAAAAACGCGCCCAGCCGGATTTTTCTGGAGGAAGCCGCCCGCATCATCGCACTCCGGCCGGGAAAAATCGTGAACGTGGACGCCACGCTGATTGCCCAGGAGCCAAAGCTTTATCCGCACATTGCGGGAATGAAACGGAACATCGCCACCGCCCTCGGCATCCCGGAAAAACACGTGGGCGTCAAGGCCACGACCAACGAGCACATGGGTTTTATCGGCCGCGAAGAAGGCATCGCCGCGATGGCGGTGGCAGCCATTGATTTTTAGTTCTGAATTTTGAATTTTAAGTTAACAGAACTTTTGTGCCGCCACTAAAAATTCAAAACTCAAAATTAAAAATTATTTGTGCCCAAGGCTGAAGTCAGTTGGAAACGGGTCACCGACGACGGCGTGAAACTGCAGATTTACGCGCAACACGTCGGGCGGGAATGGATTTTCTTTCAGCGCGTAAAACGGTACGACCCCTGGCAGGCGGTGCCAGAACCGCCCTTGGAAGACTGGTTGGAATTGTTGGATGCCGTCCGCCGCTTCATCCCCCGCCGCCGCTACCAGCCGGCCGATGAGGAATTTCTTTGCCGCCGTATCCGGGAACGGTTTCCGGAGGCAGGAATTTGATTGTGTCCCACAATTAGTGCACGCCGCCCAAAATCAGACGGACCACGTACACAATCGCCAGAATCATACCGAGGATAATCACAATACCCAGGGCGTCGGATTCGGCTTTCTGCCGGTGATTGCAGGGAATAATTGTGTTCAGCAAGTGGTAAATACTGCTGCGATGAATCTTGCGTACGTCAAACTTCACACCCCCTTTTCAGCAGAAAGCGGGCCAAGCCAGGCGCAGTAAACGATGCGATTTTTAACCACTCCGGCAACCGGGATTGATTTTCCCACTGACAAGCCGGCACCGCGTCCCTAAATTGCGCCGATGGCTCGCATGCCCTTGATTCTCGTCTCGCCCAGCATCGAAAAAAAAGGCGTCGAGTTCCATGATCTTTCCGTCAGTCTCTCGATCAAATATGAAAAGGCCGTGTTGCAAGCCGGCGGCATCCCGGTCGCGGTGCCGACCACGACGGACCCGCGGACGCTGGCAGAAACAGTCCGGCGCGTGGATGGCGTATTGTTGACCGGAGGCGATGACATTAATCCGGATCTCTACACCCGGCATCTGCCCCCCGCGGTCCGACAAACCGTCGAGCAGACGCCGGATGGTGGCGGGCGCGATCTGCGCGAACTGATGCTGGTGGACGAAACATTCCGGCAACGCAAACCGTTGCTGGCCATTTGTCGCGGACACCAATTGCTGAACATTGCCCTCGGCGGCCGATTGGTGGCCGACATCCGCCGGCAGGTGCCGGGCGCGCTCAACCACCAGCGCATGGACAAGAAGGACGAATTAGTGCATGAAGTGGCGTTGACAAGCGGTTCGTTGCTTGCCAGAATCGTTCGCAAGCGGATTTTGGGCGTCAACAGCTCGCATCATCAGGCCGTGTTGCAACCGGCGGAACCGCTGACGGCCGTGGCGCGAGCGCATGATGGAATTGTGGAAGCGATGGAATTGAAATTAGACGCGTCGCCGCGGATGCCGTTTCTGTTGAGCGTGCAATTCCATCCTGAACGGCTGACGGAACGGTATGCCGAACATCGGGCGATTTTTTCGCGATTTGTCCGGGCGTGTGTGCCAAGAGCCAAAACATGAAATCAAAAGTTCTGATTGTGGATGACCAGGCCGATGTGCGGGATTTGCTGCGCTCGGTATTGGAGGACAATTATGACGTGGCCCAGGCTGCCAGCGGGGCCGCCCTGCAAAAATGCTTTCCCCAGGACCCACCGGACGTCGTGCTGCTCGACGTGAAATTGCCGGACGCGGACGGTCTGGACCTCTTGCCCCAGGTCAAGAAACGCTGGCCCGAGACGGAAGTCATCGTGCTTACCGGCCACGGGACCATCACGATGGCCGTTGAGGCCGGCCGGCGCGGCGCGTATAATTTCCTGTCGAAGCCGTTTGAGAACGAAAAGTTGCTGGCCGACGTGAAATGCGCCATCGAGCGCAAGGAACAAAACCAGGAAAACAGCACCTTACGCCGCGCGCTCGAAACTATGAGTGGCGTGGCCTCGCCCATTTACAACAGCTCGCTCATGCGCGAAGTGGTCCGCACCGCTGAACGCATCGCCCCGAGTGACGTGACGGTGCTCGTCACCGGCGAGAGCGGGTCCGGCAAGGAGGTCATCGCCGACCTCATCCACGCGCGCAGCACCCGGAATAAAGCCCGGATCATCAAAATTAATTGCGCCGCGCTTCCGCGCGAACTGATCGAGAGCGAATTGTTCGGCTCGGTCAAGGGCGCCTTCACCGGCGCGCACTCCGACCGCGAAGGTCTTTTCCGCCAGGCCGAAGGCGGTTCGTTATTCCTCGACGAAATTTCAGAGATGCCGATCGACACGCAAAGCAAGCTGTTGCGCGTGTTGCAGGACCAGGAGGTCCGGCCCGTTGGCGGCAAGACGAGCTACAAGACCAATTGCCGGATTATTGCCGCCACCAATCGCGTCCCCGAAGAGGCCATCAAGGATGGCAAATTGCGCGAAGACCTTTACTACCGTATCAGCGCCATTTCCATTCACTTGCCGCCGCTGCGCGAACGGCACGAAGACATCATGCCTCTGGCCAATGCCTTTCTGAAGCGGTTCGCCGCACAGGCCAACCGGGACCTTCGCGGTTTCAGCACCGAGGCGGCGGAACGGCTGACCGCGTTTGAGTGGCCCGGCAATGTCCGCCAGTTGCAAAACGAGGTCCAGCGCGCCGTGCTTCTGAGCGAGGGCAGCCAGGTGGAAGCCGCCGACCTTTCCATTTCCAACGTCCGGGTCGGCCCGTCCGAGGGGAACGACACCAACTTCACCCTGCTGGAAGGCGTTGAGCGCAACGCCATTATCCAGATGCTCAAGGAAACCGATGGCAACAAACTGGAAGCTGCCAAGCGCCTCGGTATTGGCCGCCAGACGCTCTATAACAAGATCAAGGCCTACGGCATTGAGGTGTAGTCTACTTAAACCGTAGCCGCGTTTGTAAAAACGCGGATTGCCGCGCTGCTAAAAAGCGGGCTTAAATTTTCTTCAATTCCTCCCGCAGCGTTTTAGCCAGCGGTTGGATGGTCTTTTCGCTGAATTCAAATTGGCAGCCGGCCGCCTGAAACAACTCCGGCAATCGTCGCGAACCGC
Organism: Verrucomicrobiia bacterium; assembly: GCA_041482195.1. Taxonomy (GTDB): domain Bacteria; phylum Verrucomicrobiota; class Verrucomicrobiia; order Limisphaerales; family UBA11358; genus UBA11358. The sequence goes on from JBGPDH010000089.1 coordinate 7,113, forward strand.
CTAAAGCCAGGGATTGCTTGTAATTGTTCAGTGCCTTCGCCTGGTCACGTTTGGAATTGGCCCACACCTGCAACGCGCCGAGTTGCGCGATTCCGTATTCAATGTAGTAAAACGGGTGGAGAAAAATATGCAGCTGCCGGTGCCAGAGATTGGCCCGCGCAGCTTCGTAGCCGCTCCAGTCCACGTCACCGCTAAAACGGTCCATCAAATTCAACCACGCCTGCCGTCGTTCATCACGCGTGTGCTTCGGGTGCGTGTAAATCCAGTGCTGGAACGCGTCCACATTGGCGATCCATGGGAAAACGCCGACGATGCCCTCCAGATGGACCCGCCGCGCACGTTTGGCGTCGCCCTCGGAATAAAATTCCTCGATAAACCGGTTGCCGAGCAATTCCATGCTCATGGAGGCGACTTCGCAAAATTCAATCGGCGCATGGCGGTACGCGCGCAAATCCTCGTCCCTCGTGGCCAGCGCATGAAAGGCGTGGCCGGCCTCGTGCAAAATCGTATCCACGTCGCGTTGCAACCCGACGGCGTTCATGAAAATGAACGGCAACCGCGCTTCGTTGAGCGTGTCCTGATAGCCGCCGGGTGCCTTGCCTTTACGATTGTCCAGATCCAACAACTGCAATTCCTGCATCTGCCGGAAACCGCCGGCCAGTTCGCTGTCCAGCCGGTCAAAAATCTTCTGCGTCCGCGACACCATTTCATCCACCCGCACAAACGGTTTGAGGGGCGGACGATCCAATGGGTCAACGGCCAGGTCCCACGTGCGTAGTTTGTCCAGTTTCAACTGCGCGCGCCGTTCCGCCTGTAATTCACGCATCACGGGCATGATGTGTTGTTCCACTGCATCGTGGAATTTTTCGCAGTCTGCTGGCGTGTAATCGAACCGGCCGAGCCGGCGGAATGCGTAGTCCCGGTAATTGTCAAAGCCGCTATTTCCGGCAATTTGGGACCGGAGTTTCAGCATCGCGTCCAGGATGCCGTCGAATTGATCCGCCTCCTGCAACCGGCGTTGGGCGACCAGTTCCCATGCCTCCTGCCGCAGGGCGCGGTCGGGTTCTTCCATATAACGGCCCATCTGGACGAGGGTCTTTTCCTCGCCGCGAAAATTCACCGTCAGCGCACCACTCAATTTCTGGTACTGCTGGGAAAGTTTGGCATCTTCGGTTTCCAACGGGACGTTTTTCTCGTGGAACAATTCAACGTGGTTCTTCACGTCGCGATCGAAGACCAGATAACGCTCCGGCAACAATTTCCCGCGCAACGGGTGGGTGACATAAATTTTTTCGAGGGCGAATTGGCGGGGTTTGAGTTGCGGCTCGACCTGTTCGACGAAATGCAGATAGGCCTTTTCCGCATCCGGACTGTCCGTGTGACAGGTCATGGCGATGTAACGGCGGGAGGATTCCTCGTCAAGCGCGGCGTTGAGTTCGCTCCAGTCCAGCAGCCAGCGTTCGAGATCAGCGGTGGTTTGGCAATCCGGCGCGCATTTTTCCAGTTGCTCGAACAAAGGTGCGATTTGCGGCCAATCACCGAGGTCGATGGTTTGCGGGACAAATTTTCGGGGCCGGTATGCAGGTAATTTTCCGAATGGCAACAAATTCATGCGCGCACAGGATAAGGAAAGTCGACGCGAGGGAAATGAATTTTCGAACCGAAAAACCGGACTACGCGGTCGGCCGGGTCAGATCCGGGTCTTAATGCCGCAGGCCCGCACCAGGCACCAGCGGGTCACCGCCTCAAAAATGGCGAACAAACCGGCCGCCACCAGGACCAACCCCAACCAGAATCGAAAGTCGACCGTAATGATGCCAGCGATCAGGCATAAGGCGCCGATCACCCCGCGGGCCATGCGGCCGCGGTGATTCAAGTTGGGTTGAAAGAACTGCTTCACACAACCAATCTAGCATGTCACATGCCTAAATCCAAGGTCAGGCCGAACGACACTGGCCAGTTGGAAGAAGTTACGTCATAATGAAATGAATGTGAACTGGTTTAATGAAAATTTTCTGCTCGCTTCATTCTTTTGGGGCACGATTGCCTTCGGTTATCTGATCTATGGCTGGAAACAGAAGGTGCTGACACCCTTTCTGGGCGGGTTGGCGATGACCGCAGCATCCATTCTCATTGGCAGTGCCGTCCTGATGTCGCTGGCGTGCGTTGCCGTAATGGTAGTGGTTTACTGGCTGGCCAAACAGGGCTATTGATTTGCCCGGATTTATGAAAATCAGGAACCTCATTCGTCTCTGCCTGCTTTCCACATTGCTGGCGTTCGCTTCCTGCACCACCAAACCGGGCCCCCCATCGACGCGGGAGGTTGCGCAGAAACCGGTCGGGCAGGAATTCCAGACCAACCGTCTGTCGTTACGAATTCCGGCGGCGGACGTGCGTTACCGCTACGAGGGCAGGATTGATTTTTCGGACACCAATGCCCCGGTGTTGATCTGGCAGGCGAGCCGCCTCGGCATTGATTTTGAGGGTAATACTGTCCAGCTGCTGTTCCGTGGAGCAAAAGGGCAGAATTATTTCAACGCGCAGGTGGACGGATCGAATACGATCGTCGAAGCCAACGAGGGAATTTCGGCCAACTCGGCAACCATCACCGGATTCGGCCCGGGCCGACATCACCTGGAAGTGTTCAAGCGCAGCGAGGCCAATGCCGGCACCGCGCATTTCACAGGAATTGAAATCGCGTCACCCGTAAATGTTTGGACGCCTCCACCACCCCATTACCAGCTGGCGATGGAATTTATCGGCGATTCCATCACGGTAGGCGCGTGCAACGAGGACGGCGCCGCGGATCAGTGGGACAATCGTCGGACGCACAATGGTGCGCTAAGCTACGCCACCCTGACGGCGGAGGCGTTCGACGCGGATTACCGCAACATCGCCGTCAGCGGCATGGGCGTCGTGATCGGCTGGGTGCCGATGAAAGCCGGTCAAATCTGGAACCGCCTTTATCCGGACACCAATTCTCCGCCCGCAGATCTACGTGCCTGGACACCGGATATGGTTTTTGTGAACCTAGGTGAAAACGACGGTTCCTATCCCACGGCCCATGGCGAACCCTTTCCTGCTAATTTTACCTCCGGTTACGTTGCACTGATTCACGCCATCCGAACCGGGTACCCGGAAGCTCACATTGTGCTCCTCAGGGGCGGCATGTATAACGGTGCACAAAATCAGCTTTTGCGGGAAGCCTGGGAATCCGCCGTAACGCAATTGGAAGCCACCGACAAGGGCATTAGTCATTTCGTCTTCACCCATTGGACGTCAACGCATCCGCGGGTGACCGATGACCGAATCATGGCTGATGAATTGATTGCCTGGTTGAAACAGCAAAAATTCATGCAGCCCTACAAGTAGCGTGAACTGGCGGCGGTACCCGCTGATTTGTCCGTAACGCGCGAACCGCCGCAGGGCAACTAGTTTGCGCCCTGGAGATTTTCTGCGAAATTATTTTGATCATGAATTCGTTCCCGAACCGCCTTCCGGTTAATACAAGGTCCGCCGCCAAATCAATCGGCTGGATCACGCACGTGTGCTTCACTTTGGCGATGGGTTTTTCGGCCGGCGCCCAGACCACGGTCACCAATCCGGCGGGCGCTGCTGTCACCCTGGGTTCGAGCGGAGGATACCGCATCAGCTTCGCCTCTCCGGCGTGGACGTTCGGCGGCACCCTGGCTCAATCGTTGTCCGGAGTCACCAGTCAAACGGGTTCTGACCACATCGGCAACTATTCCGAAATCACCTTCGGCTACAACTCGGGCGTCGCGCATTCGGCGGGTATCCGCCTCTACCAGAATCAGCCCGTTGTTTTATTCACCGACACGACCCTGGCGTCTTCCGCCAACAACCTCACTTTCCCCACGCTGACCAACTATCAGGTTAACCTACAGCACATCGCATTCGGAAATACCTTTGGCCTTTACAGTTTTACCTCGCTCTTTGGCGACAGTCCGTGGTTGTTTTTTTCCACTAACACTCTCGACGCATTTATTTTTTCGCCCGCGACCAATTACATGATTGCCAGGAACAATCAGAGCGGCCCTGGCCCGTTGGTTTGCGGGATTGATCCTGGCGTCACCACGTTGCCGGCGGGTTTTACTCATCGAACCATCCTCGTGGTGAAGCATGGAATCAACGCCGCCTGCACGGTGTGGGGTGCGGCGTTGACTGCGCTGGCCGGCAAAATACCGCCGGCGAATGATGCGGCGGTCGAGCTGAACAAGGTCGGTTACTGGACCGACAACGGCGCGACGTATTACTACAATACCAACGCGCCGCTGGGCATAGAGAACACGTTGATGGCAGTGCGGGATGAATTCGCCAGCAAAGGTTTTCCCTTGGGATACATGCAACTCGACAGTTGGTGGTATCCCAAAGGCGCTTGCCAATGCTGGCAGGGAGACCCCACCAATAATCGTGGCGGCATATATTTGTATCAACCGGCCACACCACTGTTCCCGGACGGGCTCTCCAATTTCCAACGCAACCTCAATCTGCCACTCATCGTTCATGCCCGTTGGATTGACACCGGAAGCCCCTACCAGGCGACCTACGCCATGTCGGGCGGAGTCTGCGTCGATCCGGCGTACTGGACGAATCGGATGAGCTATCTCAAGAGCTGTGGTGTCGTCACATTTGAACAGGATTGGCTGAGTTACCTGGGCGTGCCGAACATGAACCTGAACGACCCGCCGAACTTCATGAACTACCTGCAGGCCGCCGCCGCGACGAATGGATTGAACCTGCAATACTGCATGATGTGGGCGCGCCACGCCCTTCAAGGCACGCTCTACCCCAACCTCATGTCTATTCGCACCAGCCAGGATCGCTGGGCGACGAACCGGTGGACGGAATTCCTTTACGGGGCGCAATTCACGAGCGCGCTGGGAGAATGGCCTTGGACTGATGTCTTCATGAGCAGTGAAACCCGGAATCTCCTCCTGGGCACGCTCTCGGCTGGCCCGGTTGGACCGGGTGACGCCCTTGGTGATGTTAACGCTGCCAACCTCTCGAGGTCGGCCAGACCCGATTCGGTGATCGTCAAACCCGACACTTCGCTGGTGCCATTGGATCAATGTTATGTGGACGACGCTCTAAACCGAAACCGTCCGATGGTGGCCGTAGCCGATACGGATTTCGGCGGGATGCGGGCGCTGTATGTTTTCGCTTACGCCCGCTCATCCGGAAATCGCAGTGCCGGTTTTATCCCGGGGCAGTGGGGACTGACAGGCAATACCTATGTTTACAATTATTTCACCGGCACGGGAACCATCGTGAGCAATGGCAGTGCCTTCAACTTTACCGCCGACCTGCCGGATAATACGAATGGCGGAAGTTATTTCGTTGTCGTCCCCATCGGGCCGTCGGGAATCGGGTTCCTCGGTGATACAAATAAATTCGTTTCTTTGGGCAAAAAACGCGTCTCCGAACTCTCGGACCCCGGTTTTGTTCACGTGACGGTCGTGTTTGCGCCGGGTGAAACTAATCTGACCCTCACCGGTTATGCTCCCTCCGCTCCTTATGTCACCGCGCTGAACGGCTCGGTTGGGACGGCAAGCTACCACTCTGCAAGCCACCTCTTTGCCGTACCAGTCTCGCGAGGTAATTCCAACACCACCACCGTGGTATTGGGCCTGGTTCCCGTTCCCTCTTTACAAATCACCAACCTGGTCGGACAGATGCAAATTTCCTGGCCCACCAATGCACAAGGTTTCCGGCT
>JBGPDH010000090.1:0-12790 GCA_041482195.1 Verrucomicrobiia bacterium
CTAAGCCAGCGCGGCTGAATGAAATCCGGGTGACGTCCCAACCGATACTGCTTCATCCCATCAGCCGCATCACTGTTTCCACCGCCGCATCGGTTTTGACGGACTGCAACGCACCGCCGCGCGGTTTGATTTCCACCTCGCCTTTGGCCAGCGATTTCTCGCCAATGGCCAGGCGAATCGGAAAGCCAACGAGGTCCGCGTCTTTGAATTTCACACCGGGCCGCTCATCGCGGTTGTCCAGAATCACGTCTACACCGCGCGTGGTCAGTTCGGCATAAAACTTTTCCGCCAGCTTCATCGCCTCGCTGTTCGGATCCACGTTCAAAGGCGTGATGCAAACCCGGTAAGGAGCGACGCTCAAAGGCCAGATAATGCCGTCCTTGTCGTTGCATTGCTCGATCACCGCCTGCAACGTCCGCGTAACCCCAATGCCGTAACAACCCATGAGGCACAGTTTGCGTGAGCCGTCCTCTGCGAGAAACGACGCTCCGAACGGCTCGCTGAATTTTGTGCCGAGTTTGTAAACGTGGCCGACTTCAATCGCGCGCCGGATCTTCAACGGCTTGCCACACTTCGCGCAGGGTTCACCGGCGGTCACGATTCGCAAATCAACCCATTGTGTCACCTTGAGGTCGCGTTCAATGGAAACGTTTTTCAAGTGGAAGCCATCCTCATTCGCACCCGTCGTCATGCCGTTCGCCCCTTGCAGACGTTCATCGGCGAAAATTCCCGGAGCGCCGGCCTCCGGCCCGGCGTGCTTTTGAATCTGATCTTCAGGCCGGGTCGGAGACCGGCGTTCCAATGTGCCCGCCACGGCTCCCAGGCTTCCCGGATGCGCCCCCAATAACTCGAATATTTCTTCCGGAGTGGCTGGCCGAATCTGTGCCGCTCCGGTTTTGGCCGCGAATTTGACTTCGTTCAACTGATCGTCACCACGAATCAAAACAATGACCGGCTTGCCATCGGCAATGTAAACCAGGGTCTTGATCTGGCGATTTGCCGGGACGCTGTAAGGCGACTTCGTCAGCGCATCGATGGTGACCACCCCGGGCGTGGCAAACTTTTCCACGGCGGCGCCGATTTCGCGCGATGCAGTTTTAGGAATACCGCTCGTTGCCTTCTCGATGTTCGCCGCATACCCACAACCTTCGCAGAAAACGACTTCGTCCTCGCCCGTCTCGGCCGGAACCATGAACTCATGCGAAAATTTCCCGCCCATGATGCCGGTATCAGCCTCCACCGCGAAGGTTTTCAGCCCGCAACGTGAAAAAATCCGTTCGTACGCCTCATACATCTTTTGATAACTCGCGGTCGCCGCGTCGTCGCTGACATCAAAGCTATAGGCGTCCTTCATAATGAATTCGCGGGCCCGCATCAGGCCGAAGCGCGGGCGGATTTCATCCCGGAACTTGACGCTGATCTGATATAAATTCTTCGGCAATTGCCGATAGGAATTGATTTCGCCGGCGGCAACGATGGTGACGACCTCTTCCGCGGTCGGGCTCAAAAACCAATCGCGGTTCGCGCTGTCTTTGACTTTAAAAAGCACGTCGCGCGCGGTTTTGGCACGTCCGCTCTGCTCCCAGATCTCCTTCGGGTGCAGCGCCGGCATAAGCAATTCCAACGCGCCAGCCCGGTCCATTTCTTCGCGGACGATTTGCTCCACCTTGTGCAAGGCGCGGAGGCCAAGGGGCAGAAAGGTATAAACGCCGCCGGCCAGCTTGCGAATCAGCCCGGCGCGCAGCAGCAGTTTGTGCGACAGAATTTCCGCATCGGCGGGAGGTTCACGGAGGGTTGGGATCAAAGTTTTGGTCCAATACATGTGGCCGAAAGATTAACCACAAAGGAACCGGGGAACGAAGTTTTTTCTACAGAAGGGAACAAAGGAAACGAAGGGGACAAATGTACCAAATCCTTCGTTTGCTTCGTTTGCTTCTGTTAAAATCCCTTTTACTCACGGCGAGCGGATGCGGTAGAAACGGCTGGGATAATTTTTATACTGCGCTGCGCCTTTGCGTCTCTGCGTTGAGGTCACTTCACCTGGTTTACCAGCGGGGCGAGGCCTTGAATCCGCACTTCCAGCCGGTCACCGCTTTGAATCGGACCAATGCCGCTGGGGGTGCCGGTCAGAATCACGTCGCCGGGCAGCAATGTAAGGTTGGTGGAGATGAAGCTGACGAGTACGGCGGGCCTGAAGACGAGCTGGCTCGTGTTTGAGTTCTGACGCAATTGGCCGTTCTGGAATAGTTGAATCGCCCGGTCGCTCGGGTCCAGCTTCGTATCTACAAACGGCCCCAGCGGCGTGAAGGTGTCAAATGATTTGCAGCGCGCCCATTGGCTCTCAGCGTTTTGAATCGTCCGGTCGCTGATGTCCTGTGCCGTGGTGTAGCCGAAAATGTAACGCTCCGCCGACGCCGGCGTAACATTGCGGATTTTGCGTCCAATAACGATGGCCAGTTCCGCTTCGTAATCCGTGCGATGATGCGGATACGGAATCTCAATCTTCCCGCCGTCGGGGAGTAATGACGTTGTGGCTTTGAGCCAGAACAACGGCGTGCGCGGCAACGGCTTGCCGGTTTCACGCGCGTGCTCAATGTAATTCAGCCCGACCGCGATGACTTTTGACGGCACAACCGGCACCAGCGTCTTCACACCTTTGCGGGCGATTGGTTTACGATCAAACGACGGCGAGCTAAAAACATCGCCGCGCAGGCGGAATAATTCTCCGTCCACGACCTTGGCGTAAAAAATTTCGTTACCCTTTTGAAATCGACCAATAACAGCCATGGCAATTTACGATATTAAATTTACGATTTACGAATCACCGGCCAAAGAGTTTGCCGCGTAAATCGTACATCGTAAATCGCAAATAACGAAGCAGGGTTGCTGTCGGGCCTGATTTCCGCTATATTGTTGGCGTGAATCGGCTGACGAAACAGGAACAACTGGTTCTGTGTATCGTTCTGGGGCTGCTGTTGACGGGCTGGGCGGTGAAGACGTATCGCATGGCTCATCCGGCTCCCATGGCAACTCAGCAGGTCAAACCTTAAAGATGCAAGAAATCAACTTTGACGAAGCGGTGGAATTGATTCTCACCCGGGACACCCGTTTTTCGCGCGATGCTTACACCTTCGTCCGCGAAGCGCTCGATTACACCCAGAAACTGATCGGCAAAGAGACCCAGGGCCAGATCCGCCACGTCAGCGGCCAGGAACTGCTCGACGGCATCCGGCAGTATGCGCTCCAACAGTTCGGTCCAATGGTCATGACCGTGTTCGAAGACTGGGGCGTGCGTAACTGTCGTGATTTCGGCGAAATTGTCTTCAATATGGTCGAAATCGGCCTGCTCGCCAAAACCGACCGGGACACGCGCGACGATTTTCAAAACGGTTACGACTTTACGGAAGCCTTCCGCAAACCGTTCTGGCCGCAGGATAAATCGAATTCAGAGTCAAAGCCGGTGGCCAACTGAAAATCAGATCGCCGGCTAAAACAACCTGGTAGAACAACCGGGGGCATCTTGACACCGTCCTTGGACGGGAAGTCCGTGCCGGAATCATCGAGCGACTGGAAAGTCGCCCGAACCCGCGGACAGGAATGTCCCCGCTACGTAGCGCAGGCTTTCCAGCCTCCGGGTACCGGGGACTTTCCAGTCCCCGGCTAAGAACAGTGTCAAGATGCACCCGAACAACCGGTTGCCCGTCAAATTGGTTTGCCCCAAACCTGTTTCCGCATATCCTGCCCGCCCAACTTGAATATGAGTGATACTGCTTTTTCGGCCAGAATTCTGGCCATGCAAACTCCATCACCACCCGCCGGTGTCACTCTCACCACCCTCGACAATGGCCTGACCATCATTGCGCGTGAAGATCGCAGCGCGCCGGTTGTGTCCGCGCAGGCCTGGTGCATGGCCGGCAGCATCCATGAAGGCCGCTGGCTGGGCGCCGGTCTGTCACACCTGCTCGAGCACATGCTTTTCAAAGGCACCACCACCCGCCCCGGCAGCCGCATCGACCAGGAAGTACAGGAGGCCGGCGGTTACATGAATGCCTACACGAGTTTTGACCGCACGGTGTATCATATCGACGTCCCGAATACCGGCGCGCGCACCGCTATCGACATTCTCTGTGACATCATGCAAAACGCGACGTTGCCGGCAGAGGAGCTCGCCAAGGAACAGGATGTCATTCGCCGCGAGATGGACATGAACGTGGACGATCCGGGCCGCCGCGCCGGCCGGCGGTTGTTCGAGACTGCCTACACCCGCAGCCCGTACCGGTTTACGGTCATCGGTTATCCCGACATTTTCAACGAACTGAAACCGGACGATATTCGCGGCTATTATCACGAGAAGTACGCCCCGAACAATGTCTTCTATGTGGTTGTGGGTGACGTGAAAACCGACGAAGTCATTGCGCAAATCCGCGCCGCGTACGAAAAATCCAGGGTGCGTCCGTCGCCGCCGATGGTACTGCCCGAGGAACCGGGGCAAACCGCCCCGCGCGAAATCGTCGAGGAAGCGCCGATCGAACTCGGCCACTTTCATTTTGCCTGGCACATTCCGGAAATCCGTCATCCGGACGTACCGGTGCTGGAGGTGCTGGCCGTGTTGCTCGGCCACGGACGCAGTTCCCGGCTTTATCAGGAGGTGCGCGAACGGCAGGGTGTGGTGCACCACGTGGACGCCTGGACTTACAGCCCCGGAAACCCCGGCCTGTTCGGCATGAGCGCCATTGCCGACGCAGACAAATTTGCGGACGCACGCGGCGCGATGCTGGCGGAAATCGAGAAAATGCGGGGCGGTCTGATCTCCCCGGGTGAACTGGAAAAGGCGGTCAAGCAATACGTCTCCGCCACCCTCGCCGCGCACAAAACGATGGAAGGCCAGGCCGGCGACCTTGGCACCAACTGGATCGTGGCCAACGACCTTGGTTTTTCTGAACGCCAGCTGGCCGCCGTAAAGCTGGTGACTCCCGAAGACATCCAGCGGGTGGCCCGTGAATATCTCACATCGCAAAACCGAACGTTGTATGTGCTGCTGCCCGATGGCAGCGCGCCAAAAGCCAAAATCGAAGTTGAGGCACGGAGTGACCGGCCCATACAGAAGTTTGACCTGTCCAATGGCCTGCGTTTGCTCGTGAAGGAAGATCATCGCCTGCCCTTTGTCGAATTCCGGGCGGCCCTGAAAGGCGGCGTGCTCGCCGAGACCGCCGAAAACAATGGCATTACCTATCTCCTCGCCAAAACCCTGCTGAAAGGCACCCGGCGCCGCACCGCCGCGCAGATCGCCAACGAGATTGAATCCGTGGGCGGCGGCATTGACAGCTATGGCGGCAACAACAGTTTTGGCGTCAATGCGGAGGTCATGAGCAGCGATTTCAAAACAGGCCTCGAACTTGTCTCGGATGTCCTGCTGAATCCCGTCTTTCCCGCGGGTGAACTGGAACGTGAACGCGACGTGCAAATCGCCGGCATCTACGCGCAGAAGGATGATTTGCTGAAGAGCGCGAGCCAGGCCATGCGTCGTGCCCTCTTCGGGAGCGAAGGTTACGGCCTCGACACCCTCGGGACGGAAACGGTGGTCCAGAATCTCCAGGCGGACGATTTAAGATCATTTCATCAAAAGCTCGTCACACCCGATAATTGCGTCCTGGCCATCTTCGGCGACGTCAAGGCAGACGAAGTCAAAGCGGCGGTCGAAACGGTCTTCACCGGTTGGAAACCGGTTGGGGTCGCGGTCCCCGGCGAACCGCCCGGCAGCGCCACGCGCCCTGCCCCGGCGGCACCGAAGCGGGTTGAAGAAGCCCGTGACAAGAAACAAGCCGTCTTGGTGATCGGGTTTCCTGGCACAACCATGTTCAACGACGACCATTATGCGCTGGAGTTGATCCAGGAGTCGTGCAGCGACCTCGGGTCGCGATTGTTTCTACGCATCCGTGAGCAGCTCGGTCTGGCCTATTACGTCGGCGCCCAGAATCTGGCCGGACTCGTGCCCGGTTACTTCGCGTTTTACACCGGCACCGAACCGGCGAAAGTCGAACTGGTGGAAAAGGAACTGCTCCGGGAGGCCGAATTACTGCGGACCGAGGGTTTGACCGCCGAGGAACTGAAGCGATCCAAAGCCAAGATCATCGGCCAGAAAAAAATCGCGCGGCAGGAGCTCGGCCACCTCGCCTCCGCCACCGCGCTGGATGAGCTTTACGGACTGGGCTACCAACGCACGGAACAGGACGACGCCAAATACGAAGCCGTCACACTGGAAGAAATCAAGGGGGTCGCGCAAAAATATCTCAGGCCGGACGCGCTGGTGGTCGCGGTGGTAAAGCCGGCCAAACCGAACTGAAAGGTCCCCGGTTTGTTAATTGCAGGTATTCGGCTGATCCCTCACTCAGTCCTGGGTCGGCTCATAGCTCCATCCGATACTGTCAAAGACCCCAAAAAGGGCGCACGCAAAATCCGCGTCATAATCCGACTCGTCCGGCATGGTGGCGGTCAGGAGATTCCCAGATACGTTCACGGTGAAAAGCAGATTGGATTTGCGACCGTCAAAAATGATCTTCACATCCTGCTCCTGGCGCTCGAATCGGCACGGTAAACCCGCTGCCGCGAAGCGCTCGCAAATCTCCGCAACGGTGATGGCAGGTGGATGTTCCTTGGGATCAGGAAAAAAATTGTCTTCTACTATCATTACGTCATTCCTGTTGATTTTAAGGGATTGAAAGCAAAAATAATGCCGTCCAAACGGTGATAACCACATGATTTCAAATCCTTTATCCAGAATAAAGCTCAAGAGGCCAGTCGACCGTAGTAAACCAAGGTGTCGTATTCTAAGGCAACTTGTCCATCCGTCTGATATTCCAAAAAGAGCGTCTGCAAAGCTTCCAACATCGGAACATGTTGGGGATGCCCCGGTTCCGGTGCGTAAGAAGAAGACAGCAGACGGCCCTTCAACCCTTCCCGGTCGAACATCTGTTTGTTGGGAAAGCCAGCCCGTTCGTAACCGCTCGCCCCAAAGAACAGGCCAATCACTTTGGCATCCGTGTGTTTGTGGTTCACTGCTTCGTAAGCCGTTCCGTATGTTCTGAGCAGGAGTTCGTAAGCTTTGGCAAACGGACTGACGAGGGTCCGCTCGTTCCAGACCAGCACCACCCAACCGCCCGGCTTGAGCATGCGGAGAAATTCCCGACGCGACTGCTCGCGATCGAACCAGTGGAACGCCTGGCCGGCAACGATAAAATCCACGCTCTGACTTTTCAATGTGGTGCTTTCGGCGGTGCCGGACACGCTCGTGAAATTCGGGTATTTGCCCAGCAATCGCGCGGCCGCCTCGCGCATGTCGCGGTTCGGTTCCACGGCAAAAACCCGGTGACCGTTCCGTAGAAATAATTCCGTCAGGATTCCCGTCCCCGACCCGATGTCGGTGACCAGGGAAGCACCGGTCAGTCCGCAGTTCTCCTTGAGCAAATCCAGAATGGCCGCCGGGTAGCCTGGCCGGTATTTAATGTAATTTTCCACCCGGCTGGAAAATCGCTGGGTCGAATCAATCATGGCGGCCGGCCGTCCACTTTTTGAAATGAACTTGCGTCGGTTAAATTCAATCCAGATGGTTCGCCACGTCGCCAAAGCCGGCGACGATCTCTTCACGGGTTTTCAAATTCCGGATACGTACATAGTCGTCGCTTTCCACCCTGGCGCTATAACCTGCCTTCAATTCCTGCGCGCGCTTGAATTGTTTGTCCGGCCTGGTGGGGGTCAATGGATAGTCCACAGCAAAGCCGGCAGCACGCAGGTCTTGAATGAGCCTGAGCGATTGCGGGCGCAGCTTTTCATCTTCAATCATAACAAACACATCCGTGACGGCATCGAATCCCGGCAACAAGTTGCGCGCCCGGAGCAATTCGAGCAGCACCACGTCACCCATGCCGAAACCGAGTGCGGGCAGGTCCACCTTGCCGCCGCTGATCAGTTTGACGAGGTTGTCGTAGCGCCCGCCGCCGGCGATGGCGCGGAACTCGCCTTTGGCGTCAAACGCCTCGAACACGACACCGGAGTAGTACGCGAGCCCGCGGATGACATGGTAATCCACCTTCACAAACTTGTGCAGACCCCGCGCGGTCAAATTGTCCAGAATGCGCTGCAACTCCGTCGTCGGCTTGCCCGATTCAATGAACCGGTTCACCGCGGCCAGGGAAAATCCCAGAGCAACCAGCTTTTGCTCACTCTCCTCCGATGGCGTCCGCTCCAACTTGTCAATGACCTGAAAGAATTCGTATTCGTCTGACTTTTTGGACGGGGACATGTCATCCCTCCCGGCGCAATAGAAATCATGCCAGGCATTCCGGCTGCTGAGGCGGATGACGAAATCCTGCTCGGTCAGGCCGAACGCGCGCAGGGTATCAATGAGCAGCGCGATGAGCTCTGCATCCGCCGCCGGGTCGGTCTCGCCAATGAGGTCGGCATTGAACTGGAAATGTTCACGCAAACGGCCTTTCTGTTGACGTTCGTAACGAAACAATTGCGGAATGGCGAACCACTTGATGGGTTTCTTGTAATTGCGCTCATGCGCCGCAGCCATGCGCGCGAGCGTCGGCGTCATCTCCGGCCGGAGCGCCACCGCCCGATCGCCCTTGTCCGTAAAATTGTAAAGCTGGCCCACAATTTCGTCGCCGCTCTTGGTGGTAAACAATTCAAGCGATTCGAGCGGCGGGCCGTCATATTCACGAAACCCGTAACGCCGGGCGGTCTCACGCCACTTATCGAAGATGTGCTGGCGGGCGTCAAAACTCCATCCCGCGTCGCGGGACGGCACGGGTTCGGGATAAAAATCGCGGAAACCAGGCAGTCGTTCCATAAATCAGCCGCAAAAAAGCATAAAATCCGCAGGAACTAAATAAATCTTTTGCGGATTTTGTGAATTGTGTTCTGGTAAAAGCCAATACCCCTCAGCCCAAACTTGTTTAAGTTCGTCGTCTAAATCCGTACCGACTGGCATCGGCTGCCGACAGCAACGACTAAATGGTCGGTGCGGCCGCTTTGGGCGACAGCTTGAAGACGTCGGCTCGCATCTCTTTGCCGGCTTTGAACTTCACAGTGGCACGGGCAGGAATGGGTACGTCGGTTTCCGGTTTGTTCGGATTCCGGCCCACGCGCGCCTTGCGCACCTTGACTTCAAAGACGCCGAAGTTGCGGAGTTCAACTTTGTCGCCTTTGGCCAGCGCCTCGGCGATGTAGTCCAATGTTTTCTGTACCACGTCAAACACTTGCTGTTGGACGAGGCCAGTTTCGTTGCTGATACGAATAACGAGGTCGCGTTTGGTCAGAGTCATAGTTTTCGATCGGGTTAAATTGATTATCATTGAACTACACGAATTGTCCAGTAGTCACTGGCTAAATTATCATCGGTCAAATAAGCATAAGGCAACGTGAAGTAACCCTTTAATCCCCAACGGTTACCCCACGAATTCCGGACCATAAACCATTGCTTCGCATCTTCGTAACCGACAGCCATCACGGCGTGTCCGCCAATGGCGCGTTCGTCGGCGCCTGGCAACGGAGCGTGACCGGTCCGGGCCACCTGCGGGCTTTCAAAGCTTTCGTAGACGGTAAAACCAAACACAAACGAATAACCGGAAGCCAAACAGCCTTTCAACTGACTCAACACCGGCACCAGACGCTGGTACGAAACCACGCGGTACTTGAGCGCATCGGCGTAACAGGCTGCCGGTGGCTTGGTTTTGAATTTGGCAATGACATACGGCCACTCGGTTTCAGGACAGTCGCCTTGTTTGGCCACGCTTTTGATTCCATCACGGATTTGGGCGCCGCTGTCCGTATTCACGGTGTGTTCGATCACACGCTCGTTGTAATAGATAAACAGTCGTGACGGAGTGAAGTCGGCCGTGTTCTGTTTCAGACGGTCAAATTCAATTGCCCCGGCGATGGCGTTGGCGGTACAACTGCCGAGCTGGCCCTGGTCATAGACCGGCGGGCATTGGGCCCGCAGATCCACGCTGGCGGGCAAGACCGCCGCCCTCTCGACCACCGCAGCGTAATAATGGTCGCGATGATCCGGTAAATCGGGGAGCCAGCCGTAGCGGGAAATCGTGTAACTCATAGGCCCATTCCGTCGGGAATTAACCGCTATCTATCATCTAGGAGATTTTGGCAAGTTTGTCCAACACAAAAATTTAGCTTTCTTATACCCTTTCCGGCAGGCCCCGGATACACCACCGGTAAACCGTTGATGAAATAAGGTCATTGCCCGGCTTTAATGCGGAATAATGAACAAGCGTCTTAACGCTTATAAATGCTCTCATTATCCGATCCATGAACGCAGCGGTGCATCATGCGATTTGCTGAAAATGCCTGTGACTTAAAGTCTTTACAGCCGCGTCTTATACCCTCACAGTAGCGGTGTGTTGACTGAAAGCGAATCAAGGGTTCAGACGACGCAGTCGCCTCGGTCGGCCGGGATTCAAACGGAATTTGAGAGGGAGATCGAGACGGCGATTCTGCGGTCGCAGGAGCATCTCTTGGGCCTGCAAAAGCCCGAGGGTTACTGGAACGGCGAATTGATGGTGGATTCCACGCTTGTGTCCGACACGGTGGCCTATCACCATTGGCACGGAAAAATCGAACCCGAATGGCAGCGCAAGGCGGTTAACCACATCTTCTCCATGCAGTTGCCGGACGGCGGCTGGAACATCTATTACGGCGGCCCGTCAGACGTCAACGCCACCATCAAGGCGTATCTCGCCCTCAAACTGGCTGGCGTGCCTGAAACCGACCCGCGGATGCTGCGCGCGCGTGAAGTGGCCTTGCACCTTGGTGGCGTGCCGCGCATGAACACGTTCTCCAAGCTGTACCTCGCGTTGCTCGGGCTCCATTCGTGGGAATACGTGCCGACCATCCCCTGCGAGGTGGTCCTCATCGGCAAATGGTTCGGCGTGGAATTCTGGGATATGAGCAACTGGTCACGCGCCATGCTCGTCCCGCTCGCCATCATCAACCATTTCAAACCCACCCGCCCGGTTGACGTGGACCTCGACGAGTTGTATCCCGAAGGGTTGCACGAACGCGACCTCGCCCTCGCACCCGACCCGGAAAAATTGTCCTGGCGGAATTTCTTCCTTTGGCTCGACCGCCTGCACAAGTTCGCCGAGTGGTTCGCCGAGCACAGAATCCATCCGTTCCGCAAACGCGCACTGCGCAAGTGCGAACAATGGATGCTCGAACGCTTCGAACATTCCGACGGTTTGGCGGCCATTTTCCCGGCGATGCTCAATTCACTCATCGCGCTCCACGCGCTCGGCCACCCGGACGATCATCCGGAAGTGGTGCGCGCCACGCTTGAACTGAAGAAGCTGGAACACGAAACGACCGACAGCGTGCGCATCGAGCCGTGTTTCTCGCCGGTATGGGACACGGCCATTGTGGCGGTTTGCCTCCATGAATCCGGGATTCCGGAAAATCATCCGGCCTTGAAGAAGTCCGCCACCTGGCTGATGGACCGGGAAATCCGTATCCGCGGCGACTGGTACCACAAAAATCCCACGCGCGTGGAACCGAGCGGCTGGGTCTTTGAATTCAACAACCAATGGAACCCGGACGTGGACGACACCGCCATGGTGCTGCTCGCCCTGCGCAAAATTCCCACCGACCATCCGGGCCGACGTGATGAGTGTTTCCGGCGCGGTCTGAACTGGATGCTGACGTTCCAGTGCAAAGACGGCGGCTGGGCCTCCTTCGACAAGGATTGCACCAAGAACATCCTTGAAAAGGTCCCCTTCGCCGACCATAACGCCATGCTCGACCCGGAATGCGCCGATATCACCGCGCGCATCCTGGAACTGCTGGGCTACGAGCATTTCCGGGTGAGCCATGCACGGGTGAAACGGGCGCTGAATTACATCCGCGAACACCAGGAAGCCGACGGCTCGTGGTACGGCCGCTGGGGCGTGAATTACATTTATGGCACCTGGCAGGTGTTGCGCGGACTGCGTGCGTTGGACCTGGACATGAACGAACCGTGGCTGCTCAAGGCGCGTCAATGGCTCGAAAGCGTCCAGCACGAGGACGGCGGCTGGGGTGAACGCTGCAATACCTACGATGACCCGGTTTTTAAAGGCCGTGGACCGAGCACGCCATCGCAAACCGCGTGGGCGGTCATGGGCTTGTGCGCCTTCGACAACCCGGATAATCCGCACCTCAAACGTGGCATCGAATACCTGACGCGCACCCAGAATCCGGATGGCTCCTGGACGGAACATGAAACCACCGGCACCGGTTTTCCCAAGGTGTTCTATCTGAAATACGACATTTACCGCAATGCCTGGCCGTTGCTGGCGCTGGCGACCTACCGCAAAATCGTCGAAAATGCCAAAGCCGCCCGGACGGATGAAATGAATGGCCAGCCGCATCCCCGCATGCAAACCGAGCCGGAAGTCCTGCCGCCGACGAATAACGGCAGACAGCCAGCTTAATCCTCATCCGGTTTTCAATCTGGCGGTCCCCTGATCTGGCGCATCGCGGCTTTGCGTGCAGCTTCAGCCGCAACAATTTAATAATACTGCAGCTTCGTTCACTTCGTTGCCTTCTGTTGAGCGGTTACAGAAGAAAACAAAGATTTACCAGGAGGGACAGTAAGTTGCCGTCCTTGAAATTTAGTCGGCGGCACGCCTATCCTCCCAACTTAGTGTTCTCTGTCCACCCTCCGCAGTAACTGCTGCGGAGGACGGGCGTTCTCTGCGGTTAAAAAAATCGCAAATCGTAAATCATAAATTGGCTACGC
>JBGPDH010000091.1:0-12771 GCA_041482195.1 Verrucomicrobiia bacterium
CCGCTACCGTCGTAACGTCTGGCCCGAAATGGAGCCGGAAAATTCCGCCGCAAAAAAGCAAGCGCTGCGGTTCGTCCTCATCATCGGCGTCGTCCAGTTGTTCGCCGACATGACCTACGAAGGCGCGCGCGGCATTATCGGACCGTTCCTCGGTTCGCTCGGGGCCAGCGCGACGGTGATCGGCTTCACCGCCGGCTTCGGCGAATTAATGGGTTATGCGTTCCGGTCCGTTACCGGCTATTTCGCGGATAAAACGCATAAATACTGGGTCTTCATTTTCGCCGGTTACTTCGTCAATATGCTGGCCGTTCCCGCGCTCGCGCTGGCAGGCAACTGGCCGGCGGCGGCCGTTCTGGTGATCGCCGAGCGAACCGGACGCGCCATTCGCAAACCATCCACCGACGCCCTGTTGTCCCACGCCGGCAGCCGGATCGGCCATGGCTGGGCGTTCGGGTTGAACGAATTTCTGGACCAGACCGGCGCCACCATCGGCCCGCTGCTCATGGCAGCGATTTTGTATTTCCACGGCGGCTACCACAAAGCATTTGCCGTGCTCTTGATTCCCGCACTGTTGTGCCTGGGTGCGGTAGCCCTCGCCAGCATGCGGTACCCGCGCCCGCATGAACTGGAAACGCGCGCGCCGACAAAACTTCAAACCAGGGGATTTTCCAGAATTTATTGGCTCTATGTCATCGCCGGCGCTCTGATCGCGGCGGGTTTCGCGGACTTCTCGTTGATTGCGTTTCATTTTCAAAAAACCGGATCGGTCGGCCAAAGCCTCGTGCCGGTCTTTTACTCTGCAGCCATGGTGACCAGCGCGCTGGCCGCGCTGGTATTCGGAAAATTGCTCGATCACTTCGGCCGGCCGATCGTGGTGCTGGCGTTTTTCCTCGGCGCCGGTTTTGCGCCGTGCGTTTTCCTGGGCGGATTCGGGTTAGCGCTGACCGGAATGGTTCTGTGGGGAATCGGCATGGGGGCGCAGGATTCCCTGCTCAAGGCGATGCTGAGTGGTGTGGTGCCGGCGGACAAACGCAGCACGGCGTTCGGTGTTTTCGACACCATTTTCGGAGTGGCATGGTTTGCGGGCAGTGCGGGAATGGGTTGGTTGTACGACCGATCCCTCCCGGGCTTGATTGTTTTTTCAGTTCTTCTCCAGCTGGCGGCATTGCCGTTCTTCCTCCTCGCCAGGCAAAGTGAACGTCGATAACGTACCGCTGCGCCCGGCTCACTTTGTTGAAATCAGGCTGCCGGCCACTTGGCTTGCTTTTCCTTTCGGAAAGAAGATAATCCCGGCATGCCCAGCCCGGCGCTCACCATCGAACAACTGCGGGTGGATTTTCCGGGTGTGGTGGCGGTCAATGATCTTTCCTTGACTGTTGAAACCGGTGACGTTTGCGGTTTGATTGGTCCCAATGGAGCGGGAAAGACAACCACCATGCGCGCAGTTTCCGGACTGCAGGAATGCACCCATGGCGTGGTAAGAGTGGATGGGCATGAACTCACACGCGAACCGGAGGAGTTGAAACGCCGGCTGGGCTTCATGCCGGATTTTTGCCCCGTTTACGACCAGCTCACCGCCACGGAATTTTTGGATCATTTCGCCCGTGCTTATAACGTGCCCGACCGCACCAAACGGATCGAGCACTGCCTGGAACTGACCTGGCTCACGGAAAAACGCGCCGCCTTGTGCGAGGAACTATCGCGAGGCATGAAACAGCGACTGGTACTGGCCAAAACCCTGCTCTCCGATCCCCAGGTGCTCCTGTTGGATGAACCGGCCAGCGGACTGGATCCGCTCGGCCGTATCGAACTGCGCAAACTGATGCTCCAATTGCGGGAAATCGGGAAAACGGTATTGATTTCTTCGCACATCCTCACCGAGTTGTCCGGCTTCTGCAACAAGGCCGCCATCATGGAACGCGGCCGGCTGGTCATGGCCGGGACCATCGCCGAACTGGGACAAAAGCTGGGGCGTCGCCAGCTGTCTGTAAAATGGCGCAACGCCGACGACCTGGCCCTGCAAATCCTGAAGCGCGAACGCGTCAAAAACCTCGAAGCCAACGCCCAGGGCGCATCGTTTGAATTTGAAGGCAACCCCGATGCACTCGATGGACTGCTCAAAACCCTGGTGGTCGAAGGGGTGCGCGTCACCGAGTGGCGCGACAATACCGACGATCTGGAACAAATCTTCCTGCAATCCGGTGCCAGGGAATTAATGTGAGCCTTGCCGACAATCCAATTTTTTTGACGCAGAAGCGACTGATCCACCGAGCCGGCGTGCTGGCAGCGGTGCTGATTGCGGCGTTGGTCGGCCTGAGTTTATTGTCCGGGCTGATTGCCTATCTGGCTGCGCCGCAGGACTTCGATTTTCGTTCATCCCGGGAAGCCGGCAAATTGTTTTATGGCTGGGTGATTGGCGTGGAGGTGCTGGTTTTGATTATCGGCGGGTTCGCCAAAATTTCGCGCGTGCTGGCCGACGACCGCAAAGCCGGCTTGTGGGAAAGCAACCGGCTGACACCGTTGAAACCGGAGGAAATTGTCACCGGCTACTGGCTGGGCGCGGCCTTGCGCGAATTTTACATGGGCCTGGTACTCGCCGGGATCGGGCTGGTCATGGTCCTCCTGGCAAAACTGCCAGTCACGCTGTGGCTCGGAACGCAGGCGCTGATTATCGGCGCGGCCCTGTTCTTTGGCCTGCTGGCACTGCTGGCCGGCATGGCTGTCCAACGTCCGCAAAGTGGCCTTATCCTGCTCTTGCCGCTCATTTTCCTGCAGATGTTTTCGTTCGTGTTCCCCCGGTACACGATCATTAACTTTCTATTGCCGATCTACGGCATCGGAAATCTGTTCAGCGCCGGGCAGCATCCGGACTCGGATTGGAGCACCTGGCCGCAACTTTTTGGAATGCCGGTGCCGCCCATCGCCTTGAGCCTGGGAATTCAGCTGGTTATCGGGATTTTCTTCTGGCGCGCGGCCGTGCGCAAAACCGCGAATCCGTTTCAACCGTTATTACTGCGCTGGGAAGCCATCGCGATTTTTTCGCTGCTGGTCGCAATCCAGCAGGCATTGGTCTGGAGCATCTGGCACGGCGAATTTGGAAACCGGCTGGACGCCCAGGCGCCTCGCACTGAAGCGATTGGTGCGCCCATGCTCGCCATCGTGCATGGCGGAACGATTCTCATCGGCGTCTTGATTCTTGCCTTTGCCAGTCCGATGCCGGAACGCGTGCGGGTGGAAGCCTTGCGCACCGGCCGGGGCAACCTGCAGTTGGCTTTTTCCCGCAGCGCCGTGTGGCTGGCTTTCGCCTTGAGCGGAGTAGCCGCCGTCGTGTCGGCAAGCCAGTTCACTTTTTCCTTCAAAGCCCACGGCACAGCCTGGGCGTTGGCCGCCGCCAACCTTCTGATCTTTTTCCTCATGTTCTCCTTGCTGTTGGAATTTTGCCGCCTGCGTTTCCAGCGCCGCGCGGTCGGCTTCGTCGCGTTGTGGCTCTTCGTGTTATGCCTCCTCCCGTTTGTTCTGGCCGGGGTCTTTTCCAATGAAGGCTTTGCCAAACTGTCATTTCTGGCACCAGGGGTGATTGCGCTCGCTGGCACGGAGATTGACGACCTGAACTATCTGACGGCGTCCACGGTCGCCCAGCTCGCGGTCGTCGTGCTGCTGTTTTTGGCCTGGCAACGGCAATGGAAATTATTGTTCGCCCCCTCGACTACGGTTCTCCCGGCAAAGTAAGAGGTGCTGAATCGGTTGGTGGTTGCGTCACCGCCTCTCCGGATCCGATCGGCTTCCCAAAGTCAGGCGCCGGCCGGCTCGAGCACCGCATCGCGCCGTTTCAACCATTCGTCGCCCAGACTGAAAAGCGTCCGGGCCTTCATCACCCGTTCCGCCAGCGGAAAGACAATCCGTTCTTCCTTGTCAAAATGTTCGCGTGCACGCAGCACCGCCCGCAGCAACAGTTCGCGCGCCGGCTTCGCACCCCGCGCCTTTTGCACCGCTGCCAGCCGGGCGTCAATTTCCTCGTGCTCCTCGTGAAACGTCTCGCTCTGTCCGATCTGCGCCAGGCAATGCTCCAGGGGTTCCACCAGCAGCTCGTCTTCGGTCCGGGCATGGGCGCGCATGAGCACCTCCAGCGTGGCCGCCAGCAATTTGACCTCCGCCAGCGTCTTGAGACGCGGCACGGTCTGTTCAATGTGATCGAACAAATTGTGGAACACCACGTGTTCCGCCACCAGGATCTTGGTGATTTTCATGGCCGGGATCAGACTCTTTCCGTTCACATCCTAAATTCACCCTTTCGTCAACCCCTTACAAATCTTTTCTTGGCTTTCTTTCAACCGGAACCGCCGAACCCGGGAAACATCGAAGCCAAAAACGCCTGCCCGAAGTCCAATCCCGCCGATGGATCCGGTCAAAACTCGATTTCGTACGGCAGGTCGTAATCTTTAGAATTTTTCCGACGCCCGTCCCCGCCGGAATCCTTCAAATCCGGGCCAACCGAGTAAATCAGCTTCTGGGCGGGCAGATAACGGAACGGTTTGCCGTCAAACTCGTCAGTCGGAACCTGGGGAAAGAATTCCGGCACCAATCCGGAAAGAGATTCCGGCAACCGGCCGTGCCGCATTTTGTAAAGCTTCAGGGCCACCAATAATTGGGTCGCCGTGACCTCGACATTCTCCTGACTCACTCGCGAGGCAAAAGGCTTGAAGGAATATTCCGTCATCCCGAAAAGAATATCTCCCAGGGCGTTACCGCTGATCAGGCGTCGCCAGACCGGGGTATTGGTTTCCACGACGGGCAACTCTGCCCAGAGTATTTCGTCAAACGGTTTTGAAATGTTGTCACGCATAACACGATCTTCCCGGGCAAATTTCATTTTGGTTTTCATCGGGCTGAAAAGCAATTTATCATAAAAGGAAAACGTCATTTGATTGGTTTCGGAGACGGTCGCCTGATATTTCCCCCCGGCCAGGTCGTCCAGGAATTTACGATTGATTTGATATTCCACCTTAAAGGTATTGGTGAGGCCTTCCTTGTTTGCCCTGTACTGGTCCAGCCGGTCAATCAACCCGACCAGGTTCGTTTCCGGAAGTGCGGTTTGCGGAATCATTTGTTGGATGTGTCGAACGCCGACAGTTTTAATGGCCGAGCCAACCAGAAAATGAATGATCGTCCCGCCGGAATTTTCCACTCGCTGACCAAATTCAATAATTTTGAAGGCGGAATCGCAGGCGTCCCTTTCTTTTCCTACACGAAACCAGGCGACGACCTGAATGGCTTCAACGCGACTGATGGCTCTCCATCCGGCCAAATAGGAATATTCCTGGACGAACGGGTTGGGTGCGGGGACGAGTAAACAAGGCTGCCGCATGGCTTCGTCAAACAATCTTAAACAACTGCGGTTCTTCTCCAGGACCTCTGCAGCCAGGGAATCATCCCAGTTGGTATTGTTACTCAGATCGTCCAGCCGATCACTCAGCTCTTCGGGCCAATACAGTTCGTTGGTCCCTTTTAACAGGGTCCAGAACGCGTTGCTTTCAACCGGGACTACGACTCGCGCTGGAATTAAATCGGAATCATTGAAAGTTTCTGCTCTCTGGCGGTCGGCCAATGATGAAACAACAACGTAAACTGCCAGACAGACCGCCAAAATTGCGACAATGGAGACCGCAAGAATAATGAGAATTTTGAACTTTCCCATCCGCTGTAATTGAGGGTAAACGGCCTCTGTTCACAACGTAAAAAGTTCAGTCGACAAAATCTCAAGGTTTGCCCGGGTGACGGCGGGTTGTGTTCCGCCAGCGCGCGCTTGAAATGCCGCCGCGCGGTCTCTATGCTCACAGTCAGTCATCATGAAGAAAACGTCACCTGCCCCAGCGGGGTTCCAACCGTGAAAATTCGCAAAGCAGTCATCACGGCCGCGGGCCGCAATCAGCGGAACCTGCCCCTGCAAACATTAGTGGACCGCGACGGCCAGTCCCGATCGGCCCTCACCATCTTGTTGGAGGAAGTGCTGCAGGCCGGCATCGAGGAAATTGGCCTGGTGATTAACCCCGCCGACCAGGGCGCCTTTGCCGCCGCCGCCTGCCCCCACGCCAATCGCGTTCAATTCATTGAACAGCGCGCCCCGCTCGGTTACGGCCACGCCGTGGCGTGTGCGCGTCAGTTTGCCGGCAACGAAGCTTTCCTGCTGCTGGTGGGCGACCATCTGTACCTCAGCAAAGACAAAAATTCCTGCGCCCGGCAATTGCTGGAGATTGCGTCGGCCGAAGCGTGCGCTGTTTCCGCGGTGCAGGCCACGCATGAAAGCAAACTGCCCTACTACGGCGCGGTGGGCGCGCGGCGGCTGCCGGGCCGGGCGGGATTGTATCAGGTGGATCGCGTGCTGGAAAAACCGACGCCCACGGTGGCCGAACAAAAACTCATCGTGCCCGGTTTGCGCGCCGGCCATTATCTCTGTTTCTTCGGCATGCACGTATTGACGCCCGGCGTCATGGACATGTTACAGCAGCTCGTGGACAAGGCGGGCGATGCCGGCGGCGTGCATCTCGCCGAGGCCCTCGCCAAAATGGCCGAAAGCGAACGCTACCTCGCCTGCGAATTGCAGGGCCGCCGATACGACATCGGCGTGCAATATGGTCTGCTCACGGCGCAATTGGCCCTGGCCCTGCACAGCAAAGACCGGGACGAGGTCCTCACCCTGCTCCTCGAATTGCTGGCGCAGACGTAAGGAACCTTTGTGATTCCATGAACATTCAAAATTCAACATTCAGCACCGAATACCCAATGGCATTCCCATCGCCACCATCGAGCGTTGAATGTTTCCCATCATCGTCCCGCCGCATTTAGGCCATGCCCGGCAAACTCGTTCAAATCATCACTTCGCCCGACCCGGCGGTGCGCAATCAATCGCTGGACGCGTTTTGCCAGGCCGCCGGTTTGCCGGAATTGCTCGCCGAATGCACCAAACTCGAAACGTTCCGCCGTCGCAGTGAAAACCTGTACGAACGGGTGCGGGCGTTGCTTTTCCTGTATGCCATTCACCGGTTTCATTTGCCGCTGAAACCCGGCATCGGCACGCGGAATTTAATTCCCTTCCATGGTTATACCCACCTGCTGGAACGCCGTTTCGAGGAGGCCATCACCGTGTTTCTGAAGGTGCAAAACCACGACGGCCCGTCCGATCCTGTTTCCAGCGCGCTGGCCGTGACGTATTACCGGCTGGCGATTCAAACCCTGGCCAATCAGGTCCGCGGCAGCGTCCGTTCCGTGCGCGGCAACCAATGGATGTTCCGCATGGGCCATCCCGCCGATCATCCCCTGCGCCTCCGCCGGGAACTGTTGCAGCCCGGCAACGATGGAACCTATCCCATCCTCCGGGAATGCACACCGGTGCGCATGGACCTCACCCATTGCGGCTGGAGCGATATCTTCTTCCTCGGCATGGACTACCCCGAAGGCGCCAAAGTCCTGAATGTTTCGATTGACCTGGGTGTTCATGGACGCGATGCCGGTCCGCGGCCGCCGGTGGAAACATATTTGCGCGTAATTGACGAACCGTTGTTGCGCCTGACCAGCGTGGACCTCGGCGCCACCGCGGACATCACCAGCCTCGCCGACGTGTTCGACTTCGCAAAAGATTATCTCGGCCTGCTCAAGGCCGCCGTCATCGCCGGCGGGATTGTGCCACCGGGCGTCGAAGGTTCAGGCCAGAGCCTGGCGGATTTGCTGGCCCGCGTGGTGGGCACGGGACGCGGCCTGGAACTGGTCAGTTGCGTGAATGGCATTCCCAAAGGGTCGCGCCTCGCGGTGTCCACGAACCTGCTGGCCTCGATGATTTCGCTGTGCATGCGGGCGACCGGCCAGGCGGCCTCGCTTCAGGGCGCCCTGGAGGAAGACGAACGCCGGCTGGTGCTGGCGCGCGCGATTCTGGGCGAATGGCTGGGCGGCTCGGGCGGTGGCTGGCAGGATTCCGGCGGTGTCTGGCCCGGGATCAAACTCATCGAAGGCGTGCTCGCGGCCGAAGGCGATCCGGAACTTGGCGTCAGCCGTGGGCGGTTGATGCCGCAACACCGCATCCTCGATGCCACCGAAGCTTCGCCCGCCGCGCGCCGGAAATTGCAGGACAGCCTCGTGCTCGTCCACGGCGGCATGGCCCAGAACGTCGGGCCCATCCTGGAAATGGTCACGGAAAAATACCTGCTGCGATCCGGCGCCGAGTGGCAGGCGCGGTTGAGCATGCTCGGTATTCTGAAGGAAGTCCTTTCCGCCTTGCGCCAGGAAGACGTCGCGGCCCTGGGCAGTGCCACCACCCGGAATTTTTCCGGCCCGATCCAAACCATCATTCCGTGGGCCACCAACCTGTTTACCGAAACCCTCATCCAGCGCGTGCAAGGTGAGTTTGCCAAAAACTTTCTCGGCTTCTGGATGCTCGGCGGCATGTCCGGCGGCGGCATGGGTTTCATCTTTGACGCCGCGCATAAAGCCAAAGGTCAGGCGCGGTTGCAGGAGTTGATGTCGCAAACCAAACGGGAACTGGAACACGCCCTGCCCTTTGCCATGGAACCGGTCGTGTACGACTTCGCCATCAACGAAAAAGGCACCTGGGCGGACCTGCTGAACGGTCCGTCGGCGTTGTTGCCGCAAGGTTATTACGCGCTCATCATGCCGCAGTTGCTCCGGCAGGAGGCCTACAAACTCCCGCCCTTGCGACGTGCCGAACTGGACAAGTTCGGCGCCGCCTGCCGCGCCCGGCCCGAGTTGCGCGGCATGGTGCAAACCTTGTTTGACCGATTGCTGCCGCATCAGAAAACCGATGACGGAGGCGAAACTTCGCTGCCGGCGTTACTCGAGCGGTACGGTTTCGACCGCACGCAACACGAACAAATCCGCGCCGACCTCAAAGGCGGCCGTATCGGGCTGGTGCAAAATCGCCTGCCGGTCAGCACACAAATCCAGGATGTGACCGACGGCGACGTGTTCGATGCCACACGCGGTTTATCAAAGGAATATGGCGACGCCGGGCTGACGGCGCTGAAAGCCGGTGAAGTGGCCGTGGTCACACTCGCCGCCGGCGCGGGCAGCCGCTGGACGCAGGGCGCCGGCACGGTCAAGGCGCTGCATCCGTTCTGCAAGCTCGGCGGACAGCACCGCACCTTTCTGGAAGTGCACCTGGCCAAAAGCCGGCGCATCGGGAAACTGGCCGGGAATCCTCTGCCGCACATCATCACCACCAGCTACGTTTCGCATCAGGCGACCGAGGAATTTCTCGGACGCGAAAAATTTTACGGCTACGCCGGCCCGCTGTTTTTATCCGAAGGCCGCTCGGTCGGCCTGCGCCTGATTCCCATGGAACGCGACCTGCGATTCATGTGGGAGGAATTGCCGCAGCAAATCCTCGATGAACAGGCGCAAAAAGTCCGCGACAGCCTGCGGCACGCGCTCATCGGCTGGGCCCAGCAGGCCGGCGAAAGCAGCGATTACACCGACAATGTGCCGCTGCAATGCTTGCATCCGGTCGGTCATTGGTTTGAAATCCCGAACCTGCTCCGCAACGGCACGCTGGCCAAACTGCTCGAACAACGCCCGCAATTGAAACACCTGTTGTTGCACAACATCGACACCGTGGGTGCGGACGTTGACCCGGCCACGTTCGGCCTGCACCTCCAACTCGGCGGTTGCCTGACATTTGAAGTCATCACGCGACGGATTGAAGATCGCGGCGGCGGTCTCGCGCGTGTGAACGGCAAGACCCGCATGGTCGAAGGCCTCGCCATGCCACGCGAGGAAGACGAATTTGCCCTGTCGTATTACAATTCGAACACGTGCTGGATTGACGTGGACAAACTCCTCGCCATATTTCAGTTAACCCGCGCCGACCTGGCCGATGCGAGCAAGGTGACCGATGCCGTGCGCGCGCTGGCATTGAAACTGCCGACCTACGTCACGCTCAAGGACGTGAAAAAACGCTGGGGCCATGGGCAGGAAGACATTTTCCCGGTGGCACAATTCGAAAAATTGTGGACCGACATGACGGCGCTGTCGGAAATTGATTGTCAATTCATCGCCGTGCCGCGTCTCCGCGGACAGCAACTCAAGGATCAAGCACACCTCGACGGCTGGTTGCGCGACGGCTCCGCAGCTCATGTTGAGAGCCTCTGCGAGTGGAAGTAGTCACACGGAGTCTTTTGACACGGATTCCACGGATTTTCACGGAGGCAAACCGAAGCCCTGTAAGGGCGAAAGAAATCAGCCCAGGGTATTTTTCGCTCTTACAGGGCTTCGCTTCTTCTTCTTCGTGTTAATTCGTGAAATCCGTGTCTTTCCGTCGTCAGGAATAAGTTAAATTGTATTGCCATGACGCGGAACATTTTGAATCATAATGTCATGTATCGCTGTTTCCTCGAATAGAACTGCAGCACTGGAGAACTGAACGATGTCATACCGAGCCTGGTTTCAATGCATCAACCTGCAATGCGGCGCCACCTATCAGCTGAATTCCATCGTCTATCACTGCACCCGGTGCGGTTCGCTGCTGGAGGTGCAGCACGAGCTCAAGGCGCTCGCCCGCCGCGACGCCCGGGGCTGGATGAAACTGTTCGAGGACCGTTACAAAAGCAACCTATGGCCGTACGGCTCAGGGGTCTGGGGCAAGAAAGAATGGATTCTGCCGGAAATCAACGACAACAACGTCGTATCGCTGTACGAAGGCAGCACCAACCTGTTCTGGGCCGAGCGTTTCGGGAAATTGATCGGCGTGGACGATCTCTGGATCAAACTCTGCGGCAACACCCACAGCGGCTCATTCAAAGACCTCGGCATGACAGTGCTGGTGTCCCAGGTCAAACAGATGATTTCCGAAGGCGCGCCCATTAAGGCAGTCGTGTGCGCGTCCACCGGCGACACCTCGGCGGCGCTGGCAACGTATTGCGCCGCTGCCGGCATTCAATCCATCGTACTGTTGCCGCGCGGTAAAATTTCCATCGCCCAACTCGTGCAACCCATCGCCAACGGTGCGCTGGTCCTTTACCTGGACACCGATTTCGACGGTTGCATGCGGCTGGTTCAGGAAGTGACCAAGGACGAAACATTGTACCTGGCCAACTCGATGAATTCATTGCGCGTGGAAGGCCAGAAAACCGTGGGCATCGAAATCGTCCAGCAATTCGACTGGGAATCGCCCGACGTCATCATCATTCCCGGCGGCAATCTGGGCAACGTCTCCGCTCTCGGCAAAGGATTGATGATGATGAAGGACCTCGGCCTGATTGAGAAATTGCCGCGCATCGTGGTGGCCCAGGCCGAACGTGCCAATCCGCTTTACCGTGCTTACCAGCGCAACTTCGAGGAGTTTGAGCCGGTCCAGGCGCAAAAGACGCTCGCCAGCGCCATCCAAATCGGCAATCCCGTGAGCTACCAGAAAGCCGTCCGCACGTTGAAACAATTCAACGGCATCGTCGAGCAGGCCACCGAGGAGGAACTGACTGACGCGGCGGCGTTGGGCGACCGCACCGGCATGTTCAATTGCCCGCACACCGGCGTCGCATTGGCCGCGCTCATCAAACTGCTCAAGGCGGGCAAAATCGATAAATCCGAGCGCGTCGTTGTGATTTCGACCGCACACGGGCTGAAATTCGTCGAGATGAAGGTGAAGTATCACCAAAGTGAACTGGATTTCCCCTGCCGCTACGCCAACCGGCCGATTGAACTGCCCGCGCGTTTGGACGCGGTCAAAGAGGCGCTCAACCAGGCGCTCGCCCGAAAAGTCGAACACCATGCCTAAGTCAGCCAAACCCGGTTCCTGGGGAACTTCCACTCTCGCCATTCACGGTCGCACGCGTCGGCGCAAGGCGCATCACGCCGTCTCCACGCCCATCGTCCAGACCTCGAACTTCAGCTTCGACAACATGACCGAAGTGGTCGAGTTCATGAAAGCCAAGGGTGAAGGCCGCATCATCCGCGAACAGGAATACGGCCGGTACGGCAATCCGACCCAACAGGAAGCCGAGCGCAAGCTCGCGGCCATCGAAGGCGCCGAACGGGCCATCATTTTCTCCACCGGGATGAGCGCGGTAGTCATGACCTTGATGGCCTACATGAAACCTCACGGCCATATCATTTTTACCAGCGATTGCTACCGGCAGACGCGCGATTTTGCCACCAAACTGCTCACCAAATTCGGCATCCAAACCAGCCTCGTCGCGCCGACTGCGGCGGCCATTAACAAGGCCATCCGGCCGAACACCAACATCATCTTCACCGAATCACCCACAAACCCGTATTTGCGCGTGCTGGACATCCCGGCCATCGTCAAGGTGGCCCAAGGCCGCAAGATTCTGACGATGATTGATGCCACGCTGGCGACGCCATACAACATCCGGCCGCTGGACATGGGTGTGGACCTCGTCATCCATTCCGCGACGAAATATCTCGGGGGTCACAACGACCTGCTGGCCGGCGTCACGCTCGGCGGCTATAAACAGTTGGAGGAACTCAACAAGTTACAGCGGATGATAGGGTCCATGGCCGGACCGTTCAGTTGTTTCCTGCTCGAACGCGGGCTCAAAACGTTCGGCCTGCGGATGGCCCAACACAACCAATCCGGTCTCGAAGTAGCGCGTTTTCTCGAATCACATCCCAAGATCGAGCGCGTCTGGTACCCGGGATTGAAATCGCACCCGGATTATCGCATCGCCCGCGCGCAAATGCGCGGTGCGGGGAGCGTCATCACCTTTCTCGTGAAGGGCGACGGCAAAGCGACGCGCCAGTTCATTGATC
>JBGPDH010000092.1:0-12758 GCA_041482195.1 Verrucomicrobiia bacterium
AACCCTTGTTGGATGGCGTCATTGCGGCTCGCTACGCTCGCCTACACTCCGCCACCCAACAAAAGTGTAACCCATGTCGTGAGAACAAGTGTTACCTATGTGGTGAGAACGCCCACAGCGCCGCCCTACCAGGGATTGAGCACACTCGGCCACAGTATTACTTGAACCGCTTTAGAGCAGTGGGTGGTCTGTAGCTGCAAACCCAATAAAAAGCCCCTTCCGGTTTTGGCGGAAGGGGCTGTGACGTTCCGATTTAAATTAGAACTGATAGATTATGTTCAGAGCCACGAGAAAGTCGTTTCCCCGGTAAGGAGCGCCAGCATCGTTGGCGCCAAAGGGCTGATTGTGTTCAGCATGATCCCAGCGGACTTCCAGGCGGCTGATCACGTTCGCCCAAAGATTATACTGGGCCGTGGCTGTAAGTTCTTCCACTTTGTTTCCAGAGTAACCCGTGGTAGCGGTGATTGCAGAGGTGTTGGCCCCGAAAATGGAAGTGGCATCAGCGGCTGTCAACCCCTCGGTGTTCAGAAATTCACCGCGGAAGTTAAGTGTCAGCTTCTCCGATGCTTGATACGAGGTGTAGACCGCAACGTTCCAAACATTGTCGTTGCTGCCACCACCGGTGGTATCGCCATTGTGGAGGTCAAGGTAATCAAAACACGCTCCCGCTTTGAGGGCCGTCACCGGGGTTGGAATGGTGCCGCCGACATAGAAGCTGGTGCTGCCGTCTCCTCCCGGACCTGCCGCGCCATCAGTGGAATTACCAGCATAGGTAATGATCGCCGCGGTTATGGTAGCCCCTTTCATAAAGCCGGCATCGTCCGGTGCGGTAAACTGCAGGTCACCCATATACGCCTTTTGAGACTCGATCGAGGAAACCCCATTGATGCCAACTGGAGCTCCCGCTACGTTGGAATCGTCAGCAATTCCACCCTGAACGGTGAACATATCACTTATTTTATAAGTGGCCAGAATACCGGTATGGGTCGTCGGCTCAATGGTATAGCCATAAGAGCGCGTGTAGTTGGGATTCAGCGGGTCACTATTGGACTCATAACCAACAATGGTGTCCCAAACACCGACTTTCCAGTCCAAACCATTGCCCACAGGGGTGCGCAAGGTGACATAGGCCTGGCGGATACTTGCGCCCGAGGTCCCAATTGCAGCAGTTCCGGTCCCGCCAGTTCCGAAGCCAGTTAGACCTGGCACCGCATCCGGTCCCATCATAACTTCAGCATGATAACCGGCTGCCCACGGGCTTTCGTCCTCCGGATGATCAATCGCCAGATCAACGGAATTCAGATAAAACCCGTCATTTTTCGAAAAAGCCTGGGCGGGTATATTAGGGCCACCACCATTTTTCGCGTCGCTACTCGGCCTCCAAATTGCCGCGGTATCGACGTAACCACTGAGGGTGGTATTGGAGAGCGCCGTTTGCACAGCGTTCATTTTTTCGTCTGCACGAGCGGCCGAAGCGAGGCTGACCACCCCGATCGCCGCCAGACTTACTGTCCATTTATTAAACTTCATCTGGTTCCTCCGATGTTGTTTGTTGATGTTTTCTGCCTTGTGCCTGTGCACTTCAGGGTAAAAGACAGTTTACCCCGGCACCGCATGGTGCAATTGTGGCTGAAAATAGGGAAAAACTGGCCATTTGACAACATTTTTTTTGGGGAATCGCCGGCGCACAACACTTTTACAATAAGCAGCTTGCGGTTTTAACCGGTTTTTTGACCCGTTTCTGGGCAGGAATTGGACATGGTAAAGGTGTTTGCTGGAACCAATTAACGATGGTGAACTTGGAATAAAGACTGCTTTGGAAAGGCCCCGAGAAACGTTGGAATTAAACGAATAGCAACAATGCAATCTGACAGGCAACACGTTCTACCACCAAATTGATATGTCATCTTTCTCTTACACCGCCCGTGAGACGGCCAGCGGTCGCGAAATCCGCAGTTCAGTCGAAGCCGCCACCGAACAAGCCGCCGTGGCCGCCTTGTTAAACCGCAACCTACTGGTGGTTTCCATTCAGGAGCGAATTTCCAAGAAGGGCAGAACCAAGGGCGGGAAGGTCTCGCTGAACGAACTGGTGGTATTCACCCGTCAATTGGCGACGATGGTTGATGCCGGTATCGCCATTGTGCAATCCCTGCAAGCGCTGGCTGACCAGGCCACCAGCAAAGTCATGCGCGACGTGATTCGGGACGTTTGTACGCGGGTGGAAAGCGGCGAAAGCTTCTCCGAGGCATTGCAAAAACATCCTAAAACCTTCAGCAAACTTTACTTTTCCATGGTATCAGCGGGTGAAAAGGGTGGTTTGCTGGCGGAAATTCTGGCTCGACTGGCAACTTACCTGGAAAGCAGCGCCCGGCTCCGCCGTAAAGTCAAATCCGCAATGATGTATCCACTCGTAGTCAGTACGGTGGCCATCGGCATCACCATCTTCCTGTTGGTGAAGGTAGTCCCCGTGTTTAAGGACGTTTACTCAAGCTTTGGCGCCAAATTGCCGGCACCCACCCAGATTCTGATTACTTTGAGCGATTTTGTGGGCCATTACCTTCTCTTCGTCCTGATGGCCTTGGGGGCGTTGGTTTATGCCTGGATGTACTTTCTTAAAACCAAGACCGGTCGTGACTTCTGGGACCGAAATCGCATCAAAATGCCGGTTTTTGGACCGATTGCGCATAAAATCTGCCTTGTTCGTTTTACCCGTACTCTGGCCTCCCTCATCCGCAGCGGTGTGCCTATTCTCGAAGTGTTGCAGATTGTTTCTCAAACCGTCGGCAACACCGTCATGGAAAAAGCCATTAAAAGTTCGGCTGGCGATATTGAACGAGGCGAAGGGATCGCGAATGCCTTGAGCAAACATCCCATTTTCCCCGCCATGGTTGTCCGCATGGTTAGCGCCGGTGAGCAAACCGGCAATATTGACAACATGCTTGAACGCGTTGCCAACTTTCTCGACGAGGAAGTTGAAGCCATGCTTTCGGGCCTGATGTCCTTGCTCGAACCGATCCTGATTGTCTTCCTGGGATTGCTGATCGGATCAATGGTCGTCTGCATGTACCTGCCGATTTTCAACCTGGGCAATATTGTCAGCGGACACGGTTAGGAATCAAACCGTCACCGGACTGCCGGGCTGTGTCTGGATGACCTTGATTTTCGGGTGGCGCTCCCGGATCTGGTCCTCGAACCATGCCCGCGAATCGTCGCTGCCGTGCCCGAGCAAAATCGCGCGCGGTGAGACCTGACCCACGAAATCCAGCAAATCCTCCCGGTTTGCGTGCGCCGTCAAATCAAAATCCTGTAGATCACAATGACGCGTGACCCGTCCGGCACTCGGGCTGAACACAAAGGTTTCACCGCGCTTGGCCGCCTTTAGCCGGCCGCCCGGGGTGTCCGGATCGGCGTATCCGACAAAGAAAATGGATTGGCGCTCGTCCCCGATCATGCGCATCGCCAGGTCATGGGCGGCGGTGTTCTCACTCATCATCCCGGCCGTAATGACAAAAATCCGTCCACCGCCCAGTTTCATTTTTTCCGCCTGGCCTTTTTCCAGGACAATTAGTTCCAACGCCTCATGCAATTGGAGGTTTGTATGTTGGCGATGGGTGCGATGCGCCTCCAGGTCGTAGATTTCCGTGAATACGCGTCCCAACCCGCCGATGTACACCGGCTGGGGCTTCAATTTCCCGGCGCGCATCAACAACGCCAGCAGCGCCAGCATTTCCTGGGTGCGACCCAGCGCAAACGACGGAATCAACACACATCCCTTGCGTTTGAGCGCCTGGTGAATCGCCACGACCAGCCGTTCGATTTCGTTTTCGCGGGAAAATCCGGGAGGGGTAACGCGGTTGCCGCGAGTGGTTTCCATTATCATCACGTCGGCCTTCACGTCTTCAAACCGCGCCGCCCGCAGAATGGTCTGATCATGGAAACAAACGTCACCGGTATAAAAAAGCGTTTCTTTTCTGCCGCGAATCAGCACGCCGGCCGAACCGAGGGTGTGACCGGCGTCAAAAAATTCCAGCGTGGGTGAAGGCAGGCCGGCGCGCGATTTTTGAAACGCGGCCCATTCGATTTGCCGGTTGTACTTGAAACCCTGGAACTGCGGCGCGAGATCGTCCACCTCGTCATGCGTATAAAGCGGGTATTCGCGGATGCCCAATTCGTCGCGCTGACGCACCATCACGTTTACCGAATTGTGCAACACGCGTTCGACGATGAAATAACTCAGCTCCGTCATCAACACATGGGCCCTGGGGAAATGACGCGCCGCGACCGGCAATGCGCCGACGTGATCGTGATGGCAATGTGAAATCACGATGGCATCGAGGTCGCCGCCTCCCGCCTTGTTGAACATGGGCAAACCGGCGCGGCCCTCGCGCTTGGGATGCATGCCCGCATCGAGCAGGAGCCGGTGGTTGTCCACTGCCACGAGCCAGCCACTGGCCCCGATGTCCGTGTCGGGATTCAGATTCGTGATGTTCACGCGCGAGGAAACAAAACAACTTGGACGCCCGGTCGCAATGAAATTCGCGCCAAACCGGTGGTTAAGGACGGGTTCCCCTTTCACAGCGTGTAGGATTTTTCAAGTTCATAGACGCATAGCTCGGCGGTTGGAGCGGTCGCGAAGGTTTTCCGAGTTGGGCCGCGATCTTGCCTTTCTCGAAGTTCGTCAACTGCTTGGTTTTGTTTCTGAAGCTGCCGTTCAGTCTATCCTCATATTAGACCACATCTTTCTCATCTCAATTCCAATCTGTGTAAAGACAAATGCCAACTCGCTTATCATCCACCGGCCAGACCTCAACATGCAACCAATCTCCTACCGGCGAGTCGCAACTGTATGTTGCCGTCGGTGTGCCGGTGCGCCAAACCGCATGAAGCTGATACTGCGAATTGCCGGGGATGAAAGTGGTAAGGCCGGGATGAATCTTGAGCTGCGAAATGAAAACAGCCACATCATTTGAGGCAATGGTGAACGAGGAAGCAGCGCCTCGGTCGAGGAAGCCTCTCGCCGCGTCGCCGCGGCACTCAAACGAGGAAGCGGAAGCAGGCAAATGAAGCCCATGCTCGTGCTCGATTCGGGTGCGCGGGTCGCGGAATGATGAGCGCGTGAATGCGAACGCAACGACGAGTAATGCCGCTACTACGATGACTGCAACTTTGATAATGCGTCGAGTGCGCATGACGTGCTAAGTGGTCTAGCAGTTAGTAGGCGTCTGGCTATTCAGTCTATCCTGCGCCAGGGTCAGCCTATCCTTTCTCACGAAGTGACCATAAGCTGAGCTGAACTCGTTGTCTAACATAAAATTACACCCATTATGGCCTCGCTGCCCCTTCCAGCAAAGGCTGCACTCACAGGAAGTGGTGGGCCCAGCAGGATTTGAACCTGCGACCAAGCGATTATGAGTCGCCTGCTCTGACCGCTGAGCTATGGGCCCAAGAGACGCTCCCAACAATTACCTGAAGCCCGACGGTTTGACAATTTGAGATACGGCCCGACGGGCGCAACTTGGTACTCTCACCATAATTCCACGGGATCGTAGCGCGCACTTCCAAGTCTGCGGGTTTACGGGACATTCTAGCCCCGTGGTTCGGGCGACTGGAAAGTCGCCCGAACTCGCAGGCCGGAAAGCCTGCGCTACGGTGCAGGCGTCAGGTTACGCCCCCGCCCAACTCCGAAGGCTTTCAGGGCTGCCTGACCCGGAGATGCTACCCCGGAACTGCTTCATGGGTCATCAGGTGGCGCGGAATATCGGATCGTTATTACATCGGCTCGACTAGTATGCTGTAACAGTATCAGCTTTACAATTCATCCTGATCGTCCTCGTTCTCGAAAAGTTTTGATTACGAGCACGAGGAGGACGACGAATGTCCCCATCCGATCTCATTGTAAAGAAGCGTTAGTTACACTTCACCAGGGATTCGAACGCGTGGCCGCGAAGGCCAGCCAGAACCATCCGGCCAGGAAACTCGCGCCTCCAACCGGTGTAACGGCACCCAGCCAGTGCGCTCCGGTTACCGCCAACAGATAAAGTGAGCCGGAAAAAATCACAATGCCCGCCAGGAAACACCACCACGGTCCGGTGGCCAATGGTTTTCGTTCCGCCAGCACAAACAGCATTACGGCGTGAATGAAATGGTAAAAAACCGCCGTTTCCCAAATCGACGCCGTACCCTTTTGCGCCAGGATGGTCTTCAAGGCATGAGCGCCGAACGCGCCCAGCGCCACGGCCAGGAAGCCGGCGACGGCGGCTATCCGGGTGGCGGTGGTATTCGTTATCACGGAATCAAAATGCCAAAGACATCCGGCGTGTAAAATCCAATAATTGGTGTTCATTCACGCCCGTTCGTGCTTAATTTCTGTTGTGAAAATCATCACGGACGAACGCTGCGCCCGTTACTCCAGCTATGGTCATCCCGAAAATCCCCGGCGGATTACCGCCACGATTGCCAGTTTGAAACAGCAAGTTGAACTGCCGCTCGTCTGGGCTGCGCCGGGCGAAGTGAACGAAGAACAAATTTTGCGCGCACACACACTCGAGCTGCTCGGCCGTCTGAAAATTCCCGAGGACTTTGATGGGGACACGCCGTATTACGAAAACATTTCCAATTATGCGCACGCGTCTGCCGCCGCGGCGCTGGACGCCTTGAAAGCCGCCCGCAATGGCGAAAAGGTTTTCAGTCTTATGCGTCCCCCCGGCCACCATGCCATGCGCGAGTCGGCCATGGGTTTTTGTTATTTGAACAATATTGCCATAGCCGCGCTGGACGCTGTGGTAACCGGTGTGAAACGCGTTGCAGTTTTCGACTTCGACGTGCATCACGGAAACGGTACGGAAGCCATTCTGCTAAACCAGCCCGGTATCGCGTTCTTTTCCATCCACCTGTATCCTTTTTATCCCGGCACCGGCGCTGCGAATGTCGGCAAAAATTGCTTCAATTATCCCGTTCTGCCGGGCGCGCTGCGCGAAACGTATCGGGCCACACTGGCCCGGGCGCTGGAGAACCTGAAAGACTTCCGTCCCGATCTTATCGCCGTATCCGCCGGCTTTGATGCTTATGTGCGTGATCCGATCGGCAATGGTTCATTGGAGCCCGAGGATTTTTATTGGCTCGGCCAATCGTTGAGATCGCTCAGCGTGCCCATGTTCAGTGTTTTGGAAGGCGGTTACAGCCGTGATTTGCCCGAACTGATCCTGGCCTACTTGAAAGGGGTGGAAGGAAAATAACCTGTTTTCCGAAGCCAGTGATTGACTCGGGCCGTTACACCCACCCGGATACCGCCTTCAAGCATTGTAGATGGCAAGCGTATGTCGGGAAAAGGCGTTGACTCAGGAGAAGACGGAAGTCTAATGTCCAAACCATGAACCTCAAACATCTTGCCGCGGGGCTTGTGCTCGGATTTTTCTGTACGGCAGCTCCCTCCACGCTTTTTGCGGACGACCCGGCTCCGGCTTCCGTGAAACCAGTCACGCCCAATGCATCGCCGGAGGCGGTGCAATTGTTGCAATATCTCTACCATATATCCGGCAATCATACGTTGACCGGCCAGCATGCCGTGCCGTTGTTGCGCTCGGCGCGCCTGATCGAGGCCCAACGTGCCGGTGGAAATTTTCCGGCAGTATTCGGGATGGACTTCGGTTTCGATTCGCCCGGCACCTGGGACGGCATCAATTTCCGCCAGCAGATCGTGGATGAAGCAATCCAGAAATATCGCGAAGGTTACATCATTGTGCTCATGTGGCACGCGGTGCGACCGATTGAGGATGAGCCGGTAAAGTTCAAGGATTCCATTCAGGGCAAGCTGACCGATGAGCAATGGCACGATTTGATTACACCGGGAACGGAGATCAACGAACGCTGGAAATCGCAGGTGGACGTTATCGCCTGGTATCTCAAACAGTTGCGGGACGCACACGTGCCGGTGCTCTGGCGGCCCTATCACGAAATGAACGGCGGCTGGTTCTGGTGGGGCAAACGACCGGGGCCGGACGGTTACAAACAATTGTACCGGATGCTTTTCGAGCGGTTCGTGAATTTCCACAAACTGAACAATCTGCTCTGGGTTTATGGCGCGAACGAAGCGACGCCGCCGAATGTGGATTCTTACGACACGTGTTATCCCGGGGATGAGGTCGTGGACGTTTTGGGCACGGACATCTACCACACCAACTTTGCGAAAAATCAGTACGAGCAGCTGCTCGCGGTGGCCAAAGACAAGCCCATCGCGCTGGCGGAAGTCGGCACCGTGCCCTCGCCGGAAGTTCTAAAGGAGCAACCGCGATGGACGTGGTTTATGGTTTGGGATGATCCCACCGAGGGCGGGGCCACGGCACGGGGCATACGTGCCACCTACAACTGCGACCAGGCCATCACGTTGCACCAGCTGCCCTGGGTGGAAGCCGGGCACCCGGCCGACCACTCGCTTACGCAGCCATAGTGCTGTGGGAGTCAATCGGCAGCAGGACGCGTACGGTGCCGTGCTGGCCGGCTTGGGGCGGAACGATTTCCAGTTTGCCGTGGTGCGTCTCGATGATTTTCCGGCTTACGGTCAGGCCCAGGCCCAGGCCGACGTTTCGTGTGGTGAAAAAGGGTGAAGGCACTTTCTGCGCCGTTTCGGTGGTAAATCCCGTGCCGTTGTCCTGCACCTCGATCTCCAGCTCACGCCCGCCGGTGTGATTGGGGTTGGTGTGGAGTTTTACGCCGATTTTAGGTTCCCGGGGATTGGCCTGCAGGGCGTTCAGCATGATTTCCGCCAGCGCGTGTTTCAAGGCGGCGCGGTCACCGGTAATGACGATGGGTTTACCGCCATTCTCGTAGAGCAACTGGGCCTTTTCGGTCGGTTGATGCTTGCGCGCCTCCTGGTAGGCTTCCTCGATGAGTTGTTCGACTGGGAAAGCCTGCGGTTCCGGCTCGCTCTCCCGCGCCAGAAACCGCATTTGATTAAGCAGACGGGAGACCCGCTTGACGCCGTCGGCCATCGCGAAATCGAGCGATTTGCGGAATTCCGCGTCCCGGAATTTTTCACCGAGCAGCTGCTGATGAGTGGAGAGCGGCACCATGGCGTTGCCGATTTCATGTGCCAGCCGGTCGGCCATGGCTTTGATGAGGCGAAGATTGGCGGCCTCCACTTCCAAATGGCGCAATTGCTCGCTCTGCGTGAGATCTTCCGCTGTCAGCAGGGCGGAAACCGGCACGGTGGAATTCCCGCGCTGAAACGGCACGACGTGAACACTGTAAACGGTGCCCGGCGAGTTTTCCGGCTCATAACGGAACGGCCCCATCGCGGCACCCGTGTGCAGGACCTGATAAATCTTCGAGCCGAGCACCTGCGGCAAATCGCTGAATTCCAGTTCACCGGTCCGACGGTTTTTGTGGCCAAAATGGCGGCGGGCGGCCTTGTTGGCGTGAAGCACCCGGAGGTCTCGCCCTACGACGACACAGGCGCTGCTGAGCTCGCGCAAGACATCCGTCATCATCTCGTGATTGCCGGCCAGCTGGTCATGTAGCCAGATATTACGCAAGGCCAGGCCGACCTGTTCGAGCAAGTGGAAAATCAGTTCCAGCTCGGTGTTGACCAGTGGTTCACCGGTGACGCGGCCGTCGAAAACGGCGACGCCCACGACGGTTTCGCGGTCGAGCACGGGTACGGCGACCTGGGTGCCGAGTAATTCGAATTCCTTTTGCGCCTCGGTGTCGGCGCGGGCCTCATCACTGTCGTGACGGAGAATTCGGCCCAGCCGCACCAGTTGCCCACCGATGCCGGCCTCGAGGGATAGTTCAAAATTATCGAGCAAACTCGACGAAAGCCCGATGGCGGCGGTGGCGCGCAATCCATGGTTCCGGCCCATCGACCCCGATTCGCCCAGTGGCAAGACCGGGCGGTTCAAAAAAATGGCGGCGCGGTTCACACTGAAAATTTCGCGCAGGAACAACAGGAACTGTTTGAGCATGGCCTCGGCATTCAGGGAATGCGTGAGGATGGACGAAAAATCGCGGAGTACGCTCAGGGTTTGTGAGGTATTAGCAAAGCGGCCCGAGAACGGCTCCGTCGGGCGTGAAAAGGCGCCAGGCGGCAACACCGATGTCGGCGCGGCGGGTTGTGCGGCGCGCGGTTGCAGGTAGGAGGGTGCCGACCAGAGGCGGTCCAACAGTGAATTGAGTAAACGGGCACGAACCGGTTTGGTGAGCACATGGGTAACACCGTTGAGGAAAGCTTCCTCTTCCCATTCCGACTGACTGTCTGCGCTATAGGCAATGATGGGACATTTACCGTCACGTCGGCGGAGCCGCTCAATCACCCAGACTCCTTGAACGCCAATGAGATCCACATCCAGAATGCAGGCCCGAACCAGTCCATGCGTTAACAGCGGCTCGGCTTCCTCCACTCCAATGCGATGAACGATGCGATAAGATTCCGGGTTCAGACCCGCCTGAATCACTTCGGCGAAGTCTGGATGAGGAGACAACACCAAAATGGTTTTCATTGTGCTCTGAGCCAGTGACGGCGACGCTCAATTCCAGTCACTGATTATCATAATCCACAAATTGAACCGAAAGGTCAATCTAATCTTGCCGGGAACGGGGAAAACCCGGGTGGACGGGCGGAAAATCAGGCCGAACTAAGCAGTTTTTCCCACAAATTCTCATTGAGCAGGGCCTTCCTGAGAAAATCCGTATCCGTGGTCGAGGCCACGACAGGTTCGGCCTGGAGCGGCAAGTGGAGCGTGAAGGTCGTGCCCTGGCCGGGCTGGGTCCGGGCTTCAATTTTTCCACCATGATGGTGCACAATGAAGAAGCAAGCCATCAGATGGATACCATATTCGGATGGCGTCTGGCTGCGGACCACAAACGGGTCGAATACCGCCCGCAACGCCTCCTCCGGCAATCCCGGACCGTTGTCGTTGATTTGAACGACAATGCCCGGCGACAGGCCGTCCGACAATTTCGCGTTCAACGTGACCCGGCTGCCGGCCGGCAGCATGGCCAGTTCTTCCTTCAGCAACAGCTCGAATAACCGGCTGAATTTCGGTTTGTCGACGCGCAACAAGGGAAGGTCGTCCGGTATCCGGCTTTCAATTTCAATTCGCCGGGCGGCATACGATTCTTTAAAGGAACGAATGGTGTCGCCGACGATCTGGTGCAAGGAAACCTGGTCGGTAAATGGCGCCGAGGGATTGGACGACGCCGTCCACAGGTCCTTAAGCAGGGCGTTGATTTTTTCGATCTGCGACTGGACGTTTTGGTGGTAATCCTTCCAGAAATCGGGATTGCGCAGTCCCTGCAAATCCGTCTTTTCCTCGTTCATTTTGACCGGCGCGAGATCCAGAAAGGTTTTCACGGCCACCAGCGAATTGCGGATGTGATGACTCAATCCGGCGGCCAGCAGTCCCAGGCTGACAATGCGGTCGGCAATCAACATGTTGTGCAGGACGGACATTTTTTCACGCAGCAACTGGTCGCGTTCGGACTGCACGATGAAAAATTCCAGCCCGCGCTTCAGAGTTTGTTCCAGCTGGGGCGGGTCCCACGGTTTGGAAACATATTTGTAAATTGCACCGCTGT
Source organism: Verrucomicrobiia bacterium (assembly GCA_041482195.1). Classification (GTDB taxonomy): domain Bacteria; phylum Verrucomicrobiota; class Verrucomicrobiia; order Limisphaerales; family UBA11358; genus UBA11358. The sequence goes on from JBGPDH010000092.1 coordinate 11,572, forward strand.
TGACGGCAGCGATGGCAGCGTCCATGTCGGCAAAGGCCGTGACCAGCACACGGATGACCCGCGGACGGAATTGCCGCGCGCGTTCCAGCAGCCATACCCCTTTTTCGCCGGGCATCCGCTGGTCGGTCATCAACAACCCGATTTCATCGGCGTGTTCCTCCAGCAGTTTGAGGCCGCCCTGCGCGGTCGTTGCCGTCATGATACGGAACTGCTCCCCAAAGGCGCGCGTGAAGTTGGTCAGCGACTTCTCTTCATCGTCCACGTAAAGGATCGCAAATTTTTTATAATCGTACAGGTTCTCCATGTTCAATTTCAGGTTCGACCGATGGTTTGGCCTTCGCGGGAAAATCCAGGGTGAATTGACAAAACCGGCCGACCTCGGTCTCGACCGAGATGTGCCCGTCGAATCCCTTGACAATGCGATGGCAGATGCTCAAGCCCAGGCCCATGCCCTCGCCGACATCCTTGGTGGTGAAAAACGGATCGAAAATCTTGTCCAGATGCTTTCGCTCGATGCCGGGCCCGTTGTCCCGCACGATGATGAAGCTGCGGTCGCCCTCCGTACGGCCCTGGATCGAAATGGCCGGCGCTTCATTCTCAAATTTCTTTTGTCGCATCGCGTCCAGCGAATTCTGCAGCAAATTCACCAGAACGTGAATCAATTTATTCCGGTTGGCCTGCACGGTCTGGCCCGGAACAATTTTTAATTCCACCCGGACCTTGTCCTTCCACTCACCGGCAAGAAACCGCAAGGACGTGTTGACCGCATCGGCGACATCCACCGGTTCGGAGGGTCCGGCTTCGGGGTGGGTGAACATGCGCAAATCGGATACAATGTTGCGCACCCGTTTCATGCCCTCCTCGATATCACTCAGGATTTCCTCATATTCGCGACGCGCCTGCGGCGTGAGTTGTTTGCATTTGTTGCGCAGGGCAAAAAGGCCCGTGGTGGCGAAGTTCAACGGGTTGTTGATTTCGTGGATGATGCCCGCGCTCATGCGGCCCAGCGAGGCGAGTTTTTCGGATTGCACCAATTGCGACTCCGTTTCCTTGAGTTGCTCGATGGTGGTGGAAAGCGCACGGTTTTTCTGGGAAAGGTTGCGCTGAAAATCGTGGGATTCCACGAGGTTTTTGATGCGCGCGTGCAGTTCTGTGGAAGAAAAGGGTTTCGCCAGAAAATCATTGGC